>JAEKKO010000087.1 GCA_019510335.1 Novosphingobium sp. | reverse complement strand
ACCGTGAACACCGTCGGCACGCGCGGTCCCGGGGTGAAGTCGAGGTAGGCAGGGACCAGCCCGGCTTGCCAATCGTGGCAATGCAGCACGCAGGGCGCGTAATCGGGGAGCAGCCCGCGCCCGAGCTCCGCCGCGACCCGCGCCAGGGCGGCGAAGCGGAAGGCGTTGTCCGGCCAGTCGGCGCCGTCGGGCCCGCGATAGGGATCGCCGGGACGCGCGTAGAGGTGCGGCGCATCGAGCACCAGCAGCTCCACCTTCCGCACCCGCGCGGCGACGAGCCGGGCCGGACCGCCGAACAGCGCGGGCCATTGTTGAACTGCCTTGCCACGCCTGGCGGCAGCCATCACCGCCGGATACCCCGGCACCAGGGTGCGCACGGCGAAGCCCTCGCCAACTAGCGCGCCTGGAAGTGCCCCGACTACGTCGGCAAGGCCGCCGGTCTTGACCAGCGGGTAGATTTCGGACGCGATCGACAGGACCGCCTTGCGCTTCATCCGCGCAGCCGGTCAATCATCGCCTGGGTGATCAGGCAAACGCCCTCATCGGTCCGGCGGAAGCGGCGGGCATCCTCGACGGGGTCCTCGCCGACGACGAGGTGATCGGGAATTTCCACACCGCGGTCGACGATGACGTTGCTCAGCCGGGCATGTCGTCCGACCGTGACTCGCGGGAGGATCACGGCGCGGTCGACCGCCGCGTACGAGTGGACGCGAACGCCGGTGAACAGCAGGCTATTGGTGAGCCGCCCGCCCGAAACGATGCAGTCGCCCGAGACCAGGGAGGAGAGCGCCTGGCCACGGCGGAGATCGGTATCATGGACGAACTTGGCCGGCGCGGTCATCTCGCTGTGGGTCCAGATCGGCCAGCTGTGATCGTAGATGTCGAGGTCAGGGGTGACCGTGGTCAGGTCGATGTTGGCCTGGAAGTAGGCATCGATCGTCCCGACGTCACGCCAGTAGCAGGGCGCCTCGTGGTGCGCTTTCTTGCACGAGCGGCTGAACTGATGGGCATAGGCCTTGCCGCGCCGGACCAGTGCCGGGATAATGTCCTTGCCGAAGTCGTGGCTCGAGTTCTCGTCCGCGGCGTCCTCTCGTAGGACGTCGAACAGGAACTGCGTCTCGAAGACGTAGATGCCCATGCTGGCGAGCGAGATTTCGGGCTTGCCAGGCATCGCCGGCGGATCGGCCGGTTTTTCGTAGAACTCGATGATGCGGTCATCCTCGCCGATGTGCATCACGCCGAAGCCGCTGGCCTCGCTCCGCGGCACCTCGATGCAGCCGACGGTGACTTCGGCGCCTTTGTCGATGTGCTCGCACAGCATCACCTCGTAATCCATCTTGTAGACGTGATCGCCTGCGAGGATGACGATGTAGCGCGGGTCGTAGCTCTCGATGATGTCGATGTTCTGGAACACCGCATCGGCCGTGCCGAGGTACCACATTTCTTCCGAGACGCGCTGACTGGCGGGGAGAATATCGAAGCTCTCGTTGCGCTCGGTGCGGAAGAACGACCACCCGCGCTGGAGGTGGCGGATCAGGCTGTGGGCCTTGTACTGCGTCGCCACGGCAATCCGGCGGATGCCCGAATTGAGGGCGTTCGACAGGGCGAAGTCGATGATCCGGGTCTTGCCCCCGAAATAGACCGCCGGCTTGGCCCGGCGGTCGGTCAGCTCCATCAGCCGGCTGCCCCGCCCTCCCGCGAGGACGTAGGCCATCGCATGGCGCGCGTATGGTCCATGGCCGGCTGATCCGGTGGGCATTATTCCTCTCCTCTTTATCGTCGAAGCCGGTGGAGGAGCGGCCGGTTGCACGATCAGCCGTGCCGCAGATAAATCGTCGAGAGGGGAGGAAGAAACAGCTCGGCCGAAGCCGGGTACCCATGCGAGGGATCGGCCGTGGCGGTGATCTGGCCGAGGTTGCCGGAACCCGATCCGCCGAACTCGGCCGCGTCGGAATTGAAGATCTCGCGCCAGGTCCCGGTTGCGGGCAGGCCTATCCGGTAGTGCGCGCGCGCGACCGGGGTGAAGTTGCAGACGACCGCGACCGGGCGGTCGTCGGGCCCGCCGAAACGCATCCACGCGAGCACCGACTGGTCGGCATCGTCGGCGACGATCCACTGAAAGCCCTCGGCCTCGCAATCCCGGGCATGGAGCGCCGGCTCACTGCGGTGGAGGCGATTGAGCTCGGCGACCGAGGTGCGCAGGCCCGCATGAAGGCTGTCGCCGAGCAAGTACCAGTCGAGCTCGGAGTTGACGTTCCACTCGCGCAGCTGGCCGAACTCCTGGCCCATGAACAGCAGCTTCTTGCCGGGGTGCCCCCACATGAAGCCGTAGTAAGCACGGGCGTTGGCGAACTTCTGCCAGCGATCCCCGGGCATCCGGCCGACGATCGTGCCCTTGCCGTGAACCACCTCGTCATGGCTCAGCGGCAGGATGAAATTCTCGGAGAAGGCGTAGACCATGCCGAAGGTCAGTTGGCCGTGATGGAAGCGGCGGTGGACCGGATCGCGCGCGACGTAGTCGAGCGTGTCGTTCATCCATCCCATGTTCCACTTGAACCCGAAGCCGAGCCCGCCGGCGTGGACCGGGGCCGACACGCCCGGCCACGCGGTCGACTCCTCGGCAACGGTGAAGCGGTCGGGGAAGCGGCCGTAGACCACCTCGTTCAGCTGCTTGAGGAACGCCTCGGCCTGGCGATTTTCGCGCCCACCTTCGGCATTGGGCACCCACTCGCCCTCGGCGCGCGAATAATCGAGGTAGAGCATCGAGGCGACCGCATCGACCCGCAAGCCGTCGATGCCGTAGCGCTCGAGCCAGAACAAGGCGTTGGCGATCAGGTAGTTGGCGACCTCGCGCCGGCCGAAGTTGTAGATCGCCGTGCCCCAGTCGGGGTGGAAGCCCTTGCGCGGGTCGTCATGCTCGTAAAGCGCGGTGCCGTCGAAGCGGGCGAGGCCGTGGACGTCGGTCGGAAAGTGCGCCGGAACCCAGTCGACGATCACCCCCAGACCGGCATCGTGGGCGCGGCGAACGAGGCGGGCGAACCCGTCGGGGTCGCCAAAGCGGCGGGTCGGCGCGAACAGGCCGACCGGCTGGTAGCCCCAGCTCTCGTCGAGCGGATGCTCCGAAATCGGGAGCAGCTCGAGATGCGTGAAACCGAGCTCGGCGGCGTACGGCACCAGGCGTTCGGCAATCAGGTCGTAGCTGTTGAATCCGCCATCGGGACGCCGCTGCCACGAGCCGAGGTGGACCTCGTAGATCGCCATCGGCGCGCGCCGCGGATCGGACGCGTCGCGGTAGCCGCCGCGCGGCTCCGGTAGTGTGTCGAGGCGCTCGACTACCGAGGCCGTCGCCGGACGCAGCTCCGAGCCAAAGCCGAACGGGTCGGCCTTGAGCGGCTCGATCTCACCGCTCGCGCCGATGATCTCATACTTGTACGGGTCGCCCGCGCCGATGCCGGGAACGAAGATCTCCCAGATGCCGCTGTCGATCCGCTTACGCATGCCGTGGCGGCGCCCGTCCCAATGGTTGAAGCGGCCGACGACGGCGACTCTGCGGGCATTCGGCGCCCACACCGCAAAGGCCACACCCTCGGCCCCCTCATGCGTCAGCCGATGGGCGCCGAGGCGCTCCCACAAGCGCTGGTGGTTGCCTTCGAGCAGCAGGTGATCGTCGAGGGCCCCGAGCACCGGGCCGAAGCGGTAAGGGTCCTCGAGCTCCCAACTTGCCTCGCCGGCGAAGGCGCGCAAGCGGTAGGGGCCGAGCTCGTCAGTGAACAGGCCTTCGAAAAGACCGTCGGGATCGGTGCGCTCGAGCCCGGCGGTTACCCCGTCGGCCTCGAGCTGCAACCGTTCCGCCCCGGGGACCAGCGCGCGGACCAGCACTCCCTGGGGCGTGCGGTGCGGCCCGAGGACCGCGAACGGATCGCCGTGACGGGCCGCGAGGAGCGCATCGGCCTCGTCGCGGCTCAGGCTCATGCCCCGAGTGGGACTTTCCAGATGTCGTCGGCGTATTCGCGCACCGCGCGGTCCGACGAGAACCACCCCATGTGGGCGATGTTGAGCATGGCCGAGCGCCACCAGCCGGACTGGTCGCCCCAGCTTGCCGCGACTTCGGCCTGTTTGGCCGCGTAAGCGTCAAAATCGGCGCCGACCAGAAAGTAGTCATGGTGGGTGACGGCATCGACCAGCTCGGCGTAGCGGCCGGGCTCGTCGGGCGAGAAGCGGCCCGAGCGGATTTCGTCGAGGGCTTGGCGCAATGCCGGCGACGCGGCGATCTCCGCCTCGCGGTCGATGCCCTTGCGCCGGCTCGCCTCGACTTCCTCGGCGGTCATCCCGAAGATGAACATGTTGTCGGCGCCGACGTGCTCGAGCATCTCGATGTTAGCGCCGTCGAGCGTGCCGATGGTCAACGCGCCGTTCAGCGCCAGCTTCATGTTGCCGGTGCCCGACGCCTCCATGCCCGCGGTAGAGATCTGCTCGGACAAATCGGAGGCCGGAATGATCGCCTCCGCCAGGCTGACGTTGTAGTTGGGCAGGAACACGACCTTGAGCCGGCCGCGCAGGGAAGCATCGCCGTTCACCACCCGGGCGACGTCGTTGATCAGCTTGATGATCAGCTTGGCGCGATGGTAGCTGGCCGCCGCCTTGCCGGCGAAGATCTTGACCCGCGGGGTCCAGTCGCTGGTCGGATGGGCGCGCATGGCATCGTAGAGCGCCACCGTCTCGAGGATGTTGAGCAGCTGGCGCTTGTATTCGTGGATGCGCTTGATCTGAACGTCGAACATTGCCGCGGGATCGACCTTGACCCCGACTCGCTGCTGAATCAGCGCGGCCAGCGTGGCTTTGTTCTTGTGGCGGACGGCGGCGAGCCGCTCGTGCAAGCCGGTGTCGTCGGCATGATTTGCCAGAGCGGCCATCGCCGCGGGATCGTCGAGCACCCGCTCCCCGGCGACATCGACCAGCAGTTTGGTCAGCCCGGGGTTGGCCTCGTGCAGCCAGCGGCGGAAGGTGATGCCGTTGGTCTTGTTGACGATCCGATCGGGGTAGAGCCGATGGAAGTCACGGAACACGGTCTCGCGCATCAGCTCGGTGTGGAGCGCCGAAACGCCGTTGACCTTGTGCGACCCGAGAAAGCTCAGTGCCCCCATCCGCACCCGTCGCGGCCCGTGCTCCTCAATCAGCGAGACCGAGGACAACAGCCCCTCGTCGTGCTCGCCGCGCTGCGACAAGGCGTCGAGGTGCAGCGCGTTGATCAGGTAGACGATCTGCATGTGCCGCGGCAGCAGCCGCTCGAGCAGCGGCACCGGCCAGCTCTCCAGCGCCTCGGGAAGCAACGTGTGATTGGTGTAGGAGAACACCCCTTGGGCGATCCGCCAGGCTTCCTCCCACGCGACGCCATGCTCGTCGAGCAGCAGCCGCATCATCTCGGCGATGCCGATCGCCGGATGGGTGTCGTTGAGCTGGATGGCGACGCTGTCGGGCAGCGCCTCGAGCGTTCCGCCATTCTGGCGGTGCCGGCGCAGAAGGTCCTGCAGCGAGGCCGAGGCGAAGAAATATTCCTGGCGCAGGCGCAGCTCCTCGCCGGCTTCGCTCTCGTCGCTCGGGTAAAGCACCTGGGTGATCGCCTCGGCCCGGGCGCGGGCGGCGAGCGCGCCGACGTGGTCGCCGCGGTTGAATGCGTCGAGCCGCAGCGGATCGGGCGCGCGCGCCGACCACAGCCGCAGCGTGTTGACGTGCCGGCCGCGCCAGCCGACGATCGGCGTATCGTAGGCGACGGCATCGACGGTCTCGGCCGGGCTCCACTTGCCGCGCCCGGTCGGCGACTCGCTGTCGAGCGCCTCCACCACCCCGCCGAAGCCGACCGGATAAACGACCTCCGGGCGCTCGAACTCCCATGGGTTGCCGAAGCTCAGCCAGTTATCCGGGAATTCCTGCTGCCGGCCATCCTTGATCACCTGGCGGAACAAGCCGTGGTCATAGCGGATGCCGTAGCCGTGGGCGGGAATGCCGAGGCTGGCCATCGATTCCATGTAGCAGGCGGCAAGGCGGCCGAGCCCGCCATTGCCGAGGGCGGGATCGGGCTCGAGCTTGCGCAGCTCGTCGAGCTCCACGCCGAGATCGGCGAGCGCGGCCCGCATCGTCTCGGTGATCCCCAGATTGTTGAGCGAATCCATCAACAGCCGGCCGATCAGGAACTCGAGCGACAAGTAGTAGACGCGCTTCTTCTTGCCGGCCTTCGTGGCGCGAGTGGTCGTCATCCAGCGGTCGATCACACGATCGCGCACCGCCAGGGCAGTGGCGATGAACCAGTCGCGCGCGCTCGCCGCCACCGGATCCTTGCCCACCGTGTACGACAGCTTGGCGATGATCGTGCGTCGCAGCGCCTCGATCTCGGCCTCCTCGGCGGGCAGGCGGAGCTGGGCGGCAACGCCCTTGTCGACGATACTGGCGCTGGGGGTGGTCTCAGACATGCGCCTGCTTTCGGAAATCGCGGTGCTCAGGTCAAGGGACGCGCCAGAACTGCGGTGACGCTTGTGGGACAGCGCAGTAGGGGAGTCCGGCAGCAACGGGCGAACGGCGATGGACGAACAGCGTCTCGAAAGCGACAGCATCGGCGAAATCGCCGTGCCGGCGGCGGCGTACTGGGGCGCGCAGACCCAGCGCAGCCTCGAGAACTTTCCGTTCGGGCCGCAGGAACGAATGCCGCTCGGCATCGTCCACGCCCTCGCCATCATCAAGCAAGCCGCGGCGCGCGTCAACCGCCGCCATGGGTTGCCCGGCGACCTTGCCGATGCAATCGAGAAGGCGGCCGCGGAAGTCGCCGCCGGGCGGCTCGACGACCAGTTCCCGCTGACGATCTGGCAGACCGGCAGCGGCACGCAGAGCAACATGAACGTCAACGAGGTGATCGCCGGGCGGGCCAACGAGATGCTGAGCGGGCGGCGCGGCGGCAAGCAGCCGGTCCACCCCAACGATCACGTCAACAAGAGCCAATCGTCGAACGACAGCTTCCCGACCGCGCTGCACATCGCCGCCGCCCGCGCCGCCACTGCCGACTTGTTCCCCGCGCTCGGCCAGCTGCACGATGCTATTTCGGCCAAGGCGCGCAGTTGGGCCGGCATCGTCAAGATCGGTCGCACGCACTTGCAGGATGCGACGCCGCTGACGCTGGGGCAGGAGTTCTCCGGCTACGCGGCCCAGCTGGGGGAATGCCGCGGCTGGATCGCGGCGGCGGTGGACGGGGTGATGGCGCTGGCGCAAGGCGGCACCGCGGTCGGCACCGGGCTCAACGCTCCAGACGGCTTCGACCGCGAGATGGCTGCGGCGATCTCGGATATCACCGGGCTGCCGTTCCGCCCGGCCGCAAACAAGTTCGCCGCCCTCGCCGGGCACGAGCCGCTGGTCCACCTCTCCGGCACCCTCGCCACGCTCGCAGTGGCGCTGACGAAGATCGCCAACGACATTCGTCTGCTCGGCAGCGGGCCGCGCGCCGGGCTCGGCGAGCTCGAGCTCCCGGCCAACGAGCCGGGCAGCTCGATCATGCCGGGCAAGGTCAACCCGACCCAATGCGAGATGCTGACGATGGTTGCGGCGCAAGTGATCGGCAATCACCAGGCGGTCACCGTCGGCGGGCTGCAGGGCCACCTCGAGCTGAACGTGTTCAAGCCGCTGATCGGCGCGGCGGTGCTGCGCTCGCTCGACTTGCTCGCAGTCGGCATGGACAGCTTTGCCGGGCGCTGCGTCGAGGGGCTTGAGCCCAACGCGCCGCGCATCGCCGAGCTGGTCGAGCGCTCGCTGATGCTGGTGACCGCCCTTGCGCCCGAAATCGGCTACGACAACGCCGCCAAGATCGCCAAGCACGCCCAGGCCGAAGGGCTGACCTTGCGCGAGGCCGGAGTGGCGCTCGGGCTGGTCGACGAGGCGACATTCGACCGCCTCGTCCGGCCCGCGGACATGGTTTGAGCGCCGGCCTGCCGCGGCGGTGGCCGGCGGCTGCGCTTCGCCGCTCGTCCTAAAGAAGAACGAGCGGCCGCCGTGCAGCGCCGGTAGTTACGGCCCGATCAGGCCTGAGCGTCGCCGCCTGTTGCGGCGGCTTGCTTGCCGCGGCCCTTGCGGCTTGCCTTAGGCTGCACTTTTTCGCCAGGCTTGCGGCCGAGGCCGATCTTCTTGGCAAGGTCGCGCCGCATTTGCGCGTAGTTTTCCGAGACCATCGGGTAATCGGCGCGAAGCCCATAACGCTGGCGATATTGCTCCGGCGTCAGTCCATGGCGCGACAAATGGCGCTTCAGGGACTTATAGGGCTTGCCGTCGATCATCGAGATGATGTGATCCTTCGACGCGAGCGATTTGCGAGCCGAAACGGCGGGCGTGAACTCGGCTTGCGCCGGCGCCTCATCTTGCGCTGATCCAGCCGACGTCAGGCTGGCAACGGCGCCATGCATCTTCTCGAGCACCGAAGGCACTTCATCCGCCGAAACACGGGTGTTCGGATTGGAGAGCCAAGCGATGGTGAGCTCGGTTGCCAGCTCAAGAGTATTGGATTCGCCAGTATCGTCAGCCATGATCGCTCTCCTTAGGATTTCGCCGTGCTGATCTAGTCGGAAGTTCGCGCGCGTCAATAGTCCGTCGGATTTTCTGTTCGAGTCGGAACATTCGCTTCGACTTCGAGTAGCGCGTGGGGGATGCTGCAGATGCGTTGAAGTTCGTCGGCGGACCTGTTCACCGGCGGCTCGCCTGTCGAGCCTAGACAGTCAGGCGGCACAAGAGCATTGTCCCGAGCGCTGCCGAACACGGATTTCGCAGCATCAAAGCCTGCTGATTTACTTGGAGGTTTGAGATCCATGCGCCGATCGACAATTTTCGCATTGCTTGCTGGCGGGTGCCTGGCGCTCGCCGGGTGCTCGGAAAAGACCGAGCGGAGCGCCTCGCAAACGGTCGAATCCGCCGCCGAGGACGTCAAGACGACCGCCGCCGAAGCCGCCGATACTCAAGCCAAGGAAGTTGCGAGCGACGTCGGCGAAGCCGTCAAGAAAGGCGCCGAATCGGTCGGCGAAGCGGCCAAGAAGGGCGCCAACGCTCTCGGCAGCGCGGCGCACGATGCGGCCAAGGACGTCGGCAACAAGGTCGACAAGGAAAGGGCAGAGCATGATCGCGGCAAGGCAAGCCCCGACTGAGCGGGCGTATCTCGACCGTCGCAGCCTTCGGGCAGCCGCGTAAGTCAAACGCCTGTTTACCAATTTCGGCTAACGATCGCTGCCGATGGTCGCGGTCCGAGCTCTCCCGAATGCGCGACGCGCCCTGCCATGGCTATCCGTGGCGGCGCTCGCGCTGACCGCGCCGGCACGCGCCGAGGACCGCTCATTCGATCTCGCTTCGCGCGAAACGCTGACGGTCGCCGCCGACCTGCGGCTGACCGCAACCGACGGCGAGCCATCGTGGACGCAAGGCGGCTTCGGCAAGCTGCGCTTCGGCGGCGCCGAGAGCGGCGAACTCCGCGCCAGGTCCGCGCTCGGCGAGGCGGCGCTCGTCTGGCAACCGCGGCTGAGCTGGGCGCTGAGCGGCACCGTCGTCGGAGTCGTCCAGGGCGGATCGCGCACCGAGGCCGGACTGTCGGAAGCGTTCCTCACGTTCAAGCCGCTCGGCGACGGCGCCGTGCGCATATCGGCGCGCGCCGGGCTGATGTGGCCGCCGGTCTCGCTCGAGCACGCAGGGCCGGAGTGGGCGGTCACCGACACCATCACCCCATCGGCGATCAACAGCTGGATCGGCGAGGAGGTCAAGGTCGTCGCCGCCGAGGGCAGCGCTCGGGTGCGGCTAGGCGGACAGACGCTGACCGCCACCGCCGCCGTGTTCGATCTCAACGACACTGCCGGCGCCTTGCTCGCCTTTCGCGGTTGGGGGCTGCACGACCGGGTTGCGCTGGCCTTCCGGCGCCAGCCGCTGCCGCCGCTGAACGAGTTCATGGAATACGTCCAGCCGCGCTACTCGCACCCGCTGCTCGATGCCGATGGCGGCGTGCTGCGTCGCCCGGGCTACTACGTGAAGCTCGCCTGGGACTTGCCGCTGCCGCTTCACCTCGAGGCGCTGCACTACGACAACGATGGCGACCCCGAAGCTGTGCTGCCGACGCTCGAGTGGGGCTGGCGCACGCGCTTCGATGATGTCGGCTTCATCGCCGAACCTGCTTCCGGGTGGCAGCTGCGCGGGCAAGCCCTGGCCGGCCGCACCGAGATGGGCCCCGTCATGGACGGCCGGCGCTGGATCGACATGCGCTTCCGCGCCGCTTACGCGCTGCTGACCCGGCATTTCGCGACCGGCTCGCTCTCGGCGCGCGTTGACGTGTTCGGCACCCGCAACCGCGGCACCGCCGTGACCGGCGAGGCGGACGAAAGCGGCTGGGCGGCGACCATCGCGGCACGCCGGAAGCTGACCGCGCAGCTCAGCGCGGTGGTCGAATACCTGCACGTCGAAAGCCGGCGCGAGGCGCGCGAGGACGCCGGGCTGGCGGCGCAGCAGACCCAGAACCAGGTTCAGCTGGCAATGCGGATGCGGCTTTAACGCTTGTAAATAAACATACAGGATGACAGGCTGTGGAGAGGATTGTCGACCCTCCAACAACTCATTCTAGTAAATTCCTCTACTGAACCCCAACAGCCGCGACTACGTGCCCCTCAACAACTCCTTGGGGGCCACAATGACTTACTCGACCGACATCGCCAAAACCGACAGTCTGATCCGCAGCCACGAGGGCACGTGGGACGGGATCAGCGCCGAGGCCGTCGCGCGGATGCGGGCGCAGAACCGATTCCGCACCGGGCTCGACATCGCCCGCTACACTGCGAAGATCATGCGCCAGGACATGGCGGCCTACGATGCCGACCCGGCGCACTACACGCAGTCGCTCGGCTGCTGGCACGGGTTCATCGCTCAGCAGAACATGATTGCGGTCAAGAAGCACTTCGGCTCGACCAAGGGCCGCTACCTCTACCTTTCGGGGTGGATGATTGCTGCGTTGCGCAGCGACTTCGGCCCGCTGCCTGACCAGTCGATGCACGAGAAGACCAGCGTGCCGGCGCTGATCGAGGAGATCTACACGTTCCTCAAGCAGGCCGACGCGCGCGAGATCGGGATGCTGTTCCGCGACCTCGACGCGGCGCGCGCCGCCGGCGACGAAGTCCGCGCGGCCAAGCTCCAGCACGACATCGACAGCTACGAGACGCACATCGTGCCGATCATCGCCGACATCGACGCCGGCTTCGGCAACGCCGAGGCGACCTACCTGCTCGCCAAGAAGATGATTGAGGCCGGCGCCTGCGCGCTGCAAATCGAGAACCAGGTCTCCGACGAGAAGCAGTGCGGCCATCAGGACGGCAAGGTCACCGTGCCGCACGAGGACTTCCTCGCCAAGATCCGCGCCTGCCGTTACGCTTTCCTCGAGCTCGGGGTCGATGACGGGATCATCGTCGCGCGGACCGACTCGCTCGGCGCCGGCCTGACCAAGCAGATTGCCTTCTCGCGCGAGCCCGGCGATCTCGGCGACCAGTACAATGCGTTCCTCGACTGCGAGGAGATCGCCGATATCGCCCAGGCCAACGGCGACGTCATCATCAACCGCGGCGGCAAGCTGATGCGGCCCAAGCGGCTGCCGTCGAACCTCTACCAGTTCCGCCCCGGAACCGGGCCCGACCGGTGCGTGGTCGACTGCATCACGTCGCTGCAGAACGGCGCGGACTTGCTGTGGATCGAGACCGAGAAGCCGCACATCGAGCAGATCGCCTCGATGGTCGACCGCATCCGCGCGGTGATCCCGAACGCAAAGCTGGCCTACAACAACTCGCCCTCGTTCAACTGGACGCTCAACTTCCGCCAGCAGGTATTCGACGCCTGGCAGCAGGCCGGCAAGGACGTTTCTGCCTACGACCGCCCGCGGCTGATGAGCGTCGATTACGACGAGAGCGAGCTGGCGATCGAGGCCGACGAGCGAATCCGCACCTTCCAGCGCGACGCCAGCGCCCGGGCCGGCATCTTCCACCACCTGATCACCCTGCCGACCTACCACACCGCTGCGCTGTCGACCGACAACCTCGCCCGTGAGTACTTCGGCGAGGCCGGGATGCTCGGCTACGTCAAGCACGTCCAGCGCGAGGAAATCCGCCAGGGGATCGCCTGCGTAAAGCACCAGAACATGTCGGGCAGCGACATCGGCGACGACCACAAGGAATACTTCGCCGGCGAAGCCGCGCTCAAGGCCGGTGGCGCCCACAACACGATGAACCAGTTCGCCGCCTGACGGGCTTTCCGGTCGGGGGCAGGACCCGCCGCGGAACGGACCATCCGCGGCGGGTTTCCTTTGTCAGCGCGCCCCGATCAGCTCGCGGCCGATGAGCATCCGCCGGATCTCGTTGGTGCCGGCGCCGATGTCGAGCAGCTTGGCGTCGCGCAAATAGCGCTCGACCGGCCAGTCCTTGGTGTAGCCAGCCCCGCCGAGCGCCTGGACCGCCTCGCCGGCAGCGCGGAACGCGTTCTCACTCGCGAGGAGGATCGCCCCAGCCGCGTCGAAGCGGGTCGTCTGCCCGGCATCGCAGGCCCGCGCGACGGCATAGACGTACGCCCGCGCCGACTGCAGCGCGACATACATGTCGGCGACTTTGGCCTGGATCAGCTGGAACGCGCCGATCGGCTGGCCGAACTGCCGGCGCTCGCGGACGTAAGGGACCACCGTATCGAGGCAGGCCTGGAGGATGCCGAGCTGGATGCCCGAGAGCACCACCCGCTCGTAATCGAGCCCGCTCATCAACACGCCGACCCCGCCGTGGAGCGGGCCCATGAGGTTGTCCTCGGGCACGAAGCAGTCGTCGAACACCAACTCCGCGGTGGGCGAGCCGCGCATCCCCAGCTTGTCGAGCTTCTGGCCGATCGAGAAGCCGCCGAAGCCTCTCTCGACCAGGAACGCGGTGATCCCGCGGCTCGCCGCCTCGGGCGAGGTCTTGGCGTAGACCACCAGGGTGTCCGCTTCCGAGCCGTTGGTGATCCAGAACTTAGTGCCGTTGAGGCGGAAGCCCCCCGGCACGGACTCTGCGCGCAGCTTCATCGCGACGACGTCCGAGCCGGCGCCGACCTCGCTCATCGCCAGGGCCCCGACGTGCTCGCCGGAGATCAGCGGCGGCAAGTACCTGGCCTTCTGCGCGTCCGAGCCCCAGCGGCGGATCTGGTTGACGCACAAGTTGGAATGGGCGCCGTACGATAGCCCGACCGAGGCCGAGGCGCGGCTGACTTCCTCGATCGCGACGACGTGCTCGAGGTAGCCGAGCCCCAATCCGCCCCACTGCTCCTCGACCGTGATCCCGTGCAGCCCGAGCGCACCCATCTCTGGCCACAGTGCGCGCGGGAACCAGTCCTCGGCGTCGATCTTCGCCGCGAGCGGGGCGATCCGCTCGGCGGCGAAGCGGCGCGTGCTGTCGCGGATCATCTCCGCGGTCTCGCCGAGGGCGAAGTCGAAATCCGGGGTCATCGCCTGATCCTCTCGCTGCTTCGATAGAGGATCGCGGCGGCGAAGGACACTCGATAGGCGGCTGGCGATCAGGTATTCGCCGCCCCGTTGGTCAGGATGTGCGTGCCCGAAACCCAGCTCGCTTCGGGCGAGGCGAGGAATGCGACGACGGCCGCGATCTCCTCGGCGCGGCCGATCCGCTTGAACGGGGAGGCGTTCTCGAAAAAGCTGCGGTACTCCTCCGAGCCGTCCATCATGCCCGGGCTGGTCGCGCCGGGGATAACGGTGTTGACGGTGATCCCGCGGCTGCCGAGCTCCTTGGCCCAGCATTCGGTGAATCCTTCGATCGCCCGCTTCGCCGCGACGTAGAGCCCCGCGCCGCCGAGCGGGAACTTGGCGATGCTCGAGCTGAAGTTGATGTGGCGAGGTTTGCGCGGTCGCTGACGCCGGAGTTGTTGACGACGATGTCGAGGCGACCGGGATCGCGGTCGATCTCGGCGAACATGGCGATCACCTCGCCACGATTTGCGATATCGGCCTGCACCACTGTCGCCTTGCGGCCGAGCGCCTTCACCTCGGCGGCGGTCTGCTCGGCGCCGTCGCGGCTGTGGGCATAGTGGACGATCAGGTCGGCCCCATCGCGCGCCAGGCGCAGCGCGATCTGCCGCCCGATGCCGCGCCCGGCGCCGGTCACCAGCGCCACTTTCCCGGTCAAATTCGCTTCGCTCATGTTCATTCTCCCTCGTCTCTATTGCAGCGCGGGTTCCGCTTCGGCGGACCATTCGCCTTTTTCGATCAGCCGGCGCAGCACCTTGAGGATCAAGTCCTCGGCGCGGACGGAGGCGTGGGTGACCACGCTGGCCGGGTTGCGCACCAGCAGCAGCCTGCGCGCGAATCGCGCGCCGCTGACGCGGCCAACGCTGAGCTGGCCTGTGGCGATCTCGTCGGCGACAGCGGCGAGCGGCATCAGCGAGTAGCCGTGACCGGCGGCGACCAGCGGCGCGAGGTGGCGCAGGGCGTCGAGATCCTGGCGCACGCTCAAGGTCAGCCCGATCCGGGCCGCTTCGTGCTCGATCACCTGGCGCAGCCCGTGCGGCATGCCGGGAAGGATCAGCGGCAGTTCGGCCACAGCCGACGCCGGCACTTCGGCGCATTCGCCGGACGAGCCGAACGCCCCCGCCGGACCGACCAGATACAGCTCCTCGCGCGCCAGCGGCCGCGACGACAGGTTCCGGAAAGGGCCGATGTCGACCATGATGCCGAGGTCGAGCTTGGCCTGCTCGAGCCAGCCGCGGATCGCGCCGGTCATCGCCTCGACCAGCCGAAACGAGACGTGCGGCGCGTGGTTGAGGAACGCTTCGACGAGGCGCACGCCGGCGATCCGGCTGATCGAGAACGGCACCGCGAGAATCACTTCGCCGGATGGCTCGGCATCGAGCTGCCGGATGTCCTCGATCGCCTGCTCGGTACCGCGCAGCAGCTGCCGGGCGTGCTCCTGGAACATGCGCCCGGCTTCGGTCAGGCTCACCCCGCGCGCGCCGCGAAAGAACAGCTTCGAGCCGACTTCGTCCTCGAGCCGCAGCAGCTGCTGGCTGAGCGACGGTTGGCTGAGCCCGAGCGACTCAGCCGCGCGGCTGATCGAGCGCGTCTCGGCGATGCGGAGGAAGCTTTCGAGATAGCGCGTTTCCATCAGGAGAGGCCGGC
>JAEKKO010000008.1 GCA_019510335.1 Novosphingobium sp. | reverse complement strand
GGAAGCGATCGACCCCATGACTCCGCTGATGAAGTGGGTGGAGCAGGGTCAAGCGCCGCACCGGCTGCCTGCCGCGTCGCTGGACGGTAAGTACAACCGCGCCTATTGCGCCTATCCCGCCCGCACCGCGTACAAGGGCACCGGCAATCCCGAAGATCCAAGCAACTACGAGTGCCGGCCAGCAGGCGCAGCGGCTGCTCGGGGTTGAAGGAGTCGCGGCACCTGTCACCACTCTGCGTAAAGGGAATACGACTATGCAAAGGTTCGACGGCAAGGTCGCGATCGTCACCGGCGGCGCCCGCGGCATCGGCGCAGCCATCGTTGCGCGACTTGTCGCCGACGGCGCCAAGGTCTTGGTTGCCGATCTGAGCGAACCCACCTCGCTCCCCGCGGGCGCCGAGTTCGCCAGGACCGATGTGACGCGCGCGAGCGACTCCGCTGCGCTGGTCGCGGACGCAATGCAGCGCTGGGGGCGGCTGGACTTCCTCGTCAACAATGCCGGGATCGGGTCAGTGGGCGAGACGCCTGACCTTGCCGAGGAAGACTGGGACCGCGTGTTCGCGGTCAACACCAAGGCCGTCTACCTTTGCTGCAAGGCGGCCATCCCCGCGATCCGGCGCTCGGGGGGCGGCGCGATCGTGAACGTTGCTTCGATCGCCGGCCTGTTCGCCGACTACGCGACGGATGCCTACAATGCCTCCAAGGGCGCGGTGATCAACTACACCCGAACTCTTGCGTTGAATGGCGCCGCAGACGGAATACGCGTGAATGCCCTGTGCCCGGGGCTTATCGAGACCGAGATGGGAGCCGGCGCGGTCGCTGACCCGATCGATCGCGAATTCTGGATGGAACGAATCCCGCTCGGCCGCACCGGCCGGCCGGAAGAGATGGCGGGAGTAGCAACGTTCCTCCTGTCGGACGACGCCAGCTATGTAACGGGCGCGATCATCGCCGCGGACGGCGGCGTCACGGCGCACACCGGGCAGCCGAACGTGCGGCAACGGCAGCGGCTGCGGGCACTGCGTCAGGCCTCACTAAATTGACGGAGCTAAAATGCCGGCAAGAAGCAGTAGAAAGGCCCGTGGCGCTGAGATCGACGCCGCGACGGAAACGAACGAACCGGCGCGGATGAAGCAGAACGGTATGAGTAACCCGAATGTCAGCGTCCTCAGTCGACGGTCGAGCGCGTGATCCTTGCCGACCGTTCCCGCAAGGACCATGCCGACAATGTACGCGGGGAGAACGGCCTCGCTGCCGGCCCACGCCGCCAAACGCGCCCAGGCCGAACAGGCCAAACAGCAGGAACTTCGCCTCGAGCTCGGACGGCCGGCCGCGTAGTGACGAAAGAAAGGCCACGGCCGAAGCTGCTGCGAAGACGAGAGTCTTGCGCGTGAACGGGGCAAAGATCAGGCCGAGCGCGAGGACGGTGGATCCGCGGCCAGTGGACCCCGGACGAATTCGTCGCGGGTAATCTCGTAGACTACGTGACGGACCGTCACGCCGGCGAGCACGGTGATGTCGAGGCGGTCGGTCAGGCGGCCGCCGATCTTCTCCATCGCCCGGCGCGAGCGAAGATTGCTTTCGCCGACCCGGAACACGACGGTTTCGACCCAGCGGAAGGAATGGGCAAGCATCAGCCGCTTGAGCTCGGGGTTGAAGCGGCCGCCCCAATGGCTGCGGGCGAGAAAGGTCCAGCCGATCTCGACTTCCGACGCCTCGGCATCATGGCGCTCCCACCGCGAGGAGCCGACGATGGCGCCGCTTGCCCTGTCGATCACCGCCAGCGCCCCGCCGCCGGCCAGTGCCTCGGCGAAGAATTCGCGGAACACCGGCTCTTGCCAGCGGTCGTTGGCCGGGTGGACCGCCCAGATCAGCGGATCGGACGCGATGGCGAAGAGCGCGTCCCAGTCATCGACACGCAACGGGCGCAGCCGCAGCAACTCGCCCTCGAGCGTCGGCTGGCGGTCCATGACCCTCTATCCGGTGACGTCCGCCAGCGCGGCAATGAACGGATCGATGTTGCCCGCGGTCAGCCCAGCGACGTTGATCCGTCCCGAACCGGCCATGTAAACCCCGTGCCTCTCGCGCAGCGCGAGGATCTGCTCGGGAGTCAGCGGAAGCATCGAGAACAAGCCGTTCTGCCGGGCGAGCGGCGTGAGGTCGATGGTCCCTGCCTTCCCCGCTTCCGCCAGCCGCGCGCGAACCTGGCGCATCCGCGCGCGCATCGTGTCGAGCTCGTCTAACCATTGCGCCGTCAACTGGTCGTCGGCGAGCACCAGCCGCACGGCCGCGGCGCCATGGTCGGGCGGCATCGACCACGCGGCGCGGGCCAGCGCATAGCTGTTCGACAGCGCCAGCGGTATCTGGCCGGGCTCGCGCATCAGCACGTAAAGCGCGCCAACGCGGTCTCGATAGAGGCCGAAGTTCTTGTCGCAGCTGTAGGCAATGAGAGCCTCTGGCACCGCGGCTACGACCCGGCGGATGCCATAGGCGTCCTCGTCCATGCCTTGCCCGAGGCCCTGATAGGCAAGATCGAGGATCGGCAGCAGCGGGCGCTCGGCGAGAAGCCCGGCGATCTCGTCCCAATCGGCCGGGGTGTAGTCGATGCCGGTGGGGTTATGGCAGCAGCCGTGGAGCAGGATCGCGTCGCCGGGCTCGCTCGCAGAAATCGCCGCGAGCAGCGCATCCATGTCGACCACCCCGCCCGCCGCGGCATGGGCGAAGCCCTTGAGCTCGAGCCCGAGGTCGGCGACGATCTGCGCATGGTTGGGCCAGCTCGGCGTGCCCATCCACACCCGCCGGATTCCCGCGCGCTTGGACAGAGCCAGCGCCAGCCGGACCGCGCCGGTGCCGCCGGGCGTCTGCATCCCCTCGATCCGCCCGCCGCGCGTCGGGTCCTCGCCGCCGAAGACCCACGGCATCAGCGCATGGACGAAGCCCATGTCGCCCTCCGGACCGAGGTAGGACTTGGAATCCTGCGTCTCGACCAGCTTGCGCTCGGCCGCCTTGATCGCGCCGAACACCGGGGTGCCGCCCTGCCCGGTTCGGTAGACGCCGACGCCAAGGTCGATCTTGTCGGGCCGCGGATCGGCATTGTGGAGCGCGATCAGGGCGAGCAGCGAGTCGCCGGGCTGGGGAGCAAGGGTGTCGAGCATGGGCCGGCGCTTTGCCGATGTCGGGAGCGAACGGCAACCCATGATCGCGTATCGGCGGGCTTGTCGCGCTGTTGGACCTTCGCCATTCTGCGCAAGAGGCGCGGGTCGATGCGCGCTGCTCGGGAGAGGGTGCCTTGAAGACCTTCCGTCTATTCGCCGCCTCAGTAGCGGTCGCCACGCTGACCATGTCCGCCGCAATTCCGGCGAAGACGCTCCCGCGTGCCGCAGCATCGGCGCACGCGCGCTTCGTCGATCCGGACGGCGCCCACAATTTCCCGGACGGCGCCCACAATTTCCGCGACGTCGGCGGCTACCGCACGGCCGACGGCCACACCGTCCGCTGGGGCGTGCTCTACCGCTCGGGAGTGCTCGCGGGGCTGACGGCAGCAGGACAGGCCCGGGCTGCAGCTTTGGGTCTTCAGGCGCTCGTGGACTTGCGCTCGACCGGCGAACGCACCAGCCAGCCCGACCCTGCCATGCTCGCGCCGCACCGCTGGGCGCAGGACTACCAGATCGACCAGAGCGGATTCAAAGGCCTGGCGGGACCGAACGGCGCAAGGCCCGACGCGGTGCGGGCGATGATGATCGCCGGGTATCGCATCATGCCGCACCAGCAGGCGCGGGCCTATCGTGAGCTTTTCGCCGAGCTGATCCGCGGCGATACCCCGGTGCTGGTCCACTGTAGTGCCGGGAAGGACCGCACCGGCGTCGGCGTGGCGCTCGTCCTCACCGCGCTCGGCGTGCCCTATGCGACCGTGCGCGACGACTTCCTGCTGAGCAACCGCGCGGCCGCCCAGAATGCCACGAGCGGGCCGCTCGCCAGCCTTCCACCGGAATCGGCG
>JAEKKO010000086.1 GCA_019510335.1 Novosphingobium sp. | reverse complement strand
TCCTGCCGCTGGTGGTCGGCTCGGACGCGGCGACCATGGCGCTCGCGGCGCGGCTTCAGGCGCAGGGGTTCGACGTCCGCGGCATCCGCCCCCCGACCGTGCCGGAAGGCACTGCCAGGCTGCGCATCTCGGTAACGCGCAACGCCAGCCTCGGCGACATCGACCGGCTCGGCGCCGCCCTCGCCGCGGCCCAGGCCGAGCTGCAGGCGGCGTGACGGCCGGGTACATCGTCACCGGCATTGACACCGGAGTCGGCAAGACCGTGTTCGCCGCAGGCCTCGCCGGGCACCTCGGTGCTCGCTACTGGAAGCCGGTGCAAGCGGGGCTCGCGGAGGAGACCGACAGCGAGGTCGTCCGCCGACTCGCGGGTCGCCGGGCCCAGGTGCTGCCGGAAACCTACCGCCTCGCTACGCCCTGCTCACCGCACGAGGCGGCCCGGATCGAAGGCGAGACGATCGTCGCCGAACGCCTCGTCCTGCCGAGCGGCGAAGGTCCGCTGGTGGTCGAAGGAGCGGGCGGCGTGCTGGTGCCGCTCAGCGACACCCTGCTGACAGCCGATCGGTTCGCGAGCTGGGGCCTCCCCGCCGTCGTCGTCGCGCGCACCACCCTTGGCACGATCAACCACACGCTGCTGACGCTCGAAGCTCTGAAGGCGCGCGAGATCACGATTGCAGGCGTGGTGTTCAGCGGAGACGAAAACATCGCCAGCGAGACGGCCATCACCCGCTTCGGCGCCGTTCCGCACCTCGGCCGCCTGCCGCACCTGGTGCCGCTGGACGCCGAAACCCTCGCCGCTGCCTTTGTCAGCCACATCCGCACCGAGCTGCTCGGATGAGCTCGCCGGTCTGGCATCCGTTCACCCAGCACGGGCTCGAAGAACCGATCCCGCTGATCGCGCGCGGCGAAGGGGCGGTGCTGTGGACGGCCGACGGCCGCCGGATCATCGATGCGATCTCGAGCTGGTGGGTGACTTCTCACGGCCACGCCCACCCGCGCATCGCCGCGGCCATCGCCGAGCAGGCGCAGAGGCTCGACCAGGTGATCTTCGCCGGGTGGACGCACGAGCCGGCCGAGCGCCTCGCCCGCGAGTTGCTGGAGCTTTTGCCCCAAGGGCTGACGCGGGTGTTCTTCTCGGATTCGGGATCGACCGCGGTCGAGGTCGCGCTGAAGATGGCGCTGGGCTTCTGGCACAACCGCGGCGAGCCGCGGCACCGCATCCTGGTGCTCGAGCACAGCTATCACGGCGACACGATCGGGGCGATGTCGGTCGGCGCGCGCGGGGTGTTCAACCAGGCATACGCGCCGCTGCTGTTCGAGGTCGGCACGATCCCGTTCCCCTCTGTCGGGCGTGAGCAGGCGACGCTCGATGCGCTCGATGCGGCGTGCTGCGCGGAGGCGTGCGCCGCGTTTTTGGTCGAGCCGCTGGTCCTCGGCGCCGGCGGGATGCTGATGTACCCAGCCCAAGTGCTGACCGAAATGCGCGCGATCTGCGCTCGCCACGGCGTGCTGTTCATCGCCGATGAAGTGATGACCGGCTGGGGCCGCACCGGGACGCTGCTCGCCTGCGAGCAGGCCGGCGTCATCCCCGACTTGCTGTGCCTCGCCAAAGGGCTGACCGGCGGATCGCTGCCGCTGGCGGTGACGCTCGCCAGCGAGGCGATCTTCGCCGCGCACTGGTCGCGCGACCGAGCGTTGCAGTTCTTCCACTCGTCGAGCTACACCGCCAACCCGATCGCCTGCGCAGCGGCGCTCGCCAACCTCGCGATCTGGCGGGAGGAACCGGTGCGCGAGCGAATCGCCACTCTGGCGACGCGCCAGGCGGCGGGGCTGGCACGGCTGGCGCAAGTAGCGGGCATCGCCAATCCGCGGCAAGCCGGGACGATCATCGCGGTTGATCTCGGCAGCGACGGTGCCGGATACTTGTCCGACCTGGCCCCCCGGCTACTCGCGCGCTTCCGCGAGCGCGACCTGCTGCTGCGCCCGCTCGGCAACACCGTCTACGTGATGCCGCCCTACTGCATTTCCGCCGACGACCTCGCCACTGTCCACGACGCCATCGCCGAAGAAGCGCGGGCGCTTGCCTGAAGGCTTGCCGAGCCCGCCAGCAACCGCCACGACAGGGCTGGCAGGAGGAGAACCCCAGGATCATGGTCACCACCGGCGCCCCGGTCGTCTGTTTCGGCGAGCTGCTGCTGCGGCTGACCCCGCCCGGCGCGCGACTGATGGTCCAGGCCGAGAGCCTCGAACTGGTCGTCGGCGGCGCCGAGGCCAACGTCGCCGCGGCGCTGGCGGCGCTCGGAGACCCGGTGCGCTTCGCCGGAATCGTCGCCGACAACCCGCTTGGCCGGCGCGCGCGCGCCGCGCTGGATGCGGCCGGAGTCGACACCCGTTTCCTCGCGACCGCGCCCGGGCGGATGGGGCTGTACTTCCTGGAGGCCGGCGCCGGACTGCGGCCGTCGGTGATCACGTACGACCGGGCCGGCAGCGCCTTTGCCTTCGCGGCGCCGGAGGCGATCGACTTTGCCGGCGCTCTCGCCGGAGCGCGGCTGCTGCATGTCTCAGGGATAACGCCGGCAATTGGCCCGGCCGGGCTCGCGCTGGCGCGGGCGGCGGTGCGCGCCGCGCAGGACGCCGGCGTGCCAGTCGCGTTCGACGGCAATTACCGCGCCCGGCTGTGGGAGAGCTGGGACAGCGATCCCCGCGCAGTGCTGAGTGAGCTGATCGGCGCGGCGAGCATTCTGTTCGGCAATCACCGCGACATCTCGCTGCTGCTCGGCGAGGAGTTCTCGGGCGACGGCCCCGAGCGGCGGCGCGAGGCGGCGGAAGCGGCGTTCGCGGAGTTCCCGAAGCTCGAGCTGATCGCCTCGACGGCCCGGCATCTCATCACCAGCACGCACCACCGGATCGCCGCCCGCGTCGACCGGCGCGCCGACTGCCACCAGACCGACGAGATCGACGTGACTGGAATCGTCGACCGCATCGGCACCGGCGACGCCTTTGCCGCGGGCGTACTGCACCAATGGCTTGCCCGCGCCGATTTGGCCGGGATGGCGAGGACCGGCCTAGCCCTCGCCGCGCTCAAGCACTCGCTCCCGGGTGACATGTGCTTGATCGGGCCGCTCGAGCTGGCCGCCTTCGATGCCGCCGGCGGCGACGTCCGGCGGTGAGGTGAGCGCGGCCGTCGCGACGGACTACGACCTCGCCGTCGTCGGCGGCGGGATCAACGGCTGCGGCATTGCGCGGGACGCGGCAGGGCGCGGCGTTCGCGTGCTGCTGCTCGAGAAGGGCGACCTCGCCCACGGCACTTCGTCGGCCTCGACCAAGCTGATCCATGGCGGCTTGCGCTATCTCGAGCACTACGAGTTCGCGCTGGTGCGAGAAGCGCTCGGCGAGCGCGAACAGCTGTGGGCAATCGCGCCCCACCTGATCCACCCGATGCGCTTCGTCTTGCCCTACACGCCCGGGCTGCGCCCAAGGTGGATGCTGCGGCTGGGGCTGTTCCTCTACGATCACATCGGCGGTCGAAAAGCACTGCCGTCGAGCGCGACGATCGATTTGCGCCGCCACCCCGCCGGCGCACCGCTCAAGCCGGGCTTCGCCACCGGCTACGAATACTCCGACTGCTGGGCCGACGACGCGCGGCTGGTGGTGCTAAATGCCCGCGATGCTGCTGATCGCGGCGCAACCGTGCTCACCCGCACCGAAGTGCTGCGGCTGAGTCCAGCCGATGAGGCATGGCTGATTGAGACGACCGGCGGCACGTACCGAGCCAAGGCGGTGGTCAACGCGGCCGGCCCGAGTGTCGTCGATCTGCTGGGCCGCGCCGGGCAGCCGCCGCGCCACGAACTGCGGCTGGTGCGCGGCTCGCATATCGTCGTGCCGGCGCTGTTCGACCATGGTTTCGCCTATTTCTTCCAGCTGCCGGACGGGCGGATCTTCTTC
The DNA here is from genome assembly GCA_019510335.1 of Novosphingobium sp. Taxonomy (GTDB): domain Bacteria; phylum Pseudomonadota; class Alphaproteobacteria; order Sphingomonadales; family Sphingomonadaceae; genus Novosphingobium. The sequence continues at coordinate 10,150 of JAEKKO010000086.1, read as the reverse complement.
GCGATCCCGTACGAGCGCGACTTTACCCTGATCGGCACGACCGACCGCGATCACCGCGGGCCGCTCGATTCCGTCCGCCCCGCCCCCGACGAGATTGCCTATTTGTGCGAGGCGGCCAGCGGCTATTTTCGCCAGGCGATTGGGCCGGCCGACGTGGTGTGGAGCTATGCCGGGGTGCGCCCGTTGGTCGACGACCGTTCGGGCAAGCCGGAAGCGGCGACGCGCGGCTACCGCTTCGAACTGGACGGTGGGCGCAACGGCGCGCCGCCGCTGCTGTCGGTGTTCGGCGGCAAGATCACGACGTATCGCCACCTCGCCGCCGAGGCGATGGGGCGGCTTGCGGCGTTCATTCCCGCGCTCGCGGGCGACGACTGGACCGCCAACGCGCCGCTCCCCGGCGGCGATTTTGCCAGGGAATCGCTCGCGGAACTGATTGCTCGCACCCGGGCCGAGCACCCGTTCCTCGAACTCGACTGGGCCGACCGGATCGTGCGCGCTTACGGCACTGTCGTGCGCGACTGGCTCGGTAACGCCATCAGCCTCGAACAGCTCGGGCAACATTTCGGCCACGGCCTCACCGCCGCCGAAGTCGATCACCTGGTCAGCCGGGAGTGGGCGCGGAACGCGGACGATATTCTCTGGCGCCGAACCAAGCTCGGGCTGCGGCTCGACGCGACGCAAGTGGGGGCGCTCGAAGACTACCTCGCCGCGGGATAGCGTTGGCGCAATTCGTCGCAGGCGGTGCCGGGGCCGTTCGACAATCGCGCTTCGATTTGGGCGCAAACCTCCTCCGGACCATGCGCGGCACTGTCGATGGTGAGGTCCACGCAATCGTTGGCGTAGCACGCCTCGTAGAACCAAGGGCGCAAGCGATCGAGCCGATCGACGATCTTGCGCGCGGCGTCCTCGCCCAGAATGTCGACCGGCAGCTTCTTGGTCATCGGCCGCTCGGCGACGCGCGCGGTCAGCACCTCGTAAGGCGGCTTGAGCGCGACGAGCAGCACCGGCAATCCTTCGAGCCGCCCGATGCAGTCCTGCAGCAGCGGCGGGTCGAGCATCAGCAGGTGATCGACGAGGATATTGCAGCCGGCACGAGCGGCGGCGGCGATCCACTCGTGGAAGGCGTTGAACGCCCGTGTGCCGTATTCGCCGAAGCGCCAGCGCAGCGGCCCGTCTGGCGCGTCCGGGTTGAGCGGCTCGGCGCGAATGCCCTCGGCGCAGAGCGGGCCGTGATGACCGTAAGCGGCGGGGAACGTCGCGGCCATGAAATGGTCGATCCCGTATAGCAGCCAGAAGCCCGGCAGCCGGCGCTGGAGCAGCTCGCACGTCGTCGACTTGCCCGAGCCCGAGGTGCCGGTGACGATGACGATGCGGCCTGGCTCCACCTCAGCCCTCCTGCCCCGGCGCCAGCTCGCCGCGGGCGATCCGGCGGAAGCGCACGGCCGAGGTGAATTCCTGGGTGTCGCCCCAGTGGGTCACGCCGTCGCAGTCCCATTCGGTCAGCGACCAGACCACGGTGTGGTCGGTGTAGCCGGTGAAGATCAGGCCTTCGTCGATCCGAGCGCTCGCCTCGATGGTGCGGCCGAGGGTGTCGGTCGCCTGGAATCGCGCCGTTCGCGGGCCGTAGCGGCCGAACTCGGTGATCGTCCGACTCCCCTCCGCAAGGCTAGCCATCGTCCCGTCCCGCCACAGGAATCCGCCGATCACCCGCTGCTCGGCGCCGGCGCCCATCGCAATCGCATGGAAGGCGCTGGCCTCCGCGATGCCCCAGAAATAGCCGCCGCTGGCCAGCGATTCGTAGTCGCGGGCACCATACGAGGTGTCGCGCATCGACCAGCAGTCGACCGGCCAGATCTCGCCATCGCGGGCGATCCTCCCGCTCATCCGCCCCGGCTGCTCGATGTGAAAGCGCGCGGTCGCCTGCTGCCCGGCATCGCCGGTCTTCAGCTCGTGCAGCGGCGCGATCGCCGTCCATTCGAGATCGAGCGCGAAGCCCTCGTGATCGTAATCGATCTTGTAGCGGGCCAGCGGCTCGAGCACGTGGACGGAAAGCGAGTTGCGCGCGGTCATCGCGAACTTCTCGGCGCCGGCCGGCATCGCCTGAAGATGGCTCCAGTTGTAGTAGAGGCAGTTCCACTGGGACGTGCCGGACGGATCCCACAGCACCGGACCGCCGTTGAGCATTCCCATGTTCGGGCGGAAGTAGTACTGGATGAATCCGTGGACCCGCCGCTCCGGAATCGAGAGCGAGAACCACACGCTTTCGTTCCAGTACGGACTGTCGGTGCGGCCCTCGCCGAAGCGGTCGGCCTGGGGCAGATCAATCGCCACGGCGCGGGTCTCCTTCGGGCCAGGTGATCGCCAGGCTGATCCGCGTCAGCTTGAGCGTCGCAATCCGCCATGCCCCGCCGTCGCGGCGATAGGTCTCGTGATAGTGGCCGCGGCCGAGGATCGCCTTCCACCCCTCGCGCGGGTGGCGGTCGGCCCACTCGATGACGTCCTGCATCGCCCAGACGGCTCGGGCATTTTTCGAATTGACGATGTCGATCTCCGCCGTGAACCCCTGGTGCGCCGAGACGGCATCGGCGAGCCCGTACGCAAGGCTTTGCGCATAGGCCGGACCGCCCTCGAGCCAGGTTCGTCCGTCGGGGGTGACGATCCGCAAGTCCTCCGTGAACAAGCCCGGCAGATCATCCCACGCCTTGGTGTCGATCAGCCGGAAGTAGCGCGCCTTTAGGGCGCGGATCGCCTCGATCGCCTCCAGCCGTTCGATCCGGTCCATGGCCTCTCCTCCGCCAGCGTGAACGCACCAGAGTTGCGGCGGCAATTCAACCGGCGGAAACGTGACTGGGGCGGCAGCTCAGAGCATCGCCATCGCCTCCATCCCCAGCCCCCACTGGAGCTCGTCGGAGACGCGACGGCGGATGTGACGGGTGAGCACGGCGCGGGTGTGGCGCAAGACCGGCTCGGGCAGGCGGGCGAGCTGCGCGGCAAGCTCCTCCGCCCGCGGTAGCAGCGCGTCGGGCGCGAGCACTTCGGCGACGACCCCGAGCCGCCGCGCTTCCTCGGCCCCGATCCGCTCGCCGGTGAGCAGGAAATAGCGGCCGCGGTTGGGGCCGAGCAGCATCGGCCAGACGCTGTGGACGCCGTCTCCGGGCACGGCTCCGCCGCGGATGTGGGCGAGGTCGGCGAATTCAGCGTGGCTTGCGGCGAGGACGATGTCGGCCAGTACCGCGATCTCGGCATGGATCAGCGCCGGTCCGTTGACCGCGGCGATCACCGGCACGGGAACGGCCAGCAGGTTCTCGAGCAGGGCGGTCCCTTCCTCGAAGATCCGCGGCCACATCGCGGCGAGGCTGGGCTCGTGCTGGCGCTCGTCGGGATCCCTGTCGGCGATGAAGCTGTCGCCGGTGCCGGTGAGGATCACGACCTTGTTGGCGCGGTCTGCCGCGATCGCGGCGAAGGCCTGGCCGAGCTCCGCGTGGAGGCTGCGGAGCGAGGTTCCCCACAGCGCCGGTCCGCCACGGGTGTGGAGGGTCAGCGTCAGCACGCCGGAGTCGCCGCGTGAGAGGCGAATCGTGTGGAAGCGATCCTGGTAATCGGCGAGTTGCACGGCGTTCTCCCTGTGGCTCATCCGCCGATCGGTTTCAGCGCGATGCGAATGCCGTTGCGCGGGCGCAGCGTCAGCCGGCTGACCGGCTCGGGCTTGTCCCCGGCCGGGCTCGCCAGGCAGAAGTGCCGGACGAGATGGGCGAGCACGACCATCGCCTCTTGCTGGGCGAAGCCGGCGCCGATGCACAGCCGCGGGCCTTTCCCGAACGGCAGCCAAGCTTTCTTGAGCATTTCCTGCCCGTCCGGCTCTTCGAACCGGTCGGGATCGAAGGCGTGGGGATCGCGCCAGTTCCTGGCGTTGCGCTGGACCAGCCACGGCGAGATCACCAGCATGTCGCCGGGCGCGATTGGCTTGCCGCGCATCGTCACCGGACAAACCGTGTCACGCGGCAGGAACGCGACCGGCGGATAAAGCCGCAACGTCTCGCGCACGACGTTGCGGGTCAGCGTCATCGCCTTGAGCGCGTCCATGGTGAAGCCGCGCTCGCCGGTGAGGTGCACGACCTCGTCCCGCATCCGCTGCTGGAGCGCGCCGCACTCGGCGAGCAGGTACGTTGCCCAGCTCATCAGGCTGGCCGACGTCTCGTGCCCGGCGAGAAAAATCAGCGAAACCTGCTCCATCACCTGGCGCACGGTGAACGGGGCGCCACTGACCGGGTGTCGCGCCTCGAACAGCGACTGGAGGATGTCGCGGTGAACGACCTCGCCGGCCCCGTGGAAGCGGCGGTAGCGATCCTGGACGATGCCGGCGAAGACTTCGTGGATGCCGCGGGCCTCGCGCTCCGACCTGCCCTTGTAGCCGAACGTCGGCAAGCCATAGAGCCGGAACACCGCACCCGACTGGGCGAAGCGCTGGAACCGATTGAAGCGGCGGTGGATCACCGCCGAGCCGGCCGCGTCGAGCGGCACCGAGAACAGGGTGCGGAAAATGATGTCGGCGGCGACGTGGGTCATCAGCGGGTCGATGTCGATGACCCGCTCGCCGCCGTCGGTGCCGATCCGCTCGATCAGCGCCCGCGCCGCGTCGCACATCAAGGGCAGGGTCTTGGCGAGGGCCGTGTGCTGGAAGGCGGGGTTGATCATCGCCCGCTGCTGCTCCCAGTCCTCGCCGTTGGCGGTGAACGTGGAGATGCCGATCGCCGGCTCGAGCACCTCGACCATCATCGCGTGCTTCGGAAAAGCCTTGGCCTCGTTCATCACCCGCTCGACCAGGGGGAGCTCGTTGGGGATGAAGATGTGCAGGCCCGGCATTCGGATCTCGCCCATCAGCATGGTGTAGCTGTTCTCGAACAGCCCGTGGATCCACGACATCCACGAGCGGACGAAGCGCGCGAGAAACGACGAGCGGGTCTTGTGCGGCGCCGGGAACGGCGGAACGAACGGGCAGGCGGCGGGCTTGCTCACGGGATCGCCCGGAACGCGGCGACCGAGGCGGCCACCGGCCGGTCGGCGAGGATCAGGCTGGGCAGATCGACCGGGGAGACGCGGTCCCCGCAGCGTAAATAGTCGAAGTGGATCGCATACTTGTTGGCCCAGCCCGAGTGGTAGGTGTCCGGATCGTAGAACCGGTGGAAGCGCGCCGACAGCAGCGTCAGCTCGATCGCGCCGTGCTCGGCCGCAGGGGCCAGCGGGTCGACGAACTCGAACGCGGCGCCGTCGGGCGGAGAGCCGATGTCGATCCAGCGGAAGCGGTGCCGCGACAACTTTTCGAGCAGCTGCTGATAAGCCAGCGCATCGCGCCGGCCCGACAGGAGCGGCAAGCAATGGCCGAGCGTGACCAGCGCGAACCTCTCCGGCAGGACCCCGACCCGCTCGATCACCCGCAGCAGCAGCGGCACCGCGAGGATGGCGCCATTGCTGTGGGCGACGAGCAGGACTTCGTCGGTGTCGGCCGCGAGGGCGACGGCGACTTGCTCGGCGAAAGCGTCGAGCCGCGCCTCCAGCTCGGACGAAAAGCCGCGGCGGGCGATCTCGTCGCTGAACACGAACAGCCGGGCGAGCCACAGCGCCTTCAGCTTGTCGATCGCCTGGCGCGTTACCAGGAGCCCGGCCGCAAGGCCTGCGACCACCGCCGCCCACCACGGCAGCAGCAGCGCCAGCAGCAGCGCCACCGGTGCGGCAACGAGCAGCGGCAGCAGGACCAGCATCGCCGCCGGGTAATACAGCGTGATCAGCGCGCCTTTCTTCATTCGCCAGACGATCGCGTTCTCGCCGAGGCGCATGTAGCGCAGCGCGGTGCTCAAGGTGCGGGCGATCAGCCGCGGTCCTTTGAGCCAGGCGCGCATCACCAGGTCCTCCCAGCGCAGGAAGGCGATCTCGGCTTCGACCTCCCGCTCCGGTGCGGTGACGGTGAACTCCGCCGCTGCCGCAGCACGCCGACGCTTCGAGACGCTGACCGCGGTGCCGGTCTTCTCGCCATGGCGAAGAACTTCGTCGCGGATCAGCGGGTAATAGAAGCGGATGCCGCGCGGATCGAAGCCGCTGAGATAGAACACCTTGCGGCGCAGCATCCCCGGCTAGCCGCGTCCGCGATAGGGCGGCACGCCCTGATCGGGGAGCCACAGACCCTCAGGTGGCGGTCCCGATTGCCAGAACACGTCGATCGGAATGCCGCCGCGCGGGTACCAGTAGCCGCCGATCCGCAGCCAGCGCGGGGCCATCTCGGCGGCAAGGCGCTGGCCGATCCCGACCGTGACATCCTCGTGGAAGCCACAGTGGTTGCGGAAGGCGCCGAGAAACAGCTTGAGCGACTTGGATTCGACGATCGTCGCCTCGGGCGCGTAGTCGATGACGAGGTGGGCGAAGTCGGGCTGGCCGGTCACCGGGCACAGCGAGGTGAATTCCGGCGCGGCGAAGCGGACGCAGTACAGCGTGCCGGCGCGCGGGTTGGGCACGTAGTCGAGCACCGCTTGCTCCGGCGATGTCGGAAGCGCGCTCGTGCGGCCGAGATGCCGCAGCTGGGCCGGTGTGTCGTCCATGCCATGGCCATGCCGCGATCGCACGCGCTGCACAAGTGAGCGGTGGCGCCGGCAGGGTTCACCAGCTATTCAGCCGCGCTCCATAGCGCAGGCCGGGGATCATGACGTGGAACGGGCATAAAGGCTGGCAGCTGGGCGGCGCGGCGTGCGCTGCGCTGGCGCTCGCCTGCGCCTGGCCCGGCGCGGCGAATGCCCAGAGCACGCCGGTCGCGCCCAACGACTTCCAGCTGCCGCCGGCGAACTCGAGCGCGGCTCCGCGGGTCCAGGGCCCGGTCGACCCCGACGTGCCGGCCGTCACCACCCGGCGGGTCACGCCGCCGACGCCATCGCCGAGCGCGGCTGCACCGATCCTGGTCACGCCGCGAGTGGCACCGACACCCGTGCCGAGGGCGCCGGTGCCAGCGGCCTCGCCGACTGTCGCGCCGAGCCCGCACGCCAACTCAGCCGAGCCCGGCACGACGGCCCCGGAGCGGCGTCCTGGCCGCCCCCTGGAACCTTCGGCTGCCCCGACAGCCGCGAGTTCGCCTGCCGAGCCAGTCCCGAACCCTGCAGCACCGTTGGCAACGACCCCGCCGCCGATCGGCGGCGGCGCGGCGTTCGCGCCGATCACCCCCCCGAGCGCCACGGCCCCGAACGAACGCGCGCCGCTGTGGCCCTGGTTCCTCGGCGCGATCATGTTGGCCGCGCTCGCGGGCGGCGGGTGGCTTTGGTTCCGCCGTCGCGCCGAGGCGCCGCTAACGATCACCTTCGAGCGGCCGATCGTCCCCGCCACCGCCGAGCCGGAGGACGAGAGCGCCGCCACGGCGCCCGCCGAGGCCGAGCCGACCCCGGCGGTGCCCGCTCCGGCGTTCGGCGTGCCGCTGGTGCTCGCGCTCGAGGCGACGCGGATGAGCGCGACGCTGCTGAATACGACGCTGGCCTACAGCCTCGTCGTCACCAACACCGGGCCGGACCCGCTCGGGCCGCTGACGGTGTCCGGCGATATGATCGCGGCGCATGCCACGATGCCGGCCGAAGCCCAGCTCGGCGACGGCCACGACTTACCCGAGCGGCACCGCCTGCCGCCGCTGGCGCCCGGCGAGAGCGCGACTCTCAATGGCGAGATGCGCTTGCCGCTGGCTTCGATCGTGCCGATCCGCCAGGGGGCGGCGGCGCTGTTCGTGCCGCTGGTGCGGTTCCGCGTCGACGCGGAGCGCGACGGGCAGCCGCCGCTGACGCTGGTCGGCAACTATGTCGTCGGGGAGCCGCCGGCCGCGCCGAACACGGGCTTGCGCCCGTTCCGGCTCGACCTCGGTCCGCGGATCTACGCCCCGATCGCCCAGCGCCAGCTCGCCGCTTAAGGACCGCCGATGGACAGCCTGGTTTCGACGCAGTGGCTCGCTGGCGAGCTCGGGGCGAGCGACTTGCGGGTGGTCGATGCCTCGTATCACCTGCCGCAGGAGAACCGCGATGCCCGCGCCGAATACGAGGCCGGGCACATCCCGGGCGCGGTGTTCCTCGACCTCGACAGCCTCGTCGATCCCGGCGCGCCGTTCGACAACACGTTGCCGAGCGCCGAGGCGTTCGCCGAGCGCATGACGAGCCTCGGCATCGCTGAGGGCAACCGGATCGTACTTTACGACGATGCCTCGGCGCACACGTCGGCTCGCGCCTGGTTCATGCTGCGGCTGTTCGGAGCGCGCCACGTCGCGGTGCTGGATGGCGGGCTGGCGAAGTGGAAGGCCGAAGGACGGCCCCTGTCGCGCAGCACCGAAATGCCCGACCGGCGTCCGTTCGCCGCGTCGCTCGCGGCCGGCACGCTGCGGACCAAGGCAGACCTCCTCGCCAACCTCGCGAGACCGGCCGAGCAGGTCGTCGATGCTCGTGCCGCTCCGCGCTTCGCCGGCGAGCAGGACGAGCCGCGGCCGGGGATCGGCAAAGGCCACATCCCGGGGGCCCGCAACGTGGCTTACGCGCGGTTGTTCAATTCCGACGGCACCTTCAAGGATCCCGCGGGCGTCCGCGCCGCGTTCGAGGAGGCCGGCGTCGACCTGGCAAAGCCGCTGGTGACGAGCTGCGGCAGCGGCATCAGCGCCTGCGTGCTGTCGTTCGCGCTGCACCTGATCGGCAAGGACGACGTCTCGCTGTACGACGGCAGCTGGGGGGAATGGGGCGCGGACCCGGAGACACCCAAGGAGCTGGGGCACGGTTCCTGATCCCGCCCGCTCATGGTGAGCTTGGCGAATCCTGCGCGCGCGCCGTGAGAGCGACGGCGGCGCTCCTCACCCGCCCTCGATCCCCAGAGCCCGCGCCAGCGCCCGCCGCCGCAACTCCGACGTCAGCCGCAATTGCGGGCTGTCTCCCGCGACGCCGAAGCCGTGGTAGGCGCCGGGGATGACGTGAAGCTCGCACGGCACTCCGTCGCGGGCGAGACGGCGGGCGAATTCGAGGTCCTCCTCGAGGAACAGGTCGAGCGAGCCGACCGAGAGGAAAGTCGGCGGCAGTCCCTTGAGCGTTTCCGCCCGCGCCGGCACCGCAGCGGCGGGGACTTCGGCGCTACCCGGCTCGACCCCGAGCAATGCGCCCCAACCGAAACGGTTGCTCTCGGGAGTCCAGACGAACTCGCCGGTGTAAGGGTGCGGCGCGTGGGTCGAGCCGGTGCGATCATCGAGCATCGGCGAGTCGAGCAGGAGGAAGGCGATGGCCGGTCCGCCGCGCTCGCGCGCCAGCAGCGCCAGCGCCGCCGCGTGGCCGCCGCCCGCGCTCTCGCCGCCCACAGCGATGCGCGCCGGTTCGACACCCAACTCGGCGGCGTTGTCGACCAGCCAGGTCAGCGCCGCGTAGCAATCCTCGACCGCGCCGGGCCAGCGGGTCTCGGGCGCCAATCGGTAATCGACCGAGACCACGGTCAACCCCAGCTCGAGCGCCCAGGCGCGGTTCAGCGGATCGGAAAGTTCCGGATCGCCGAGCACGAAGCCGCCGCCGTGGACGTGGAACAGCACTGGGCACGGCCGCGCCGCCGGCGCCGGCGGGGTGTAGAGCAGCAGCCGGACGTCGGGCGCGCCGGCCGGGCCGGGAACGAAGCGCTCCTCGCAGGAAATGGCGGTGAGCGCTTCGGGCAGTTCGCCGCCGAAGTTTTCGAGCCGACCGCCGCCGCGGAACGGCGCGACTCCGTGGCTGAAGTCGACGTTGGGAAATCGTTCGAGCCCCGCGGCGAGCTCCGGCGCGAGGAGGTGCCGAGAGCGGCTGGGTGGCGTGGCATCGGTCATCGGCGGTGTCTCTCCCTTCGCGGCGGCGGTCTTGCGCGGTGCCGGCTTGCATCGTCGCCGCGAATGGGCCTTGTGCCGCGAGCGCCGCCCGGCGGCAACCACGGAAGGGACACGCGATGAGGCGATACGAGGGCAAAGTGGCGGTCGTCACCGGGGCGGCCGCCGGGCTCGGGCGAGCGCTGGCGCTCGGCTATGCCGGCGAGGGCGCCGAGCTGGTCGTACTCGACATCGCCGCCGATGGACTCGACGAAACCGCGGCGATGATCCGGGAGCGCGGCCAGCGCTGCACCACCTACCGGATCGACTTCTCGC
>JAEKKO010000007.1 GCA_019510335.1 Novosphingobium sp. | reverse complement strand
ATGGCGAGCAGCAGCCTCACCCGCGGTCCTCGCGCACGACCGTGTAGCGTCGGGCCAAGGCATCGCGGATGCGGCGCTGGGCGGTTTCGGCATTGGCCCCGGCAACGTCGTTGGCCACGCGCTCGCGGACCTCGTCGAACGGCAGCCTCTGCGGCGCCGACGCGGCCGAGACGCGGACCAGGTGCCAGCCATACGCCGAGCGGAATGGGCCGGCCCAGTGGCCGGTCGGCAGCGCGAACAACCGCTGCGCCAGCTCGCCCTCACCGAACACCCGCCTCGCTTCGTCCGGAGTAAACGCAGCGAAGCGGCTGGCGTCGGGGAACGGATCGCCGCGCTCGGCGGCTTCGGGCTGTCCGTCCGGCAACCCGGCGAGCACCCGCGCCGCCCGCGCCCGCGCCGCTGCCGGGCCGCCGGTGCCATCGGCAAAGAACACCTGGGTGAAGTCGACCGCGCCGGGCCGGGTGTAGTCGGCGGTATGGCCGGCGTACCAGGCGCGCAAAGCCGCGTCGTCGGCGGTCGGGGCGGCGAGATCGCGCTCGAGGAAGGCGACCTTCTGGATAACCCGGCGGCGGACGATCTCGTCGTCCTTGTCGAGGCCGCGGGCGAGCCCTTCGCGGAACAGCATCTCGTCGTCGACCCAGCCGCCGATCTCGTGCTCGAGCGCCTTGGCGTCGGGATCGTGGCCGTACTCGGCGCGATAGGCGCCGGCGATCTGCGCGACCCGCGCCGGGGTCACCTCGATACGGTCGAGCTCGTGGGCGCGGCGCCAGTGCTGCGCGGCGGCGAACAGCATCAGGCCGATCGCCAGGAAATGGACCAGCGGTTCGCGCACGACCCGCCGCAGCACCGCCCCGGCGCCTATCCTTGCCATTGCCCCCTCCGTCCGATCTTCGCGCCGGCCGGTTGCCAGCATCGCTCGCCTGACGCTAAACTCCTGTTCAGCAGGCCCCTGTCAAGGGGGGCCCGGAGAGGAGCCCTCGATGGCCGAAGCCGATGCCGTCCGGTCCGTCCGGAGCTATTGCCGTATCTGCACCTGCCAGTGCGGGTTGGTGATCGACCTGATCGGCGATACCGTGATCAAAGTCCGCGGCGACAAGGACAACCCGGCGAGCCGCGGCTACACTTGCCCGAAGGGCCGCGCCGTCGCCGACCTTTATGCCCATCCCGACGGCATCGACCGCCCGTTCGTGCGCCACGACGGCGCGCTCGTGGCGACGAGCTGGGACGAATGCCTCGACGATCTCGCCGCGCGGCTAAAGCGTGTGATCGATGATCACGGCCCCGAGGCGGTCGGCGTGTTCTTCGGCAGCGGGCTCGGCATGGACGCCGCCGGGTTCAAGATGGCCGAAGCGTTCTTCGCCCAGCTCGGCAGTCCGGCCAAGTTCTCGCCGATGACCATCGACGGCACCGCCAAAACGCTCGTCGCCAGCCTCGTCGGCGGCTTTCCCGGGCTGAGCCCGCGGACCGATTACGCCAAGGCAACCACCGTGCTGTTCGTCGGGGTCAACCCGCTGATCAGCCACGGCCACAACATCGCGATGGTCAATCCGGCGCTGATCCTCAAGGACGTCGCCAGACGGGGCCAGGTGTGGATGATTGACCCGCGAGTCAACGAGAGCAGCCCGTTCGTCACCCGCCACCTCGCCCCCAAGCCGGGCGCGGACTACGCGATCCTCGGCTATCTCGTGCGCGAGCTGATGGCCCGCGGCGAGGACCAGGCAGCACAGCCGATCGCCGGCCGCGACGAGCTGGCCGCCGGGCTCGCGCCGTTCACCCTCGCCCGCGCCGCCGAGATCGCCGGACTGCCCGAGCAGGACCTGCTAGATCTTTATGAAGCCGTGCGCAGCGGCCCCGTTTCGGTCGAGACCGGCACCGGCGTCACCATGACCGCCACCGCCAACGTCACGCAGTGGCTTTCCTGGGTGCTGATGATCCTGACCGGCGCGATGAACCGCCCGGGCGGGATGTGGTTCCACCCCGGTTTCAACGTTCGCTTCGATACGATGGGCGTGCCGATCTACGACAACCCCTGGACGCCCGGCCCGCCAACCCGCCCCGAGCTGACGGGGCTGATCGGCGACTGGCCGTGCGCGGCGCTGCCCGACGAGATTTTCGCCGGCAACATCAAGGCGCTGGTCAACTTCGGCGGCAGCCTGGTACGCTCGTTCCCCGACGCCAACATCCTCAGAAAGGCGCTGGCGGAGCTCGACGTGCTGGCAACGTTCGAGATCATGGAGAACGAGACCACCGCACTCTCGACCCACGTCCTGCCGACCAAAAGCCAGCTTGAGCGGCCCGAAATTCCGCTGTGGGACACGCTGTCCTCGCGGCTCTCGGCGCAATACGCCCCGGCGGTCGTGCCGCCGCGGGGCGAGCGGCGGGCGGCCTGGTGGATCATCGCCGGGCTGATGGAACGGCTCGGAATGACTGTTCCCGCCGGCACCCCGGCCAACGATCTCGCCGAAGGCGCCGACGAGGCGATGCTCGCCGCGCTGATCCCGCACGCCCGCCGCAGCTTCGCCGAAATCCGGTCCAAGGGCTACGTTGAGGAAGAGCTGGAGCTGCCCGCGCGATGGGTCGATGCGCACATCGAACGCTTCGGCGGCTGGCGCCTCGCCCCGCCGGCGCTGCTCTCGCAGCTTGGCAAAATTCTCGCCGACGAAGCCTCCCGGCAACTCCCGCCCGGTGGCTTCGCGATGATCCCGAGGCGCATGCGCCGCCACCTCAACGCCGCGCTGTTGTTCCTCGGCGACACTTGCGATGTGCTGATCAACCCCGAGGACGCCGCCCCGCTCGGAATCGCCGACCGGCAGGCGATCACCGTCGCCACCGACCGCGGCCGCATCCAGGCGGTGGCCAAGCTCGATCCCGGCATGCGCCGCGGCGTCGTCTCGGTTCCGCACGGCTTTCCGGAGGCCAACGTCAACGAGCTGACCAGCAAGGACGCCGTCGACCGGATCAGCGGGATGGTGCTGTACTCGGGCTTTCCCGTAGAGATCGCCACGGCCCCCTAGCTCCTCCCCACGAGCGGGGAGGATTTGCGGTGGCCTCCCACTCGGCTACGCTCCCACGGAACACAGGGAGGGGCACCGGTGACCACGCATCCGCACGACGCGCATCCGTTGCGCCGGCACCGCCGCATCCTCGCCGCGGCCGTCGTCGGCACAACGGTCGAGTTCTACGACTTCTTCATCTTCGCCACCGCCGCGGCGCTGGTGTTCGGGCCGCTGTTCTTCGCCGGCGCGCCGAAGGAATGGCAGACGCTGTTCTCGTTCATGACCTTTGGCGTGGCGTTCTTCGCCCGGCCCGTGGGCGCGATCGCCTTCGGCCACTTCGGCGACCGCGTCGGCCGCAAGTCGACGCTGGTCGCGGCGCTGATGGTGATGGGCGGCTCGACCCTGCTGATCGGCCTCTTGCCGACATACGGCGACGTCGGCTGGGTCGCCCCGGCGCTGCTCTGCCTGTTGCGGTTCGGGCAGGGCTTCGGCCTGGGCGGCGAATGGGGCGGCGCGGCATTGCTCGCAGTCGAGAACGCGCCGCCCGGTTGGCACACCCGGTTCGGCGCGGCCCCCCAGCTTGGGGCGCCGCTCGGCTATGCCGCCGCCAACGGACTGTTCCTGGTCATGGCGCTGACGATGAGCGGCGGCGACTTCGCCGCGTGGGGCTGGCGCATCCCTTTCCTCGCGAGCGCGGTACTGGTCGCACTCGGCCTGTGGGTGCGGCTGCGGATCGGCGAGACACCACAATTTCGCGCCGCGCTCGAGCGCGCCGCGCCGCCGCCGGTGCCGCTGGCGCGGCTGCTCGGCTCAATGCCCGGGTCGGTGCTCGCCGGCAGCGCCGGGGTGATCGCGACGTTCGCGGCGTTCTACCTGACCACCGCCTTCGCGCTGGCCCAGGCGACGGGCAAGCTCGGCTACGCCAAGGACACCTTCCTGGGGGTCCAGCTGTTCGCCGATCTGTTCTTCCTCGGCGGCATCGTGACGGCCGCGGTGTGGTCCGACCGCACCAGCCCGGGCCGGTTACTGGCGATCGGCGCGCTCGGCACCGC
>JAEKKO010000006.1 GCA_019510335.1 Novosphingobium sp. | reverse complement strand
GGACGAAGATGCTGGCGACGTAAAGGCCGAGCCCGAGCGCCACCTCGAGCGGATGGATGAAGCTCGAATCCGCCCTGCAGGGATTGTGCTGGCGGTGATGGACGGCGTGGACCCACATCAACGGGCCACCGAGAAAGCCCTCGTCATGGAACACGAAGCGGTGCACGAGATAATAGAAGAAGTCGTAGAACATCAGGATGATCGCGATGTCGCGCACAATCCGCCACCACGGCTGCGGCGCGAGCGTCAGGCAGAACGGCAGGATCACGGCGAAGGCCACTGCCCAGTAGATCAGCCCCCATTTGCGGTTCAGCTTCTGGTTGGCCGCGTAGCTCGGCTTGAGCATCTTCTCCGCCTGAGCCGCCTGGTTGAGCTGATAGGCCGCGCGGAAGCTCGGGACCAGCAGCACGACTTGTTTGCCGACAAACGTCACCGCAGCGATCCCGACCGCCGCCAGTAGCGACAGCTGCCAGTGGTACTGCGCAGCGAGCGAGGCGATGAGCGGTGTGTGCATGATCTGTGCGGTCCTACATCCGGGTGTTGCAGGGCGCGGGCCCATGGTATTGCGAACCGCTTAGCGTCGCGTCCGCTTGGGGGCTTTGATCCAGCGCAAATCGGCGAACAGCTCAGGCCTCGTCCCATTTCACATGCAGCGCCTGCAAGCCCTGCAGCAGATACGTCGGCTCATAGGCGTAGCGCCGCGCGCCCGCCGGTCCGTGGTGCGCTTCGGAAATGCGGATGTCGCTGCTTCGGGCCAGCCAGCGCTCCATCGCCACGCGGGTCTCCATCCGCGCCAGCGGCGCGCCGATGCAGGCGTGCACGCCGCGGCTGAACGAGAGGTGGTCGCGCACGTTCGGGCGGGTCAGGTCGAACCGGTCGGGATCGGGAAAGTGCGCCGGGTCGCGGTTGGCCCCGCCGATGTTCACGGTGACGATCGCGCCGGCCGGGATCGCCACGCCGGCGATCTGCACGTCGGCGAGCGCCAGGCGCGACAGTGACTTCACCGGGTTCTCCAGCCGCAGCACTTCCTCGATGAATGCCGGGATCAGTGCCGGGTCGGCGCGGACCTGGCGCTGGACCTCGGGAAAGTCGCCAAGTACGCGGAAGCAAAACGCCACCAGCCGCGCCGAAGTATCCTGGCCGGCGCCGAACAGAAAGCAGGCGAGGCGGGTCAGCGCCGCCAGCTCCGGCTCGCTGCCGTCGCGGAAGCGGGACCGGGCGAGCCCCGTCAGCATGTCGTCGCGGGGCTGCTGCCGGCGCTCGGCGAGGTAGCGGCGGAAGCGGTCGTGGAGATAGGCGAGGGGGTCGGCCTGGACCTTGTGCTCGGCATCCCCGCCCATTTGCGTCGGCGGCAGGCCGAGCAGGTCGATCAGCGCCTGGCGGTCCTCCTCGGGCACGCCGAGCAGGTCGGCGATGACCAGCGTCGACAGCGCATGGGCGAACTCGTGGGTGACCTCGCAGCCGCCCTTGTGGATAACCTTGTCGATAAGGCTGTCGACCGCGCCGTGGACATAATCCTCGTTGGCCTTGAGCCGCGAGTGGGTCAGCAGCTGGGTCAGGAACGTGCGGTGAGCGGTGTGCTCGGTCCCGTCCATGGTCGCCAGGTGCTGGGTCCACGGCATCTCCTGCCGATGCGCCGCCAGTTTCGCCCGCACGTCCCCGCCGGGCGCGAACGGCAGCGGCGGGATCGGGCCGTTGACGGTCACCGCCGAGGAGAAGTGCGTGCTCTGGCTGCCGAGCACTTCCATCGCCGCGTCGTACCCGGTGATCATGAACACGCCGTGGTGCGGCTCGCGCAGCACCGGGCAGCGCGCGCGCAAGTGGGCGAGGTAAGCGGGCGTGTCGTTGACGATGCTCGGGTCGGTGAAGAAGTCGATCGAATCGTAATCGGCCATCGCGATGCCCTCTCCGGTGGACGCGCCGGTGGTCCGGCTTCAAGCGCCATGCTGGCTCAAAGCGCTCGCGATGTCCCGCCCAAACCACGCGACCCGGCCTCGCTTTTGCGCCAAGCCGCCTTATACGCGCCGGCGATGACCCGCTTCGCCTTCACCGTCCATGCCAGCTGCGACAAGGCCCGCTGCGGGACGATTCAGATGCGCCGCGGCGCGATCCGCACCCCGGCGTTCATGCCCGTCGGCACCGCGGCGAGCGTCAAGGCGATGAAGCCGCGGGACGTCCGCGCGACCGGCGCCGACATCATCCTCGGCAACACCTACCACCTGATGCTGCGCCCGGGGGCCGAGCGCATCGCCCGGCTCGGCGGGCTCCACGCGTTCATGAACTGGCCGCACCCGATCCTCACCGACAGCGGCGGCTATCAGGTGATGAGCCTCGCCGAGCTGCGCAAGATCACCGAGGACGGGGTGACCTTCGCCAGTCACCTCGACGGCTCGCGCCACTTGCTCAGCCCCGAGCGCTCGATGGAGATCCAGCGCCTGCTCGGCTCGGACATCGTCATGGCCTTCGACGAGTGCCCGCGCGCCGACCGCCCGCGCGACGAGATCGCCCGCTCGATGGAACTGAGCATGCGCTGGGCCAGGCGCAGCCGCGCGGCGTTCGACACCGGCGGCGAGCATGCCGCCAACGCCGCGCTGTTCGGCATCCAGCAGGGCGCGCTCGACCAAGCCTTGCGCCGCGAGAGCGCCGAGGCGCTGACCGCGATCGGCTTCGACGGCTACGCCATCGGCGGCCTCGCCGTCGGCGAGGGGCAGGAGGCGATGTTCGCCACGCTCGACTTCGCCGCGCCGATGCTCCCGCCCGAGGCCCCGCGTTACCTGATGGGCGTCGGCAAGCCCGACGACCTGGTTGGCGCGGTCGAACGCGGGGTCGACATGTTCGACTGCGTGCTGCCGACCCGCTCGGGCCGCAACGGCCAGGCCTTCACCTGGGCCGGCCCGCTCAACTTGCGCAACGCCCGCCACGCGGAGGATTCCGCCCCGCTCGACCCGCGCTGCGCGTGCCCGACCTGCGCCGACTACACCCGCGCCTACCTCCATCACCTGGTCAAAGCCGGCGAGATGCTCGGCGCGATGCTGCTGACCGAGCACAACCTGTCGTTCTACCAGCAGCTGATGCAGGCGATGCGCGAGGCGATCGACGCGGGCACGTTCGCGGCCTTCGCGGCGGAGTTCCGGAAGGAGCACGGGCAATCAAGTTGATCTAGTTCCCTTCGTCCTTGCGAGGGCCGCAGGCCCGCGACAATCGAGGGCAGTTTGCACCTGGGCTGGATTGCTTCGCTGCGCTCCTCGCAATGACTAACCGATTCATTCGTCATTGCGAGCGCAGCGAAGCAATCCAGGGCGGCACGTGAAGCTCTGGACTGCCGCGGTCCTGCGGGCCCTCTCATTGACGAGTCGGTGTACGGTCATCGCCCCGCAGGATCCCCTCAGGCTCCGGCAATTTCCGGAATGAGGTCCCGCCACTGCGGATTGTCCACTTCGATCAGCTTGAGCTTGCGAGCACGAGAGCCACCCTTCAGCTGCTTCTCGCGAGTGATCGCGCTCTCCATCGTCGGATGCACTTCGTACCAGACCAGGAGCTTGCAACCGTAGCGGGCGGTGAAGCCGCTGGCGCCCTGCCGGTGTTGCGAAATACGCTGGCGAAGGTTGGAGGTCACGCCGACGTAGATGGTGCCGTTGCGTCCATTCGCCACGATGTAGACGGCAGGCTGGAAGTCGCGCTTCATCGCTCTGGATTGCTTCGTCGCTGCGCTCCTCGCAATGACGAAATCGTGGTCGCTTCGCGTCATCGCAAGGGCCGCCTGCCCCGCGGCAATCCGGAGCCGAGCAGCTGGACTAAAGACGAATTACGCCGCCCGTTGCCCCTCCGGCCGCGGTGCGGTCTCCAACCGGGTGCCCTTGTAGGCGACGAAGCGCCCGCTCAGCGGATCGAGAAACCCCGCTCCGATCGCCGCGGCGAAGCGCTGGGCGAGGCGGAGCTCCGGGTACCATTTGCCGATGCGGTGGGGGGTGACGAAACGATAGCGGAACATACGTCGGGACAACGCCGGCACCCGAAAAGTGTTCCGAAGTGCTTGGGAATACGCCGTTAATT
>JAEKKO010000005.1 GCA_019510335.1 Novosphingobium sp. | reverse complement strand
ATCGTTCGGCATCGGCACTTCGCAGACTTCGAGCAGCACCCCGCCGGTCGACTCGGGGCGAACGAAGAAGAAGAACCCGTAGTCGCTGGCGGTCTTGGCGCCGGCGTCGCGGAACGCCTGGCTCGCCGCCTTGCCATCGGCGACCTTGATCTCGAACGAGTGGAACGCCTGACCGATCTTGGCGGTCATCCGCGCGAACGGTTTTTCGAGGTTGGCCGGATCGCGCGGCGCCATCGGCTCGACCATGTGGTTGGTGACGTAAAGCAGCGCAGCGTCGCGGTCCTCGGCGGGGAAGTAGTTCTCGGCGAACACCAGCCCGCCGAGCGCATCCTGGTAGAGCAGCCGGCAGCCGTAGATGTCGGTAGTCGCGTGGATCGTGTGGATGATGCGCGAGACGGCGATGCGATCGGGCATCTGGCTCTCCCCCAGTCGGCGAAGCATCGCTGGACGGGCCTAGCGGTGGCTTTAGCCCCAGCTCCTTTGCGGATGGCCCACCTTCCCCAAGACGAGCTCGGGGGGAAGCGGGACAGCTCAGGCGGCTTCTTCGGTCTTGTCGCCCTTGAGCACCTGGACCGGGTCCTTGCGGCCTTCGACGACGTCGCGGTCGATCACCACCTCGGAGACGTTGTCGTTGGTCGGCAGGTCGAACATCGTGTCGAGCAGGATGCCCTCCACGATCGAGCGCAGCCCGCGGGCGCCGGTCTTGCGCTCGATCGCCTTGGTGGCGATCGTCTCGAGCGCTTCCTCGGTGAAGGTCAGCTGCACGTCCTCGAGGTCGAACAGCTTCTGGTACTGCTTGACCAGCGCGTTCTTCGGCTCCTTGAGGATCTTGACGAGCGCCTCGACATCGAGGTCCTCGAGCGTCGCGATCACCGGCAGGCGGCCGACGAACTCGGGGATCAGGCCGAACTTGAGCAAGTCCTCGGGCTCGGCCTTCTGCAGCAGCTCACCGACGCGGCGCTTGTCGGGATCGGCGACATGGGCGCCGAAGCCGATCGAACGCTTCTGCAGGCGATCGGCGATGATCTTCTCGAGGCCGGCGAAGGCGCCGCCGCAGATGAACAGGATGTTGGTCGTGTCGACCTGCAGGAACTCCTGCTGCGGGTGCTTGCGCCCGCCCTGCGGCGGAACGCTCGCGGTGGTCCCTTCCATCAGCTTGAGCAGCGCCTGCTGCACGCCCTCGCCCGAGACGTCGCGGGTAATCGACGGGTTCTCGGCCTTGCGGCTGATCTTGTCGATCTCGTCGATGTAGACGATCCCGTGCTGGGCCTTCTCGACGTTGTAGTCGGACGACTGGAGCAGCTTGAGGATGATGTTCTCGACGTCCTCGCCGACATAGCCGGCCTCGGTCAGCGTGGTCGCGTCGGCCATCGTGAACGGCACGTCGAAGGTCTTGGCCAGCGTCTGCGCGAGCAGAGTCTTGCCCGAGCCGGTCGGCCCGACCAGCAGGATGTTCGACTTCTGCAGCTCGACGTCGCCGCCCTTACCGCTGTGCTTGAGCCGCTTGTAATGGTTGTGCACGGCGACCGAAAGCACCCGCTTGGCGCGATCCTGGCCGATCACGTAGTCGTTGAGGGTGGCGAAGATGTCGCGCGGGGACGGGACGCCGCCGTCCTTCTTCCCGGCCATCCCGGCCTTGGTTTCCTCGCGGATGATGTCGTTGCACAGCTCGACGCATTCATCACAGATGAACACGGTGGGACCGGCAATCAGCTTGCGCACCTCGTGCTGCGACTTCCCGCAGAAGCTGCAGTAAAGGGTGCTCTTGGCGTCGGATCCGCTCAACTTCGTCATGCTTTGTCCCGCAACGTCCCACCGGGACGGATTCGCCGAGTCTAGCCCGGCGAGCGTTTTAATCAATCCTGCCCGCTAGCAGGTTCCTCCTTGACCGTGGCTGAAGGGTCACGGTTGATCATTCCTTTGCGGCATTCTCGCCCGGCTGGTCACCGCCGGGGCGGCTTTCGAAGACCTTGTCGACGATTCCGAACGCTTGCGCTTCCTCGGCTTCGAGGAACGTGTCGCGATCCATCGTCCGCTCGATATCGCTTAGGCTCTGGCCGGTGTACTTCACGTAAAGGTCGTTCATCCGCTTGCGGATGCGGAGGATTTCGCGGGCCTGGATCTCGATGTCCGAGGCCATGCCGCGCGCGCCGCCCGACGGCTGGTGGACCATGATCCGGGCGTTCGGCAGCGCAATCCGCATTCCCGGCTCACCCGCGGCGAGGAGGAAGCTGCCCATCGACGCGGCCTGGCCGATGCACACGGTCGACACGCGCGGGCGGATGTATTGCATGGTATCGTGGATCGCCATGCCGGCCGTGACCACGCCGCCTGGCGAGTTGATGTACATCGAGATGTCCTTGGACGGGTTCTCGCTCTCGAGGAACAGCAGCTGGGCGATGATCAGCGAAGCCATGTGGTCCTCGACCTCGCCGGTGACGAAGACGATCCGCTCGCGCAGCAGGCGGCTGAAGATGTCGAAGCTGCGTTCGCCGCGGCTGGTCTGCTCGACCACGACCGGGACGAGCGCGCCGGTCTCGGGATCAGAAGTGAACTTGCCCAGGTTGCCAAAAGCACTGGCACCAAAGGCGCCGAACGGATCGAGCATGAAAGGTCCTCATCAGGGTGGGGCGGCATATGTCGCGTGTGGCTCCGCGATGTTCAAGGGCATTAACCGAACGATCGACAGGGCGACGCCGCGGCCGCGGTTGCGATGCGGCCCTATTCGGGGCCATGCGAGCCTGGATTGGCCTTGACCAGCAGAGGGGCGCCATGATTCGCGGCGAACTGCGCCTGACGATCCGCATTCATGCCGGAGAGGAGATCGCCATCGGTCCGGGCAAGGCCGACTTGCTCGAGGCGATCGGCCGCGCCGGCTCGATCGCCGCGGCGGCGCGGGCGATGGGGATGAGCTATCGCCGCGCGTGGCTGCTGGTCGACACGATGAACCGCTGCTTCGCCGCGCCGCTGGTCGAGACCCATCCCGGAAATCGCGGCGGCGGGGCGCAGGTGACCGAACTCGGGCGCGAGGTGCTGGCGAGCTATCGCGCGCTTCAGGCCAAGGCCCGGACGGCGATGGACGGCGAGGAGCTGCAATTGTTGCAGAGGGTCATTGGGCCGCGCGACTGACCCGCCCTCTCCCCGAACGTGGAGAGAGCAGTGCTTGCTATATCCCATCGAATATAGCTAATCGGCTCCGATGACGCTGCTTCGCCTGCTCCTCCTCGCGGTGCTCATGCTCGGCAGCGCCCTGCCCGCTTCCGCCGCCGCGGCGCGCCCGCCGCTGGTGCTCGCGGCGGCGAGCCTGCAGGAGACGCTGAGCGCGGCCGCCGATGCCTGGGCGCGGCACGGCCATCCACGGCCGGCAATCTCGTTCGCCGCGTCCTCGGCGCTGGCCCGGCAGATCGAGGCGGGCGCGCCGGCCGACGTGTTCGTCTCCGCCGACGAGGAGTGGATGAACGACGTCGCGGCGAAAGGCTTCGTCGCCCCCGGCACGCGCGCGCCGCTCGTGAGCAATTCGCTGGTGCTCGTCGCCCCCGCGGGGAGCCGCATCCGGCTGGCCATCGCTCCGCATTTCCCGCTGGCGCAGGCGCTCGGACCGGGTGGACGGCTGGCGATGGCCGATCCGGACAGCGTTCCGGCGGGGAAGTACGGCAAGCAGGCGCTCGTCCGCCTCGGCGTGTGGCCGGCGATCGCAGCGCGCGTCGTTCGCGCCGAGAACGTCCGGGCGGCGTTGGCGTTCGTCGCGCGCGGGGCCGCACCGCTGGGGATCGTCTACGGGACCGACGCGCGGGTTGAGCCGGCGGTGCGGGTCGTCGGGGTGTTTCCGGCAACCAGCCATGCTCCAATCGTGTATCCGCTGGCGCGGCTCAAGACCTCGGCTAACCCCGAAGCCGAGGGCTTCCGCCGGTTCCTGCTTTCGAGCGAAGCCCGCGCGATCTTCGCCCACTTCGGCTTCGGCACGGGTTGAGCGGCGTGAACGCCGACGAATGGGGCATCGTCGCGCTGTCGCTCAAGGTCGGACTTGCGGCCGTGCTGGGGACGTTGCCGGCGGCGTT
>JAEKKO010000004.1 GCA_019510335.1 Novosphingobium sp. | reverse complement strand
GAGGCGACGATCGTGCGCGAGCTGCTCAAGTTCGCCGAGACCGGCCAGCTCTACCGCGGCGCCAAGCCGGTGATGTGGTCACCGGTCGAAAAGACCGCGCTGGCCGAAGCCGAAGTCGAGTACGAGGACATCGTTTCGACGCAGATCGACGTCGCGTTCGAGATCGTCGACAGCCCGATTCGCGAGCTGAAGGGCGCTCACGCTGTAATCTGGACGACCACTCCGTGGACGATCCCGACCAACCAAGCTTTGGCTTATGGGCCGGAGGTTGAGTATATTCTCTATCGTATGGTTCACTCGTTTCATGAAGGACCGTCGATCTCGCCATGGTCTGGGAAGCGCGTTCTAGTGGCTGCGCCACTTGCCGACGAAACATTCAAGCGCGCGAAGCAAACAACGAATGGCCAAGAGGTTTTGTGGCGCGGCGAAGGCTCCCAACTCGCCGGAACCATCGCCCGCCATCCCATGCACCACCTCGGCGGGTTCTTTGCCACGCCGCGCCCGTTCCTCCCCGGCGAGTTCGTCACCACCGAAACCGGCACCGGCCTCGTCCACATGGCGCCGGATCATGGCGAGGACGACTTCGTGCTGTGCAAGGCCCATGGCATCGACCCGGTGTTCGCGGTCGAGGGCGACGGCAAGTACCGCGCCGACTGGGCCTGGCTCGGCGGCCAGGGCAGCGTCATCAACGCCAAGTTCAATGCCCCCGACGGGCCGATCTGCTCGCACTTGCGCGAAGCCGGGGCGCTGCTCGCGGCGAGCGCGGACTACAAGCACTCCTACCCGCACTCGTGGCGCTCGAAGGCCAAGGTGATCTTCCGCTGCACGCCGCAGTGGTTCGTGCCGATGGACAAGACCGTCGACCGGCAGGTCCCACTGTGCGCCACCGAGGCCGCGATCCGCGCCGAGCAGGGCGAAGGCGAGACGCTGCGCGAGATCGCCATGCGTGAGATCGACCGCGTCCGCTTCGTGCCCGAGAAGGGCCGCAACCGCATCGGCTCGATGGTCGAGGGGCGCCCGGACTGGGTGCTCAGCCGGCAGCGCGCGTGGGGCGTGCCGATCACCTTGTTCGTCGACCGCCGGACCGGTCAGTACCTCGTCGATCCCGACGTCAACGCCCGGATCGTCGCCGCGGTGCGCGAAAACGGCGTCGACGCGTGGTCGGACGCCAATGCCCAGGCGCTGCTCGGCAACGACTACCGCGCCGAGGACTTCGAGCGCGTCGCCGACATCCTCGACGTGTGGTTCGATTCCGGCTCGACCCACGCCTTCGTGCTCGAGAGCGGACGCTGGCCGGACTTGCGCTGGCCGGCCGACCTCTACCTCGAAGGCTCGGACCAGCACCGCGGCTGGTTCCAGTCGTCGCTGCTCGAATCCTGCGCCACCCGCGGCCGCGCGCCGTACGACGCGATCCTCACCCACGGCTTCACGATGGACGCCAAGGGCATGAAGATGTCGAAGTCGCTGGGCAACACCATCGACCCGATCAAGGTGATGGAAACCAACGGCGCAGACATCATCCGCCTGTGGGCGCTGACCGTCGACTACACCGAGGATCACCGCATCGGCGACGAGATCCTCAAGGGGGTCGCCGACCAATACCGCAAGCTGCGCAACACCTTCCGCTACTTGCTCGGGGCGCTCCAAGGATTCTCGGAAGCCGAGCGCGTGCCGGTCGACGCCATGCCCGAGCTCGAGCGCTATGCGCTGCACAAGCTGTGGCAGCTCGACGGCGACTTGCGCCTCGCCGTCGCCGAGTTCGACTACAATGCTTACGTCCGCGCGCTCAGCGACTTCTGCAACGAGGATCTCTCGGCGTTCTTCTTCGATATCCGCAAGGACTCGCTCTACTGCGACGCGCCGACCGACCCGAAGCGCCGCGCCTACCGCACGGTGCTCGACCTCTTGTTCCACGCGCTGGTCCGCTATGCCGCGCCGGTGCTGGTGTTCACCGCCGAGGAAGTCTGGCACACGCGCTATCCCGAGGCAGGCAGCGTCCACTTGCTCGAGTGGCCCGAGCTGCCGGCGTTCACCGATGAAGGGCTGGCGGCACGCTGGCTCGAGCTGCGCGCGCTGCGCGCCCAAGTGCTCGAAACGATCGAGCCGCTGCGCCGCGACAAGCGGATCGGCTCGGGCCTCGAAGCCGAGGTCACGGTTCCCGCCGATGCTCCGGAGGCCGACCTTGCCGAGCTGTTCATCACCGGGACAGTCAGGCGGGCGCAGGTCGCCGAGGTGACCGTCACTCCCACCAATGATCGCAAATGCGGCCGTTGCTGGCGGCACTTGCCCGACGTGCCCGAGGACGGCGCGCTGTGCGGGCGCTGCACCGAGGTCGTCGCCGGCATGGAGCAGGCGGCGTGAGCCTGACCAAGCCCCGGCTGATCGGCCTGGCGGTTGCCGCCGCCGTGTTCGCGCTCGACCAGGGGGTCAAGGCGCTCTTGCTCGGCCCGCTCAAGTTGCGCGCCGTCGGCCTGATCGAGGTGCTGCCGATCTTCGCCTTCCGCTGGACCGAGAACCGCGGCGTCAGCCTCGGCCTGCTCACCGCCGATTCGAACACGATGCGCTGGCTGCTCGTGCTGCTTACCGGCGCGATCGCGATAACCGTGCTGGTGTGGCTACTGCGCGAGAAGCGGATGGTCGACATCGCCGCGCTCGCGCTGGTCCTCGGCGGGGCGCTCGGCAACATCCGCGACCGCGCCTTCGAAGGTTTCGTGATCGATTATGCCGACCTCCATTTCGGTGATTTCCGGCCGTTCCTGATCTTCAATGTCGCCGATGCCGCGATCACGTTCGGGGTCCTGATAATCCTTGCCCGTTCCCTGCTTTCGCGCGACAAGCGCGCGCCCAACCCCCGCGAGATCGCACGGCGCCAGAACGCCCCCAGCGACACCGCGCCGACCGCTTCGGAGAACTGATTTGATGCGCAAGAGCTCTGCCCTGATCCTGGTTGCCGCGGGTGCGGCGCTGCTCGGCGGCTGCGGCGGCGGCGGGTTGTTCAACCGCGACCGCCCGGACGAGTTCGCCGTCCAGCGCCAGGCGCCGCTGGTCGTCCCGCCGGATTTCGCGCTGACCCCGCCGCAGCCCGGCGCTCCGCGTCCATCGGACCGCAGTGCCGCCCAGCAGGCGCAGGACGCGCTGTTCGGTCCGCCCGCGCCGCGCAGCGAGATCGAGCGCAATACGATCGGCCGCGCCGGCACTTCGGTGCCCGGCATCCGCTCGAACGTCGGCGATCCGCAGACCTTCACGGTCGCCAAGGGCGACGTCACCCGCGACATCGTCGCCGCGCCGCAAGGCGACGGCCGCGAGGCGCAAACGGTGATCCCCAAAGCATGAGCTGACGCGCGCGTTGTCGCGCGTGCTTCGACAAGCTCAGCACGAGCGGGTGTTGTAAGGCGCGGCGGCAGCCGGGTTGGTTGTGCTATAGTGGCCCGCACCAGATCCCGCTCGTCCTGAGCCTGTCGAAGGACGCGCGCGGCAACTTCACCGGAACGCGCCCTACTCCTCCGCCGGCTCCTTGATCCGCGGGCGCTCGCAGCTGGCCAGCAATTTGTCGATCTTGCGGCCGTCCATGTCGACGATCTCGAAGCGCCAGTCCTGGTCGGCGAACCATTCGCCCTCGTGCGGCAGGCGCTTGAGCACCGACAGGGCATAGCCCGCCGCCGTCGCATAGTCGCGGCTATCCGGCAGCTCGATGCCGAGCCGGTCGGCCAGCGCATCGGCCGGGAGCGCGCCGGCGATCAGCAGCGAGCCGTCCTCGCGCTCGACCACCATCGGCTCGTCGCCTTCGTCGCGGTGGCTGACGAAGTTGCCGACGATTGCGGTCAGCAGGTCGGCCGGGGTGACCACCCCCTCGAGGTGCCCATACTCGTCGTGGACCAGCCCCATCGCCACGTCAGACTGCTGGAGCAGCCGCAAAGCGTCGATCGCGTCGAGCTGATCGGGGATGATCTCGGGCTTCTTCATCAGCCGGCCGAGGTTGAGCCGGCGCCCCAAAAGCAGGACGGCGAGCACGTCGCGGACCTTGACCACCCCGACGATCCGATCGGGTGAACCATCCGCGACCG
>JAEKKO010000190.1 GCA_019510335.1 Novosphingobium sp. | reverse complement strand
AACATCGAGGAAATGGCCAAGAAGCTCGAGCAGGAACTGCTGGGCTGAGCCGCCGCCGCCTAAGCGACGTTTGCTTGCAAACGGCAGCTTGGGCGGGGAGTTGCGGCGAGCCGGCCAGCGGGCGAAGCCCGACTGACGTTACGGGATTTACTCCCGTGACGGCGCCGGCCGGGCACGACATTTGGGCATCGGACGACCCCCTCAGCGTCGGCCAGGACCGGGCTGCCTGACACGGGCCCGTTACGAACGGAGACGAAAAATGCGTCACAAGATGGGCGGCCGCAAGCTGCAGCGCACCTCGAGCCACCGCCGCGCCCTGCTGCGCAACATGGCGGCGGCGCTCATCAAGCATGAGCAGATCACCACCACGCTGGCCAAGGCGCGCGAGCTGCGGCCGTACACCGAGAAGCTGATCAGCTTGGCCAAGCGCGGTGGCCTCTCCAACCGCCGCCTCGCCCACGCCCGGCTGCTCGACGATGCGCAGCTGGGCAAGCTGTTCGGCGTCCTCGCCGAGCGCTACGCCGGCCGTGAGGGCGGCTACACCCGGGTGATCAAGGCCGGTTACCGCGCCTCTGACGCCGCCCCGGTCGCGATCATCGAGCTGGTCGACCGCGACACCTCGGCCAAGGGCCAGGATTCGGGTCCGGTGATGACCGACGAGGACCTCGAAGCCGCCGCCTAGGCACAAGGCGATGTCTATCGCCTGATCCCAAGCAAGCTGCGGTTCAGCGGCCATTTGCCATGGCCGCGGGCGATCGTTACGGTCGCAACCGTTGTGCTTTGGATGTCCTCGATGCGCACACTTGCGCGTTGGCTCGCTGCCGCCGCTTTGGTTTCCCTCGCTGCCCCGTCGCTTTCCGCCCCGGTGAAGCTCGCATACCCGCAGACCCGCCGCGACGACGTGGTCGAGACGCGGTTCGGCGAGCGCATCGCCGATCCGTTCCGCTGGCTCGAGAACGACGTCCGCCACGATCGGGACGTAGCTACGTGGGTGGCCCGCGAGAACGAGCTGACCCGCAGCTACCTCGACGCCTTGCCGCAGCGCGCGTGGTTCGCCGACCGAATGCGCGAGCTGCTCGACTTCGAGCGCTTCGGGCTGCCGAAGAAGGCCGGCGGGCGCTATTTCTACATCCGCAATTCGGGGTTGCAGAACCAGTCCCAGCTGTTCGTCCGCCACGGCCTCGACGGCGCCCCGCGCCTGCTGCTCGACCCCAATGGCTGGGCCAGGGACGGCGCTACGGCCCTCGACGATTGGGAGCCGGCGCGCGACGGGCGGCACTTGCTCTACAGCGTCCAGGACGCCGGCAGCGATTGGCGGACGCTGCGCGCGCTCGACGTCGACAGCGGCGAGAGCCTGCCCGATGCGATCCACTGGGCCAAGTTCACCGACCTCGGCTGGGTCGGCAACGACGGCTTCCTCTACTCGCGCTTCCCCGAGCCCAGGGCGGGCAGGGAGTTCCAGGCGACCAACCACGACCAGGCGATCTACTACCACCGCCTCGGCACGGCGCAGGATCAGGACCAGCTAGTCTTCGCAACGCCGGACCGGCCCGAGCTCTACCATCAGGCACGGGTCACCTCGGATGGCCGCTATGCGGTCATCACCAGCTCCTATGGCACCGACGAGCGCTACGAGATCCACCTGATTGACCTCAAGCAGCGCAACCGCCGGGGCTGGGCCGCGCCGGCGCTGGTCACCGGCTTCGACAGCGACTGGCGCCTGATCGACAGCGTCGGCAGCCGACTGTGGTTCGTCACCAACAAGAACGCGCCGCGCTACCGGGTGGTGGCTTTCGACGCGCGCCGGCCACAATCCGGCTGGCGCGAGGTCGTGCCCGAGCGCGACGAGACGCTCGAGCGCGGCCGGGTGATCGGCGACAAGCTGGTGCTCTCGTACCTCAAGGATGCGGCGAGCCGGGCGTTGGTCTTCGACCTCCACGGCAAGCCGACCCGAATTCTCTCGCTGAACGGCATCGGCACCGCGATGGGGTTCTCGGGCCGACCCGGCGACCCTGAGACTTTTTACGAGTTCACCAGCTTCGCCCAGCCCGCGGCCGTGTTCCGCCTCAACATCGACACCAGTGAAACACGGCCATTCGCGCTGCCGGCGCTGCCGTTCCGCCCCGAAAACTTCGTCGTCGAGCAGCGGTTCTATCGCTCCAAGGACGGCACCCGGATCCCGCTGTTCCTGGTCCGACGCAAGGACGTCGCCGCGGCCGGGCGCCCGGTGCCGACGCTGCTTTACGGCTATGGCGGGTTCAACATCTCGCTGACCCCCGGTTACGCTGCATCGCGCATGGCATGGCTGGAAGCGGGCGGAGCGTTCGCCATGGCCAACTTGCGCGGTGGCGGCGAGTACGGGCAGGACTGGCACAACGCCGGTCGGCTCGCCAACAAGCAAAACGTGTTCGACGACTTCATCGCCGCCGGTGAGTACCTGATCGGCGCCGGGGTCGCGCCAAAGGGCGGCCTGGCGGCCCAGGGCGGCTCGAACGGCGGGCTGCTGGTCGGCGCCGCGGTCAACCAGCGACCGGACTTGTTCGCCGCGGCCAACCCGCAGGTCGGGGTGATGGACATGCTCCGGTTCGACCGCTTCACCGAAGGGCGGACCTGGACCGACGACTACGGCAAGCCGGGCGACGCTGCCGATTTCCGGGTGCTGCGCGCCTATTCTCCGTACCACAACATCCACGGCGGGGCCGATTATCCGGCGATTCTCGTGACTACCGCCGACACCGACGACCGCGTCGTCCCCGGGCACAGCTTCAAGTACACGGCCGCGCTTCAGGCCGCCGCAATCGGCGACAAGCCGCACCTGATCCGGATCGAGAGCCGCGCCGGCCACGGCGCCGGCAAGCCGACCGACAAGGCCATCGCCGAGAACGCCGACATCCTCGCTTTCCTTGCCGAGTGGACCGGGCTCAGGCCGGGCTGACGCCGCTCCGGCCCGCAGCTTCGCGTCGACGCAGGACCAGCGGCCATGCGATCGTCTCGCCGAATGTTTGCGGGGCCTGTTCGAGCCCCGTCGGCGGCCAACCGTCGGGGCGGCGATAGGAGCCGGCGAGGACGTCGAACACCGGCAGCAGCCCGGCGAAGTTGCTGCCGTAGTGTTCGGGCAACTGCGAGTGGTGGCGGCGGTGATACGCCGGGCTGTTGAGCAGCCACGACCAGCGTCCGAAGTCGACCCGCAGGTCGGCATGGATGAAATAGTGATAGAACGCGACCAGCGAGTAGCCGAGGACCATGGCCGGGGTAGGGGCGACGACCAGCGCCGCGGCCGGCCACACCGTCACGGCCTTGAGCAACTGGTCGCCCCAGAAGTGGCGCGCGGCGGTGGTCGTCGACATCTCCGGATCGGAATGGTGGAGCGAATGCATCGCCCACAGCAGCGGCACCCGGTGCTGCGCGACGTGGAAGGCGAACTCGGCGAAGTCGCGGGCGACCAGGAACACGGCGAAACCGAGCAGGAACGGCATCCTCGCGCCGTCGAGCCACGCCGGCGCACCCCACCCGTGGATCAGCGGCAGCAGCGTCTCGGCGATGGTCAGCTGGACCAGCCACGCCTCGAGGTTGCGCCGCCAGTCCGTCGGCTGCGGGTTCCACCGGCGCTCGGCAATAACGATCGCCGCAATCACGATCAGGCTCAGCGCAAGATACGGCAGCGTCGGCATGCCTGCGGAGTAGCGCCGAACGCTTAATTAACCGTGCGCGCAGTCGCGCAGGTAATCTGCTCCAAACGCAATCGCTCCGGCGCTTAACGATCACGGTTCAGCCTTGCGAAAGCGAGGACCCGACCGAAACCTACATTCCAGTGGCGATGAACAGCGCGCAAGCGCCCGTCACCGCGCCCGGCGTCGCATCGGCCAACTGGGGCGGGCGTGGCGGTTGGGGCGGCGGCTGGCGCCACCACGACGACGGCGGCGACATCCTCACCGGCGTGCTCATCCTCGGCGGCATCGCCGCGGTCGCAGCGGCAGCTTCGAGCGCCAACCATGATCGGCGTGCGCGCGACTATCCGCCGCCGCCACCGCCGGAGTATCGCGGCGATTACTATCCGGAGCCGGTGTACCCGGACGCGCCGCCCCCGCAGTTCCGCGGCGAGTACCCGGAGCGCGATTACCGCGCGCCGAACCGCGACTACGGCCGCGGCGACGTCCGTCCCGGCTACGGCGTCGGCAATGGCTCAGATGTGGCCCAACAGGCCTGCGCGGAGGAGATCGAGCGCGACGGCCGCCGGATCGACGGCATCGATTCGATCGATCGCGACGCCGACGGCTGGTCGGTTGCCGGCCGCCTTCGCGACGGCCGCGAGTTCTCGTGCAACATCGGCCGCGACGGCCGTCCCGAAAGCGTCACCGTCGAAGGCCATCCGGCCTGACAGCACGCGTTCGGCTGCGGCGGAACATGAACCCAGGACCGATCGCCGCGTGGGGAGACCTGCGCGGCGATTCTCGTTCGGCCTCATGCGCGGAGCTACACACTTCGCTCAGGAGCCGGCACTGGAATTCCGCCGGATCGATCTGCGCACGTGCAAGCCGGCGCCAGCAGTTGTAAGAACCCGCTGTAGGCAGGTCAGGAAAAAAACGGGACGCCGACCCCTGCTTCGTGTGCAATTGCGGGCGAACGAGGTTCCGATGATTTCCTATTCTTTCTTGAACGGCAGCGTCCAGTCCATGCCGCCCACCTCACCTCAGTGGGCGACTATCGTTCCATTGCTCGTCAATGCGTGGCTCGACGATTACGCAGCGAGGCCAGGCTCAGATATCGTCGAGACCCAGGCGGACAATTTCTCGTACTTGTTCGACATCGCCGCCGAGAGGCTGATCGCCGCCTGGGGCGTAAGCCGGGGCCGCAACGCCCACGAGCGCGACGCGGCGCGGATGAGAGGGCACCCGCTCAGCGCCGGCCAGCTCTATCACCGCGGCCACGCCGTGCCCCACACCCTCGGCGGCGGCACCGACATCAATCTCGTCCCACAGCTCGGCCGTGTGAACATCGGCCCGTTTCGACCACTCGAAAAGCGGGCGGTGGCAACGCCCGGCTCGCTGTACTTCACCTACTGGAGTTACCGCGGATCGCGTGGCGCGGGGCAGGTGCCGACGGGCGTTGACCAGGGCCTGCTCATTGCCGGGCAGCTTCCTGCGGTGCAGCGCCACGGCAACTGAGCGCGCGTCGCGGCCCTCACATATGGATCGGCTTGCCGGTCACCGCCATCGCCGCTTCCTTGATCGCCTCGGAGTGCGTCGGATGGGCGTGGCAGGTGTAAGCGATGTCCTCGCTGGTCGCGCCGAATTCCATCGCCATCGCCGCTTCCGCGATCATCGTTCCGGCGACTGCGGCGATCGCCCACACCCCTAGCACGCGATCGGTCTTGGCGTCGGCGATCACCTTGACGAAGCCGTCGGGCTCGCGGTTGGTCTTGGCCCGGCTGTTGGCGGCCATCGGGAACTTGCCGACCTTGACCTCGCCTTTCTCGCGCGCTTGCTCCTCGGTCAGGCCGACGCCCGCGATCTCGGGCATCGTGTAGACGACGCTGGGGATCACCGCCTCGTTAACGATGCCGGTCTGCCCGGCGATGTTCTCGGCCACCGCGATGCCTTCGTCCTCGGCCTTGTGGGCGAGCATCGGGCCGGGGATCACGTCGCCGATCGCCCACACCCCCTCGGCGCGGGTGCGGAACTCGTGGTCGGTCTCGATCTGCCCGCGGGCGTTGGTCTCGAGCCCGATGGCGGCAAGGTTCAGGCCTTCGGTGTTCGGGCGCCGGCCGATCGAGACCAGCACGCAGTCGGCCTCGAGCGTCTCGCTGGCGCCGCCGGCGGACGGTTCGAGCGTGAGGGTCGCCTTGCCCTTGGCGACCTTGGCCGCGGTGACCTTGGTCGAGAGCCGCAGCTCCAGGCCCTGTTTCTTGAAGATCTTCGCGGCTTCCTTGCGGACCTCGCCGTCCATTCCGAGGAGCAGCTGGTCGAGGAACTCGATTACCGTGACCTTGGCACCGAGCCGCCGCCACACCGAACCGAGCTCGAGCCCGATGACTCCGCCGCCGATTACCACCATCCGCTCTGGGACTTTGCCCAGCGCCAGCGCGCCGGTGGAATCAACGATCACGCCTTTGGCATTGTCGACCTCGACGCCGGGTAGGGGCGTGACGCTCGAGCCGGTGGCGATGACGATGTCCCGCGCCGTCACCACCTGCCCGCCGACCTCGACCGAGTGGGGGGCGGTGAAGTTCGCCTGGCCCTTGAGCCAGGTCACCTTGTTCTTCTTGAACAGGAACTCGATCCCGCCGGTCAACTCCTTGACCGCCTTAGCCTTCTCGGCCTGGAGCGCGGTGAGGTCGAGCTCGACCGAGCCGAGCTTGACCCCGAACTTGCCGAGGCTGCCGTCGTGCGCTTCCTCGAAGAACTCCGAGCCATGGAGCAGCGCCTTCGACGGAATGCACCCGACGTTGAGGCAAGTTCCGCCGAGCGTCTCGCGGATTTCGGCGCAGGCGGTGCGCAAGCCGAGCTGCGCCGCGCGGATGGCCGCGACATAGCCGCCGGGCCCGGCACCGATGACGAGGACGTCGTAGTCGTAACTCTGCTCAGGCATGGGGCCTCCGTGGCTCGCGCGATCTTGGCCTCACAAATCGATCAGCACCCGCGTCGGGTCCTCGATCGCCTCCTTGATGATCTTCAAGG
>JAEKKO010000085.1 GCA_019510335.1 Novosphingobium sp. | reverse complement strand
CTGCTCCAGACAGCTTCGCTGCCTTTCGGCGCCCCAACGACGTCGATCCGCTGCAAGCTGGCCTTTTGCTCGTCGCTGAGCTTGGTCCGATAGGCATCGTAGCGCCAGCCGCGCAGGCGAGCACCGAGCAGAACGGCCGCGAGCTCCTCCGCCGAAAGTTCTGAGCCGTCGAGAACCAGCGTCATCGCCGTCTCGCCGGACGTGAGGAACCGAGCCGTCAGGGCGGCGCCGGCGCGCTCGAGCGCCGCGGTGCGGTCCTTTGCATCCTTATCGCCGGCGCCGGCGAGCGCGACCCGGATGATTCGCCCCTCATGGGCAATGAACCCATCGAAAACCTGCCCCGCCTTGCCGCTGAAGCGCGATGCCCGCGCCCCTTCGGCGAGCACCGAATCGAGGCTCTGCGGGAGGCTGTCCTGATCGACGATGTGCGCGACCAGGCGCGGCGCGGAGGCGGGAGGCGCGGCAAGGAACTGGACTTTCATGGGGTCTCCGGCAAGCGGGCAAAGCACGGCAAGCCGTTGCCGCGCTGGTCTCCGGCAAGCGGGCAAAGCACGGCAAGCCGTTGCCGCGCTTGGATTGGACGGATTGCAGTTAGGCTCGGCCAATGCGATAGGCAAGCCATGCTCCCCGCCGCGCAGCCGACGCAGCAAGCCCCGGAACGTCGCTTGCACCGCTGGCTTGCGGGGGTCGCCGCGGTCCCGCTAACGCTGCTCTGGACCGTGGGCCCGGCGATTGCGCAAGACCTTGGCGCCCAGCCGACGACGAGCCCCCGACCGGCGGCAAATCCCGCGCCCGGCGCGGCCCCGCCCGGCGAGGCGTCCGTTTCGCCCGCTCCGGCGGTGCCGGGGGAGCCGGTCCGGGCGATCGATCGCGTCGTCGCGCCGCCGAGCGAAACAGAACCGCCGCCGCCACCGCCGCCGAGCCTCGGCGAAGGTCCGATCGCGTTCGAGGCCGACCGGCTCGACTACCAGAACGAAGCCGACATCGTCACGGCGAAGGGCAACGTCATCCTGCGCCGCGACAATCAGTCGGTCCGCGCCGATACGGTCACCTGGAATCGCAAGAGCGGTCAGATCGTCGCGGCCGGCAACGTCCGTTTCGTCGATCGCAATGGCAACCAGTTGTTCACCGACAACGTCGAGCTCACCGACGAGCTCAAAGCCGGCGCAATGGAGAACATGCTGCTGGTGTTGCGCGAAGGAGGCCGCCTCGCGGCGATCCGCGGCACCCGCGACGAAGCCGGCCGAGTCGTGCTCGAGCGCGCCGCCTACACCGGCTGCGAGGTGGACGATCTCCATGGCTGCCCGAAGAAACCGACGTGGAAGATCACCGCCGAGCAGGTGGTGTACGATCCAGACAAGAGGACGGTCCGCTTCAAGGGCGCGCGGCTGGAGATCTTCGGCATTCGGCTGATGCCGCTGCCGGGCCTGTCGATCGCCACCGACGGCCGCGCGGTGAGCGGTCCGCTGATCCCCGACATTGCGCTGTCGGCGTCGAACGGCGTCCAGCTCAGCGATACTTATTACATGCGCTTCGCGAACAATACCGACCTCGGCATTACCGGCTACGTCTTCACCAAGGCGCTGCCGATGATCTCGGCACAGTTCCGCGACTTGACCGCGCTCGGAGGATTTCAAGTCACCGCCTATGCCACCCGCAGCGCGCGCATTCCGGTTTCAGGAACCAATGTCGGCCAGCAAACCGACTTCCGCGGATACTTGTTCACCAATGGCCGGTTTCAGTTTTCGCCCGAGTGGAGCCTGACGTTTTCCGGCCGGATCGTCACCGACCGCACCTTCCTGCGCCGCTATGACATCAGCCGGGATGACCGCATCCGCTCGATGGCCAATGCCGAGCGGATCGACGACAAAAGCTATCTGTCGATCGCCGGATGGGCGACCCAGACGCTCCGCGTCGGCGACAGCCAAGGCCAGGTGCCGATCGCGCTACCGGTGATCGACTATCGCCGCCGCTTCGACGACCCGCTGCTCGGCGGCAAATTCGAACTTCAGGCGAACTCGATGGCGATCACGCGCACCTCCGGCCAGGACACGCAACGGGCGTTCCTCAGTGCCCGGTGGGACACGACGCGGCTGACGCCCTGGGGCCAGGTGGTGAGCCTGACGGCGCTGCTCCGCGGCGACGTCTACCACTCGGACGAGAACAACCTGACCGCGACGGCAATCTATCGCGGCAATCCCGGCTGGCAGTACCGGCTCCTCGCGACCACCGCGCTGGACGTCAAATGGCCGCTGATCGGCGCCATTTTCGGCGGCACTCAGGTGCTGACGCCGCGCTTGCAGATCGTCGCCACCCCGAAGACCGCCAACCTTTCGATCCCTAACGAGGATGCGCGCGCGGTCGACCTCGAGGACAGCAACTTGTTCGCGCTCAATCGTTTTCCCGGTTACGACCGGGTCGAGGATGGCGTGCGCTTTACCTATGGCTTCGATTGGCAGTGGCAAAAGCCCGGCTGGCAGGTCTTCACCACCATCGGCCAGTCCTACCGGCTGACCGAAAAGCCGACTCTGCTGCCGCAGGGAACCGGCCTCACCAATCGACTATCGGACGTCGTGGGACGGATCGAGGTCCGCTATCACGACCTGGTCAAGATCACCGAGCGGTTCCGCATCGACAAGGACAACCTCGCGCTCCGCCGCAACGAGATCGACGCGACGATCGGCAACCAGCGGACCTACCTGGAATTCGGCTACTTGCGCCTCAACCGCAACATCACGACGATCGAGGACCTGCACGACCGCGAGGAGCTGCGCTTCGCCGCCCGCGTGGCATTCGCCCACTATTGGTCGCTGTTCGGCTCGGGGGTGATCAATCTCACTGATCGCAACGAAGACCCGACCAGCACTTCAAACGGTTTCCAACCGCTGCGGACACGGCTCGGCGTCGCCTATCAGGACGACTGCCTCGAGCTCGCCTTCACTTGGCGGCGAGACTATACGACCACCGGCGACGCGCGGAAAGGGAACACGTTTCAGCTGCACTTCGCCTTGCGCAATCTGGGCTTCCGCTGATCGGACTACGCACACGTCACGAAGCGTTGGCAGCTTGCCGCAAACAGGCTAATCCGCGCCCGTAATCAGCTTTGGTTAAGCCGCCCGCTGGCAAGCGCTGCCCTGGGTGGGTCGCATGCGGCGCTGTAACAGGATCGATCGGACGTGACGGTTTTCTCTGGTAATACTGTTTCCGGGCGCCTTGCGCTCGTGCTCGCCATGGTCGCCGCCCCGCTGGCAGCGGCCCCGCAAGCGCCCGCCACGCGCCCGCCGGCAGTCGAACCCGCCGCTGAAGGCGCAGCGCCGCAAGGGAAGATCTCGATCCCTTCCGACGTGCAGATTTTCGGCAAGAACGACCCCAACCACCGCAAGGCGACGGTCATCGTCAACGGTGAGATCGTCACCGGGACCGACGTCGACCAGCGCCTTGCGCTGATCGTCGCTGCCAACGGCGGCAAGGTTGCACCCGAGGAAATGGACCGGCTGCGGCTGCAGGTCCTGCGCAACCTGATGGACGAGACGCTGCAAATCCAAGAAGCGAAAGCCAACAAGATCGAGGTCTCCGACGAGGAGGTGGATCAGGCGTACGCCCGCGTCGCGCAGCAGAACTTCAGCCAGAACCCCAAGGCGATGGACGCGTACCTGGCGCGGATCGGCTCGTCGCCTGCCTCGCTCAAACGGCAGATCCGGGGCGAGCTCGCGTGGCAACGGCTGCTGCGCCGCAACGTCCAGCCGTTCGTCAACGTCAGCCAGAGCGAAGTCAACGAGATGCTCGACCGGCTCAAGGCGGCCAAAGGCACCGAGGAGTACCGGATCGGCGAGATCTTCCTGTCGGCTACCCCTGAGAGCAAGACGGCGGTCTTCGAGAACGCCAAGAAGATCATCGACCAGTTGCGGCAGGGCGGCAGCTTCGTCGCCTATGCGCGGCAATACTCCGAAGCGTCGACCGCGGCCGTCGGCGGCGATCTCGGGTGGATCCGCCTGGCCCAGCTGCCGACCGAGCTGCAGACCGCGGCGCGTGAGCTCAGCCCGGGGCAGCTGGTCGGACCGATCGACGTCCGCGGCGGCTTCGACATCCTCTACATGATCGACAAGCGCCAGGTGCTGACCGCCGATCCCCGCGACGCCGTGCTCAGTCTCAAGCAGATCTCGATCAATTTTCCGACCAACACCACCGAAGCCGACGCCACCCGGAAGGCTGCCGAATTTGCCGCCGCGATGAAGGGTGCCCACGGCTGCGGTCAAGTCGACGGAGTCGCCCAGCGGATCGGCGCCCAGGTGGTCGCCAACGACCAGGTGAAGGCGCGCGACCTCCCTGGGCCCCTCCAGACGACGATGCTCAACATGTCGCTGGGTGAGACCTCGCCGCCGTTCGGCTCGATCAAGGAAGGCGTGCGCGTGCTGATGCTGTGCGGGCGCGACGATCCCAAGGCCGCCAACGGGCCGAATTTCGAAGAACTGATGACGCAGATGGAGGACGACCGCGTGAACAAGCGGGCGCAGCTCTATCTGCGCGACCTCCGCCGCGACGCGATCATCGATTACGACTGAGGTGACCCGTCCGCCCCCCGTGTCGCCCCTGGCCGTTTCGCTGGGCGACCCGGCGGGAGTGGGTCCAGAGCTGATAGCCGAAGCCTGGGCACGGCGGGAAGAGCACGCGTTGCCGTGCTTCTTCGCGGTCGGCGGCGCGGAATTGCTGTGTGAGGCGGGGCAGAGTCGCGGTCTCACCGTCGAGATCGCCGAAATCGCATCTCCAGCGGAGGCAGCGCACGCATTTGCCGGAGCCCTGCCCGTGCTCGACGTGCTCGAGGGCGGATATACCCCGGGCGAACCGAGCCGCGGGGGCGCTGAGCTGGCGCTCGCTTCGCTTGTTGAGGCAGCTCGCCTCGGCGTGAGCGGCGCCGCCGGCGGAATCGTCACCGCGCCGATCGCAAAGGCGCGGCTTGCGGAAGTGGGTTTCGTGCATCCGGGTCAAACCGAATTCGTCGCGGCGGCGTGCGGCGTGGCCGCCGAAGACGCGGTGATGATGCTCGCGGGGCCATCGTTGCGGGTGGTTCCTTTGACCGTCCACGTCGCCCTCGCCGAAGTACCGCGGCGGCTCACAACCGAGCTGATCGTGCGCCGCACGCGGATCATCGCCCGCGCGCTACGCCATGATTTCGCCATCGCTGCGCCCCGCCTCGCCGTTGCTGGGCTCAATCCTCACGCCGGCGAAGGTGGCCGCTTCGGCGACGAGGAGGCGCGGATCATCGCGCCCGCCATTGCCCTGCTGCGCGCCGAGGGGATCAACGTGACCGGCCCCCACCCGGCCGATGCGCTGTTCGCCTCGCACGCCCGCCCGGGTTATGACGTCGCGCTGTGCATGTACCATGACCAGGCGCTGATCCCGCTCAAGACGCTCGACTTCGATAGCGGCGTCAACGTGACGCTCGGCGTGCCGGTGGTCCGGACCTCCCCCGACCATGGCACCGCATTCGCCATTGCCGGCAAGGCGCTCGCCAATCCCGGAGCAATGATCGCCGCCATACGCATGGCGGGAGAATGCGCTGCACGGCGGGCGACTTGCGCTTGACGGCACCGGCAGCGCGCGTGCTTCGACAAGCTCAGCACGAGCGGACAAATGAGGCGGACGAAATGCCGTGCCAACCCCCGCTCGTCCTGAGCCTGTCGAAGGACGCGCGATACTCATGAGCTCACTCCTCCCCCCGCTCCGCGAGGTGATCGCCCGCCACGGGCTCAGCGCGTCGAAGGCGCTCGGCCAGAACTTTCTCCTCGACGAACAGCTGCTCGACCGCATCGCCGCCATTCCCGGCGATCTCAGCGGGCGCGCTGTGCTCGAGGTAGGTCCCGGGCCCGGCGGCCTGACCCGGGCGTTGCTCCGCGCCGGCGCTCGCGTCACCGCGATCGAGCGGGACCGTCGCTGCCTTCCCGCCCTGGCCGAGCTCGAAGTGGCGTTCCCGGGCCAGCTTAGGGTGATCGAAGGCGACGCACTACGGATCGATCCGGCTAGCTTGTTCCGTGAGCCGTACGTGATCGTCGCCAACCTCCCCTACAACGTCGGCACCGCGCTGTTCACCGGCTGGCTGGGCGGAGAAGCGTGGACTCCGGAGTGGACCTCGCTGACGCTGATGTTCCAGCAGGAAGTCGCCGAGAGGATTGTCGCGGCGGCGAACACCGATGCTTACGGACGCCTCGCGGTGCTCGCGCAATGGCGCAGCACGGCGAAGATCGCGATGAAAGTCCATCGCAGCGCCTTCACCCCTCCGCCGAAAGTGATGTCGGCCGTCGTCCACGTGCGCCCAGCGGCCATGCCAGATGGAGTGTCCGCGCGGATGCTGGAGCGGATTACCGAGGCGGCCTTCGGCCAGCGCCGCAAGATGCTGCGCCAGAGTCTCAAGGGATTGCCGGGGGCTCTCGACGCGCTGGAGCGCCTCGGCATCGAGGACCAACGGCGGGCGGAGACGCTGAGCGTGGCCGAGTTCGTCGGCCTCGCGCGGGAACTTTCCTAAGCGGCCGCCTTGGCCTTTCGCCGCCATGCGTGAAGCAACGGCTCGGTGTAGCCGTTGGGCTGCTCGACGCCCTTGAACACCAGGTCGCAAGCGGCCTGGAACGCCAGGCTCTTGTCCCAGTTGCCGGCCATCGGCTTGTAGGCAGGATCGCCGGCGTTCTGTGCATCGACCTTGGCGGCCATGCGGTGCAGCGAATCGAGCACCTGCTCCTGCGTGCAAACGCCGTGGAGTAGCCAGTTGGCCATGTGCTGCGACGAAATCCGCAAGGTCGCGCGGTCTTCCATCAGGCCGACGTCGTGGATGTCGGGCACCTTTGAGCAGCCGACGCCTTGCTCCACCCAGCGTACGACGTAGCCGAGCAGGCCTTGGGCATTGTTGTCGAGCTCTTCCTGGACCTCGGCGGCCGACCAGTTGACGCCTTGGGCGAGCGGGATCGTCAGCAAGTCGGCCAGCGACGGGAACTCCCCACCGGAGAGCTCGCGCTGGACGTCGAACACGCGCACGTGGTGGTAGTGCATGGCGTGGAGCGTCGCCGCGGTCGGCGATGGCACCCAGGCGGTGTTGGCCCCCGCCCGCGGGTGTGCGATCTTCTCGAGCATCATTGCGTGCATCCGATCGGGCGCCGCCCACATGCCCTTGCCGATTTGCGCGTGCCCGGAAAATCCGTGGTTCAAGCCGATGAGAACGTTGCGCTTCTCGTAGGCATCGATCCACCGCGACTGCTTCATGGCGCCCTTCCGGATCATCGCTCCGGCACGCATCGAGGTGTGGATCTCGTCGCCGGTACGATCGAGGAAGCCGGTGTTGATGAACACCACGCGATCCTTGACCGCGGCGATGCAGGCGGAAAGATTGGCGCTGGTCCGTCGCTCCTCGTCCATCACCCCGACTTTGACGGTATGCCGAGGTAGGTCCAGCAGGTCCTCAACGGCATCGAACAAATCATTGGTAAAAGCGCATTCTTCCGGACCATGCATCTTCGGCTTGACGATATAGATGCTGCCGCAGCGCGAATTCCTGACTTTACCGAGCCCGGCGAGGTCGTGCGCCCCGATCGCGCTCGTCAGAACGGCGTCCATGATCCCCTCGGGAATCTCGCTGCCATCGGGCAGGAGGATCGCCGGGTTGGTCATCAGGTGCCCGACATTGCGGACGAACAGCAGGCTGCGCCCGTGGAGGATGAGCTTCTCGCCCTCCGGCGAGGTCCACTCGCGGTCGGGGGCGAGCGCCCGGGTCATCTGCCGGCCGCCCTTTTCGAACGTGTCGGTGAGGTCGCCGCGGATCACGCCGAGCCAGTTGCGATAAGCGGCGAGCTTGTCTTCGGCGTCGACCGCCGCGATCGAGTCCTCGAGATCGACGATCGTCGTCAGCGCCGCCTCGAGCACGATATCGGCGATTCCCGCGGGATCGGTCGCGCCGACCGGATGACTGCGGTCGAGAAGGATCTCGATGTGCAGCCCATGCTGGCTGAACAGCAGCCCGCCGTCGCGGCGGCCGCAGTAGCGCTCGGGGTGGCACAGCGGGGGCACGCATTCGCCGTCCCAGTCCTTCCACCGCATCCCCTCGAGCGGCAGCGCGAGGTCGAGGAACGCCCGCCCCGCCTGAATGACCGCCTCGCCGCGCACCGGGTCATACCCGCCAGGCTTCGCCGGCGGCGCATCGAGCGCATCGGTCCCGTACCAGGCATCGTACAGGCTGCCCCAGCGAGCGTTGGCGGCGTTGAGCAGGAATCGGGCGTTGAGCACCGGCACGACTAGTTGAGGCCCGGCGACCCCGGCGATCTCCGTGTCGACGTTCTGGGTGCCGATCGTGAACGGCTCCGGTTCGGACACCAAGTAGCCGATCTCGCGCAGAAAGCTCTGATACTCGTCGGG
Source organism: Novosphingobium sp. (assembly GCA_019510335.1). Lineage (GTDB taxonomy): Bacteria > Pseudomonadota > Alphaproteobacteria > Sphingomonadales > Sphingomonadaceae > Novosphingobium. The sequence continues at coordinate 19,207 of JAEKKO010000085.1, read as the reverse complement.
GTCGATGGGCTTGCCGCGGCGTGTCTCGTGCCACGAATCGATCTGCGCCTGGAGAGCATCCCGCTTGGCCAGCAGCTCGCGGTTGCGTGGCGCCAATCGATCGACAAGCCCGCCGAAGCCGCGCCAGAATGCGTCGGTGTCCTTGCCGAGTGGCGTGAGGACGTCTTCGTCGATGAATTGCGCGAGACGCGCGTCGACCTGCAACCCGGCCCGTTTGACCCTCTCGTTCATTGTCCCTCGCGTCAGGTGGACCGCGCGGTGCGCGCGCGGTGGCATGGAAAACGGATCGTGGAAACCGGAGAGGAGCCGAGCGCCTATGGCGCAACCCTCGGAGGTTGGCAATCGGCGCCGATTGCGCGTAAACCGGTTTCAGATGCAACAGCTTTCGAGCCAGGAAACCGCCCTCCTCGAGGCCATCGAGCCGGCGACGATGCTCGCGCAGGTCCAGGCCTGGAGCGCCCTCAACACTGGCACCGGCAACCTTGCCGGCCTGGCTGAGCAGGCGGCGCTGCTGGCGGACGCTTTCGCCGCGCTGCCGGGCCAGGTGCGGCTAGTGGAAGCGTCGCCGGTCGAAGCGATCGGCAGCGACGGCACCATCGGCACACAGGAACACGGGAGGCACCTCGTGCTGCGGGTCCGACCCGATGCGCCGCGGCGGCTTTTGCTTACTGGCCATATGGATACCGTGTTTGCACCCGATCACCCGTTCCAGCACCTCGCCTGGCGCGACGGCGAAACGCTCAACGGGCCGGGCGTCGCCGACATGAAGGGCGGCCTCGCGGTGATGCTGAATGCACTCAGCGCCGTCGAAACGAGCGCTGCGGCGCGAGAGATCGGCTATGACGTGCTGATCAATTCGGACGAGGAAGCCGGCAGCCTTTCGTCCGCGCCGCTGATCGTGCAACTGGCGCGGGGGAAGGCAGCGGCGCTGACCTATGAGCCGGCGTTGCTGCCCGACGGGACCTTGGCTGGCGCGCGCGGGGGCAGCGGCAACTACAGCCTGGTCGTGACCGGCCGTTCGGCCCACGCCGGACGCAACCCCGAGGACGGGCGGAATGCAATCGTTGCGGCCGCGGCGCTGACGTTGAGGCTGAAAGCGCTCGAGCGCGACGGCTTGACGGTCAACCCGGCGCGAATCGAAGGCGGCAGCGCCAGCAATGTGGTCCCCGCCACAGCCGTCCTGCGCTTCAACATGCGCGCGCGCGATGCTGCCGCCATTGCCGAATTCGAGCGTTCTATCAGTTCCCTAATAGGGGATATTGCCGCACGACACGAGGTGGGCGTGGCGCTGCACGGCGGCCTTTCGCGACCTCCGAAGCCGTTGGACGCGGCAACCGAGCGCTTGCTCGGACTGGTTCGCGAGTGCGGTGCCGCGCTTGGTCAGGCGATCGGCTGGCAACCTTCCGGCGGGGTTTGCGACGGCAACAACATCGCGGCGTGCGGAGTGCCGGTGGTCGATACGATGGGCGTCCGCGGCGGCGCGATCCACTCTCCCGACGAGTACCTGATCGTCCCCTCGCTGGCCGAACGGGCGGCGTTGTCGGCGCTGGTGCTTCATCGACTCGCCGGCGGAGACCCCGCATGAGCTTCCGCGTCCGCCCCGCGACAAGCGAGGACCTTCGGGCGATCTACGAGATGGCCAAGCTGACCGGCGGCGGCTTCACGAACCTTCCCGCCGATCGCGGCGCCCTGGCGGATAAGCTTGCGCGGTCCACCGCTGCGTTAACAACCACCACGGCCAACGGGTCCGATCTGTTTGTGATTGCACTCGAAAATGTCGCAACGGGCGAGATTCGCGGCACCGCCCAGATGTTCTCGAAGGTCGGGCACGACGCGCCCTTTTATTCGTACCGGCTGAGCACGCTCACCCAGCATTCGCGCGAACTCGGCCGCACTTTTCGAGCCGAAATGCTCAGCCTGGTCACCGATCTGGAGGGTGCCAGCGAGATCGGCGGGTTGTTCGTTCATCCGGCAGAACGCGCCGCGGGGCTCGGCATGCTGCTCGCGCGTAGTCGCTATCTGTTCATCGCCATGCACCATGAGCGCTTCGGCGACCGCATTCTAGCCGAACTGCGCGGAGTCATCGACGGTCGCGGCAGCTCGCCGTTTTGGGACGGAATCGCCGGCAAATTCTTTGGGATGACGTTCCAGGAAGCGGACACGCTCAGCGCGACCAAGGGCAATCAGTTCATCGCCGACCTCATGCCCAAGCACCCGATCTACGTCGCCATGCTCCCGGAGAGCGCGCGATCGGCGATCGGCGTGCCGCACCCCTCGGGGCGCGCGGCGATGCGAATGCTCGAGCTCGAGGGCTTCGCTTACGAAGGGTATGTCGATATCTTCGATGGCGGCCCGACGATGACCGCGCGCATTGCGGCGGTCCGGAGCATCGCGGAAGCCCGTGCGGCGCAAGTCGTCGCGACCGACGCTGCGAGCGGCGCGACTGCCCTGCTTGCCACGGGTCGACTCGCCGAATTCCGCTGTTGCTGCGGCCACGCCAAAGTGCACGACGGCGGCCTGGCGATCGATGCGAAAGCGGCAGCGTTGCTTGGAGTTGGCATCGGGGACGAGGTCTGGAGTGTGCCGCGCTGACATGCCTCTCATCGAGATCAACTTCGACGGCATCGTCGGACCGACCCACAACTATGCCGGCCTGAGCTTCGGCAACCTCGCCGCCATCGCCCATGCCGGCGCCGTCTCGCATCCGCGCGCCGCCGCGCTTCAGGGGATTGCGAAGATGCGACACAACCTCGGGCTGGGGTTGGCACAGGGCTTTCTGCTCCCGCTGCCGCGCCCGAACGCGGGCTTTCTCAAGGCCATGGCAGCCTCTTCTGAGACCGATCCTACACTGACCGCAATCGCTTGGTCGGCCTCGGCGATGTGGGCTGCGAATGCGGCAACGGTTTCGCCCGCGCCAGACACCGCCGATCGCCGCTGCCATGTCACCCCGGCGAATCTGGTGACGATGCCACACCGCGCGCAGGAGTGGCCCGACACGACGCGTCAACTTGCCCTCGCCTTGGCCGATTCGCGGCACTTCGTCCTCCACGATTCTGTGCCGCCGAGCTTTGGCGACGAGGGGGCGGCCAACCACATGCGGATGTGCCCGCGCCACGATGCTGGTGGCATCGAGATCTTCATCTACGGACGCCATGGCGGCAAATTCCCCGCGCGCCAGCACGAAGAGGCAAGCCGAGCGGTTGCCCGGAGGCACGGACTCGACCCCGCGCGCGTGCTGTTTGCCGAGCAGAATCCTCAGGCCATCGCGGCCGGTGCATTCCACAACGACGTCGTCGCCGTCGCCAACGAGCACGTGCTGCTCTGCCATGAGCTCGCCTTCGTCGAGCCGGACGCGCTCTTTCGGGAAATACGGGCGCGCGTTCCCGAGGCTGAGATCATCGTCGTTCCCAACAGCGCGATGAGCCTCGCAGAGGCTATCCGCAGTTATCTCTTCAATGCGCAGATGGTGACCCTGCCCGATGGAACGATGGCGCTGATCGCTCCAGATGAAGCCTGGAGCAGCGCTCCGGCACGATGCTGGCTGGACACTTTAGTCGCGGGCAATGGGCCGATCCGGCGTGTCTTCCCGATCGATGTGCGCCAATCGATGGCGAATGGCGGCGGGCCCGCGTGCCTGCGGCTGCGGGTCGTCGCCGATCCCGCGACGATCGATCCGCGTTTCCTCGCCGACTCGGGCAAGCTCGAGCGGATCGAGGCGGTAGTCACCCACCATTGGCCCGAATCGCTCGACCCGGCGGAACTCGGCAATCCTGCGCTCGCACGCGACGTGCTCGCGGCTCGCGCAGCGCTGTGCGACGCGCTCGACCTGGCGGAGCTCACCTGATCGGAGCGTCGCGGCAATTTACAGTTGCTGCGGCATTAACCACCAACTTGCGCCGCGGGCGGGCTCTGGCATGATGCTTGCTGAGATTGAGTTCGAGGAGAAGGACAAGGCATGCTCGGCAAGATCACTCGACTGTTCGTGATCAAGACTCGCCTCGAGGCCTTTCTCATCATCTATGCGCTGGCCCTCGGCGCGGTTGAGCGCGGCAGCGTCTATCTCGAGCGGTTCCCGGGGCTCGGCGGCAAGCTGCTGTTCCTGGCCTGCACCGGCGCGGTGTTTATGGCCGGCGGGAAGATCCTCGATTGCCTGAAATTCGAGCAGGCCGAGCGCGAGCGCGGCGCCACAACCGCTGCCGAATAATCCCACTCAAAAAGATGAATGGGGCGGTTCTGTTGCCCGGCCCGCCCCGCGCCGCTGGAATCCCTTCTGTTGCCCGGTGGGTCCGACCGCGCTTAGCATTGTAACTTCAGGGCGTTAGCCCCTAGAATTACGCCGCGATAGCAAGTGCTTCGTTGTCGTTGGCACTTGTGGGTTTTGAGCCTTTAACGGGTTACTCAGCCCGGGCAAAAACAGCGCTTTTGAACACACGTCGATCCTGGTTCGGCCCCGTCATGTCCCCCGCGACAACGGAAGAGGTGGTGGAGCCGCCGGGTACTGCCCCCGGGTCCGCTGCGCCTATTACACGCCGCAGTTTATCGCCATAGCCGGCCGAAACCAGCACCAGCGTATATAGGCGATCCGCGGCCGATGTGAAGGGGCGTCCCCGATCAGGCGCGGCGGCGCAGCTCGTCCCGAATTTCGGTCAGCAATTCGACCTCTGTCGGACTTTTCACTTCTACCGGCTTGGGCGGCATCATGCGCAAGGCCATGCGCACCAGCAGGAAGATGATGAATGCGAGGATCAGGAAGTTGATTGCCGCCGTGATGAACGCGCCATAACCGAGCAGCGGGACGCCGGCTTTCTTCAGCGCGGCGTAGTCGCTTAGCGATCCGGCATAGTTCGCCGGGACCGGGCCCATCCGCACGAAATAGCTCGAAAAGTCGAGTCCGCCGAAGATCTTGCCGATGACCGGCATGATCACGTCGTCGGTCAAGGATGTCACGATCCGCGCAAAAGCGGCGCCGATGATGACTGCGACCGCAAGGTCGAGCACGTTGCCTTTGGCGATGAACGCCTTGAAGTCCTGCCACATAAGTCCTTCCCCCTTGGTTCTTTCACGACCCTTGCAACCAACATGTGGCACGGCCGGTCGGCGCCGACAATCAATACGCAATGCGCCGCGTCTTGAAGCGATCCGGGCGCGCGCTATGTTCCGTCGCGGAGGACCGGCGCCCCGCGCCTGTCAGTGAGAGGGGAATTGTTCATGAGCGCTTCGCAACCTGCCCGCGTCGGGCGCCTGGCGGTGATCGCGCTCGCCGGGCTTTCGCTATCGAGTTGCGGGGTCAACGCCGTGCCGACGGCGGAGGAGAACGCCAAGGCCAAGTGGGCCGACGTCCAGGCCGCGTTCCAGGAGCGCGCCAATCTGCTCCCGAACCTGGCCGCCGTGGCCAAGGGCGCGGCGACACAGGAGAAGGAGATCCTCACCGGCGTCATGGAGGCCCGCGCCAAGGCGACCAGCCCGCAAGTTCAGGTCACCGCCAACGATCTCTCCGATCCGGCCAAGATGGCGGCGTTTCAGAACGCGCAGAACCAGCTGTCGCAGCAGCTCGGCGGCTTCAGCCGCCTGCTTGCGAACGTCGAGCGCTATCCCGAGCTCAAGAGCATCACCAACTACCAGATGCTGCAGAGCCAGATCGAAGGGCAGGAGAACCGCGTCCGCGTTTCGATCCGCGACTACAACCAGGCGGTCCAGGCCTACAACACAACCATCCGCACCTTCCCGGACGCGATCGCCGCCAAGATCGTCTACGGCGCCAAGCCGATGGTCCCCTATCAGGCGGTCACCCCCGGCGCCGAAGTCGCGCCGAGCCTTGAAGGGAAGGTCTAGGAGCAGCGCCGATGCTCGGCACCGCCCGGCGAGCTTCGGCCCGCCATCTGGCAAAGGCGCTGGCGGCCCTCGCCTGCGCCTGGCTGCTGCTGAGCCAGCACGCGTACGCGCAGACCTTTCCGCAGCTCACCGGTCGGGTGGTCGATGCGGCGAACATCATCCCGGCCGACGTGAAGGCCCGGCTCGAGCAGAAGTTGGCGGGGCTCGAGCAGCAGTCCCAGCGCCAGCTCGTCGTCGCGACGATCCCCGATCTCCAGGGCTACGATATCGAGGATTACGGCTACCGCCTCGGCCGCGCCTGGGGCTTGGGTGACAAGCGCCGCAACGACGGAGCGCTGCTGATCGTCGCGCCGCACGAGCACAAGGTGCGGATCGAGGTCGGCTACGGCCTCGAGGGCATTCTCACCGACGGCCTCTCGTTCCTGATCATCAACCAGGACATCCTGCCGCGGTTCAAGGCCGGGGACATGCCCGGCGGAATTGAAGCCGGAACCGACGCGCTGATCAAGCAGCTGACCCTCCCCGACGATCAGGCGCGCCAGATCGCCGCGCAGGCGAAACCGCAGCGGGCGGCCCAGGACAACGGCAGCGTCGGCTTGTCGACAATCGTCTGGCTCGCGTTCCTGTTCTTCTTCATCCTTCTGCCGATGCTCCGGCATCGGCGCAGCGGGTTCGGCGGAGCGCTGGGCCAGGTGATGCTGTGGAACGCGCTCGGCGGGATGGGCCGGCGAGATAGCTGGGGCGGAGGCGGCGGCCTCGGCGGCGGAGGCGGCTTTGGCGGAGGCGGCGGCTTTTCCGGCGGCGGCGGCAGCTTCGGCGGCGGCGGCGCGTCGGGGAGCTGGTAGGAGTGGCCGTGGCCAAGATTCAGGACCTTTCCGACAGCGATCGCGCCCGTATCGCCGAGGCAGTCAGCGCCGCCGAAGGCCGCAGCGCCGGCGAGATCGTCACGATCCTCACCCCGCGTTCGGACGATTATGCCGATTGGGCGCTGGTGTGGTCGGCGCTGATCGCGTTCCTCGCCCTGATCGCGCTCGCCACCGCGCCTACGTTCTATCTCGGCATCTATGACCGGGTGATGGGCTACTGGGGAACGGCATGGACCCCACGGGCGATCTTCGCGGTCGCGGCTTTCGTGGCTATGATCAAGTTCGCGGGAATGTGGCTGATCCTGCTATGGCGCCCGCTGCGCCTGCTGCTGGTGCCAGGCGCGATCAAGCACCACCGCGTTCGCACCCGCGCGGTGACCTGCTTCAAGCTCGGCGCCGAGCGCCGCACCGGCGGCCGCACCGGCATCCTCATCTATCTCTCGCTTGCCGAGCGCCGGGCGGAGATCGTTGCCGATGAGGCGATCGCCGGCGTAGTTCCGGCGCAAGCCTGGGGCGAGGCGATGGCGGCGATGCTCGCCGAGCTGCGCGCCGGGCGGATCGCCGACGGGATGATCGCCGCGGTCGAGCGGGTCGGCGCCATTCTCGCCGAGCACTTCCCGCGGGCAGCGGGCGACGTCAACGAGCTTCCCGACGGGCTGATCCAAGTCTGATGCCGAAGCCGCCCCCGTTCGATGAGCCGGAAGAAATCATCTGGGAAGGGCGGTACGTCACCGCCAAAAAGCGCGGGCGATGGGAGTACGTCAGCCGCTCTCACGGGGTGCGTGCGGCGGTGATCCTCGCCATCGGCGACGATTGCGTGATCCTCGTCGAACAATACCGCGTGCCGCTGGGGCGGATGTCGATCGAGCTTCCTGCCGGGCTCATCGGCGACGATGAGGGGCACCGCGGTGAGACGGTCGAAGCCGCCGCCGCGCGCGAGCTCGAGGAAGAGACCGGCTACCGCGCCGGGCGCCTCGAAGTGATCGGCGAGTTCTGGTCGTCGCCGGGCATGGTCAGCGAAAGCTTCACGTTGCTGCGCGCGACCGAGCTCGAGAAAGTCGGCGAAGGCGGCGGCACCGACAGCGAGGACATCACCGTCCACCGAGTCCCGCTGCGGGGGATCGCGAGCTTCATCGCCGAACGCCGGGCGCTCGGCAACGGCATCGACGTGCGCATTCTCGCGCTGCTCGGGCCCACGCTTCTCGCCACAGAGTGACCGCTATAAGGTGCGGATGATGCCCGAAAAGTCGACTGTGCCGTTGCCCGCGGCGGTGAACCGCTCGTAGAGCTTTTCGGCGAGCTCGCCCATCGGCACGGTGGCGCCGGCGTCGTGCGCCGCTTCCATCGCCAGCTTGAGGTCTTTGAGCATCAGCGCGCTGGCGAAGCCGCCCTGATAGCCGTTATCGGCCGGGCTTTGCGGACCGACGCCGGGCACGGGGCAGTAGCTGGTCATCGACCAGTTCTGGCCCGAGGCTTTCGAGGCGATGTCGTAGAACGTCTGCAGGTCGAGCCCGAGCTTCTCGGCCAGCCTGAAGGTCTCGCAGGTGGCGATCATCGAGGCGCCGAGCAGCATGTTGTTGCAGATTTTGGCCGCCTGCCCGGCCCCGGCTCCGCCGGCGTGGATGACCGTCTTGCCCATACCGTCGAGGATCGGCTTCGCGCGGGCGAATGCGGTGTCGCTGCCGCCGACCATGAACGTCAGCGTGCCCGCATTGGCCGCGGCAATCCCGCCGGAGACCGGCGCGTCGACCATGTCGTAGCGCGCGGCCTTGGCAGCGTCCTCGACCCGCTTGGCGGTCGCCACGTCGATCGTCGAGCAGTCGATCAGCAGTGCGGGCTCGGGCGCGCGGCCGATCACGTCGCTCGTGTAGACGCTCTCGACGATCCGCCCGTTGGGCAGCATTGAGACCACCGCCTCGACCCCCTGCACCGCCTCGGGCGCCGAGCCGAAGGTGTCGCAGCCGCTCTCGCGGGCATGCTCGATGGCCGCTTCGGCGAGATCGAAGGCGCGCACAGTATGGCCGGCCTTGACCAGGTTGGCGGCCATCCCGCCGCCCATGTTGCCGAGGCCGATGAAGGCGATCTGCATCGTCAGCGTCCCTTCCACTGCGCCGGGCGCTTCTCGACGAACGCCTTCATGCCTTCGGCCTTGTCCTCGGTCGCGGCGAGAATCTGCCACATCCGCCGTTCGAACAGCAGCCCCTGCTCAAGCACCGTCTCGAACGCGGCATTGACCATTTCCTTGTTCACCAGCGCCGCCACCCGCGGCATCGCGGCGATCTCGGCGGCGATCGCGAGCACAGCATCGAGGAACCCCTCGGCCGGGAGCACGCGGGCGACGAGGCCCGCCTTCTCGGCTTCGGCGGCATCCATCATCCGCCCGGTCAGGCACAAGTCCATTGCCTTGGCCTTGCCGATAGCGCGGGTCAGGCGCTGGGTACCGCCCATCCCCGGGGCGACGCCGAGCTTGATCTCGGGCTGGCCGAACCGCGCTTTCTCCGAGGCGAAGATCATGTCGGCCATCATCGCCAGCTCGCATCCGCCGCCGAGCGCGAAACCGTTGACGGCGGCGATCCACGGCTTGCGGACCTTGCTGACGAGGTCCTTCTGCCAGCCGTCGAAGAACGCCTGGGTGTAGAACGCGGTCGGGTCCAACGTCACCATCTCGGCGATGTCGGCGCCGGCGGCGAACGCCTTCTCGCCCGCGCCGGTGAGCACGGCGCAGCCCTGGCCCGCATCCGCCTCGAACGCGGCGAAAGCGGCGATCAGCTCCTTGAGCACGGTCGAGTTCAGCGCGTTCAGCGCTTGCGGGCGGTTGAGCCGGATCAGCGTGACCGCGCCGCGCTGCTCGACCAGGATCGTTTCATATTGCGGCATTCTTGTCCCCTGTCGTTCGCCCTAGCTGAGCGGCACCCACTCCTCGGCCGCCGGGAGCGGGGCGAAGATTGCGTCGAGCAATTCGTCGGTGACCGCTTCCGGCGTCGGCGGGTCCCACCTGGGGGCGTTGTCCTTGTCGACGATCACCGCGCGGACCCCCTCCGCAAAGTCGGGCCGGGTCAGCACGCGACTGGCGATGCGGTACTCGACCGCCATGTTCTCAGCGAACGCTGCGGCCGTCGCGCCGAGCGAGAGCTGGCGCAGCGCCACCTTGCAGGTCTGCGGGCTCTTGGTGCGCAGTGTCTTCAGCTGCTGCTGCGACCATTCGGTGCCCTCCGCCTCGAGCGCGGCGAGGATGTCCTCGAAGCGGTCCGAGGCGAACAGCCGCTCGATCTCCGCGGCATGGGCGGCGAGCTTGGCGGGCGGCGGCTCGACCGCGAGCTCGCCGAGGATCGCCGGAACGTGGTTGGGGTTCTCGCCGATCCGGCGCTTGGCCTCGGGCAGCGCCGCGCTCGGCAGGCAGTGCGTGGCAAGGCCCGCCCACAGGCACTCGGCGCCATCGAGGCGCGCGCCGGTCAACGCGAGGTACTGACCCAACCGCCCGTGAAGCCGCGACAGGTACCACCCGCCGCCGACGTCGGGGAACAGGCCGATCCCGGTCTCCGGCATCGCCAGGCGGGTGTGCTCGGTGGCGATGCGGAACTTCGCCGGCTGCGAGATGCCGACCCCGCCGCCCATCGTGATCCCGTCCATGAACGCCGCCACCGGCTTGGCGTAGTCGAAGATCAGGTGGTTGAGCTGGTACTCGTCATGGAAGAACTTGCGCCCCGAGACGCCCCCGTCGTTGAGCGCCGAGTTGCGCAGGAAGGCAATGTCGCCGCCGGAGCAGAAGCCGCGCCCCTCGGCATGGTCAATGATCACCGCGCCGATTGCATGATCGTCGCGCCAGTGGACCAGCGCGTCGCTCATCGTGTGGACCATCTCGAGGGTCAGCGCATGCAACGCCTGTGGGCGGTTGAGCGAGAGGAAGCCGGCCTGCCCCTCGCGGCGGACGATGAGGTCGTCGCTCACTGCCGCAGCAGGTCCCGGCCGACGATCATCCGCATGATCTCGTTGGTGCCTTCGAGGATGCGGTGGACGCGCAAGTCGCGCCAGAAGCGCTCGATCGGATAGTCGCGCAAGTAGCCGTAGCCGCCGAACAGCTGCAGCGCGCGGTCGACGACCGAGCTGCCGGTGTCGCTGGCGAGGCGCTTGGCCATCGCCGCGAACCGGGTCTTGTCGGGCGCATTCGCCGTCACCTTGGCCGCCGCGAGATAGAGCAGCGCCCGCGCCGCCTCGAGCTCGGTGGCCATGTCGGCGAGGGTGAACTGGGTGTTCTGGAAGTCGGCGATCGGCTGGCCGAACTGCTTGCGGTCCTTCACGTAGGCGATCGCCTCGTCAAGGCAGCGCTGCGCCCCGCCGAGCGAACACGCGCCGATGTTGAGGCGGCCGCCATCGAGCCCGGCCATCGCGAAGCGGAAGCCGTCGCCCTCCGCGCCGACGCGGTTTTGGACCGGCACGCGTACGTCCTCGAAGATCACTTGCGCGGTCGGCGAGGCGTTCCACCCGAGCTTGCGCTCGGGCGCGCCGAAGCTGACGCCGGGCATGTCCTTCTCGATCACCAGGCAGGATATGCCCTTGGCGCCATTGTCTCCGGTGCGGACCATCGTCACGTAGAAATCGTTGACCCCGCCGCCGGTGGTGAATTGCTTGGTGCCGTTGACGACGTAGTGCCCGTCCTCGAGCCGCGCCGTCGTCCGCAGCGCCGCCGCGTCCGATCCCGATCCGGGCTCCGTCAGGCAGTAGCTGCCGAGCTTTTCCATCGTCACCAGCGCTGGGAGGTAGCGCTGCTTGAGCTCTGCGCCGCCGAAGCGGTCGATGATCCAGCTCGCCATGTTGTGGACCGAGATGAACGCCGCGGTCGCCGGGCAGCCGTAAGACAGCGCCTCGAAGATCAGCGCCGATTCGAGCCGGCCGAGGGCGATCCCGCCCATCTCCTCGGAGATGTAGATCGCCCCGAAGCCGAGCTCGCCGGCCGCCTTGACCACCTCGCGCGGGAATTCGTGATCCTCGTCCCACTGCGCGGCGAACGGCGTGATCGCGTCGGCGGTGAAGCGCCGCGCCATCTCCTGAATGGCGAGCTGGTCGTCGCTGAGCTGGAACTGTTCGGTCATGCGCAGCCCGCTAGCTTACCAGCACGCAGGATTGAAGGGCCGGCCGCGGCATTTTTCGCAAGGTCGCCGCGGCCGCTTCCTCTCCGGCAAGTCAGCCGATCATCTCGATCACGTCCTTGCCGAACAGCTCTTCGTCGCTTGGCAGCTCCTTCGCCTTGGCCAACGGCTTCGACACCCAGGTCTCGTTGATCAGGTCGCGCCAGGTGATGTTGTTGTTGGTGGCGTTGCCGCCCCAGCTGCCGCAGCCGAGCGAAAATGTCTGGCGCATGCCGTTCCACAAGTTGCCCGAGTTGGAGGCGGACTGCGGCTGGTTGACCATGACCCGGCTGGTCCGCGTGCCTTCGGCGAGCTTCATGATATGGTCGTCATCGTTCGAGTAGATGCCGCAGGAGTGGCCCTGGCCCTGGTAGGCCTGAATGCGGTTGGTCAGCTCGATCGCCTCGTCAAGGTTCTTGGCGCGGTAGAGCGCCATCGTGACGGTCATCTTCTCGCCCGAGAACGGGTAGTCGGCACCGACGCCGGTCTCCGGAACAATGAAGAACTTCGTGCCCTCCGGAATGCCGAAGCCGGCATAGTCGGCGATGAACTGGGGGCTTTGCGCGACGACCTTGGCGTTGATCGCCCCATCGACCCAGATCGCCGCCTGTAGCTTAGCCTTTTGCTCCCCGTTGAGTACCAGTCCGCCGCGCTCCTGCAGCTTGTTCAGCATCGCGTCGTAGATCGAGTTGAGCAGGATCACGGCGTTGTCCGACGAGCACGAGGCGGCGAAGTCGAGGGTCTTCGACAGCAGGATCTTGTCGGCCGCGTCATCGAGATTTGCGGTCTCGTCGACGGTGATCACCGCATTGCCGACGCCGACGCCGAGTGCAGGAGTGCCGGACGAGTAGGCCGCCTGGACCATCGCCGCACCGCCGGTGGCGAGAACCCGGTCGCACTGCCGCATCAGCTCGTTGGTCTTCTCGACGGACGGGGTCTCGATCGCAATCACCAGGTCGGCCGGCGCGCCCATCTGCCGAGATCGCCTTGATCACCGGCGTCGCCTCGGGGTTGGTCGAGGGACTCAACGCGCCGATAACGCCGACCGGCTTGGCGATCTTGATGATCTCGCGCTCGGGATCTTCCTCGATCACTCCGACCGACTTGTCGTCGATGATATCCATCAGCGCCGCCCGGGTCTTTCGCGCGATCTTGAGGAACTTGCCTTCGTAGTTGCCGAGCTGGGTTTCATCGACGGTGTGCTTGGCGATCTCCTCGGCGACGCCGGGCTTGGCGACGGCCCAGACCATACCGCGGATCAGATGGTCGACCTGCTCCTGCGTGTAGTTCTCGATCTGCTGCTGCGCCTTGCGCGAGCGCGCGACCAGGGCGGCGATTTCCTTGGCTTCGGGGGTGTCGGCAATCTTCGGGGCTAGGGCCATAGGTGGATTCCTTTGCGGGTGAGATGAGGGCAGCCGACCGGCAGCGCAAGGGGCGCGGCAGGCTGCTTCATCGCAAGCGAGATATGCCGCGCCCCGTGCACTTTTGGGCGCCGCAGCGCAAGATGTTGCGCTCCCGGAGCGCCGCGGCGCCAGCGAAGCAAAGTGCTCGATAATCGTTGCCGGTGCGCCAGCGTGCGGGCATGAGTCAATTCGAGAGCTGGCGATGCAGGCGGAATCCATGAGCGAAATGACGATCGAGGCGACCACTTTCCGCCAGGTCCTCGGCTATTACCCGACCGGTGTCAGCGCGATCACCGCGCTCGACCCGGCGGGCAATCCGACCGGAATGATCGTCGGCACGTTCACCTCGGTGTCGCTCGATCCACCGCTGGTCGGCTTCCTTCCCGACAAGAGCAGCTCGACTTGGCCGCTGATCGAGCGAGCCGGCCACTTCTGCGTCAACGTCCTCGCCAGCGATCAGCAGCGGGTCTGCAAGCAGCTGGCCGCCAAGGGCGGCGAGAAGTTCGCCGGGGTTGAGTACCGCATTTCGGCGCATGACCTGCCGGTCATCGCCGGCGCACTCGCCAGCATCGAATGCCGCCTGCATTCGGTCACCGACGCAGGCGATCACTGGTTCGTGCTGGGCCGCGTCGTCCGCCTCGAGGCAACGCGGGACGCCGATCCGATGCTGTTCTTCAAAGGTCGCTACGGCGGTTTCGCCGGCATCGAATAGCGCCCCTGCGGTTGACAGCAGTGGACGTCGCTGCTGTGCACCTGTCCAAATTATTCCAGGAGAGGCAGGCATGACGAGGTCGTTGAACGGAAAAGTCGCGGTGATCACCGGCGCCGGATCGGGGATGGGACGCGCCATGGCGGTCCGCCTCGCCGAGGACAACGCGAAAATCGCCATTTGGGACATCAACGGCGAAGGCGCCGAGGAAACCGCGCGGATGGTCCGCGACGCCGGCGGGACCGCGCTCGCGATCGCCGCCGACTGCTCGGACAAAGCCGCGATCAAGGCTGCCGCCGAGCGCACCCGGGCCGAGCTCGGTCCGATCCTGATCCTCATCAACAACGCCGGGATCGCGCCCTTCACGCCTTTCCTCGAAGTCGACGAGGAGCTGTTCGATAGGGTGATCCGCATCAATCTCAAGGGGCCCTATCTTGTCACGCAGGAGATCATTCCCGACATGATCGCCGCCAAGTGGGGGCGGATCATCAACATCACTTCGTCGTCGGTCCAGACCGGGTCGCCGACCCAGACCCACTACACGAGCTCGAAGGGCGGTCTGCTCGGCTTCACCAAATGTCTGGCGCTGGAGTTCGGCGGCCACGGCATCACCGCGAACATGATCCCGCCGGGCTCGATCGACACCCCGATGCTGCGCGGCGCCGAGATCATGCAGAAGCCCGGCGCGATCGACTCCTACGGCGCAGCCCTGCCGGTCCGCCGGATCGGCACCGGCGAGGACATCGCCGCCGCCGCCGCCTACCTGGCCTCTGAGGAATCCAGCTACATCACCGGCCAGACGATCAGCGTCAACGGCGGCAGGTACATGGGTTCGGCCTGAGGCCGCCAGATCCTCCCTGTTTTCACGAAGCGTAAACGGGAGGGGGACCGCCGCCCAACATGGCGGCAGAGGCGTTGGCGCTATGGCTTGATCGAGCACAACTCGCCGGGCGAGGATCGCTCGATCATTCCGTAAGTCTCGAGCCCGTCCCAGGTGTAGCGGACGCCGCCCTGCTGGTTGTTGAAGCCGTTCACGCCCGGGTTGCCCATGTGGAACGTCGAATTGACGGTGCTGCCGGCGATGCGGGCAATGCCCAGCTCCGATTCCAGCTCGACCGAGACGTCGTCGCCGCGCGGCATGACCTGGCGCAGGAACGGGATCTGGCGCGCCTTCGCCACGGCCCATTTGCCGTCGCGATAGACGTAGCCGTTGTTGTAGGTGTCCTCGGGCGCCTCTCCGGCAAGCGGCGGATAAGCGATGTAGGCGAAGCCGCGGCCGTCGGGGAACTGGGCCGATTGCCAGCAATGGCCGCGGAACGCGCCCATCGGGCGGACGCTCTGGCGGTGGATGCGCGAGCCGACCGCGCGGAACGCGCGGCGCTCGCCGCCGACCTCGAGCCATCCCTCGCCACGGAACAGCTGCTCGATGCGGTAGCCGTAGCCCATCGATCCGGCGTCGGCGCGCTCGCGCTCTGTCATGCCGTCGAGCTTTTCGGTGCGATAGTCCTGGGTCCACGCCGGCGCGGCCATGGTCAGGTCGGCCTCGAACGCGACCGGCACCCGCGCGCGGCCTTCGAGGCCCATGTTCCGCGCGCTTTCGACGTAAGCGCCGAACTCATTGCGGATTTGCTCTTCGACCGTGCCTTCCCAGCACTCGCCCTGGTAACTCAGGTGCCAGCGGCGGAATGGCTCGAGGCAGCGGAAGATCAGCTGGTCGGTCCCGAGCGCATCCGCCTTGCCGTCGTCGCCAACCGCCGGAACCGTTTGGCCGACCTTGCTCTCGCGGAGCACGCGCCCGTCGGCAAAGGCGACATTCATGTCGTAGCGGTGACGGTCCCAGACGTTCCCGACCGCCTCAATCCCGACGCGCGGCAGGGCGAACGCGCCGTTCTCCTCGAACAGCCAGATCGATGCGCTCTCGCGCATTTCCGGATCCTCGGGACGCGACGGGAACATGAAGTCGAGTTCGGGCTCGAGCCCACCGGTCCAGTTTTCCGTCATCACCGTTCTCCGCCAGTGGAACGGCGCGATGATGGCTGCGAGCACCGCTCATGCAATCCCGGTCAGCAGCGCCTGAGCGAACACCCCCCGGGCGATTGCTCCGTCAGTCGTTACCGGCGAGCACCGCGGCCCGCGCGTCGAAGATATCCTGCAGGTGGTTGACGGGGTCGCCGGCGGTCACCCCCGCTTCGACCGGCATGACGATGCCGGTGATCTGCCGGGCCCGATCGCTTGCCAGGAACAGCGCCGCCTGCGCGCAATCCTCCGGCTCGCCGCGGCGCTTCAATGGCTGATTGGAGAGGTAGACGGCATCGATCGCCCGATCGAGCCTGGCCGCGACGTCGCTCTTGGCTTCCTTCTCGCGGAATGAACTGAGCTGCGTCCGGATGTGCCCGGGTACGAGGCAATTCACCCGGATGCCGTAGCGCGCCAAATCGATCGCCGCAGACTTGCTGAACTGGATCAGCGCCGCCTTGGAGGCGCGATAGGTCATCATCGCGTGCCCGGCGAGGACTCCGGCGATCGAGGCGTTCTGCAGCACCACCCCCCCTCCGTGGTCCTTCATGTGCCGCGCGGCAAACTGTGTCCCGAGCATCGGCCCGAGCACGTTGACCCGCATCACCCGGTCGAAATCGTCGAGCTTGTCATCGAGGAAATCCGGATAAGCGCCGCACGAGATGCCGGCGTTGTTGAACATCACGTGCAGACCGTCGAAGCGCGAGATTGCGAGGTCGACCGCCGCCTGCATGTCGTCGCGCGAGGACACGTCGCAGCGGATGAACACGGCGGCGTTGCCGATCTCGCGCGCCAGCCCCTCGCCCGCATCGTCGATGTCGGCAATGACGACTTTCGCGCCTTCTGCCGCGAACAGCTCGCAGCTCGCGCGGCCGATTCCGCTGGCGCCGCCGGTGACGACGGCGACTTTGCCGGCGAGCTCTCCGGACATGGCTTGCCTCCCCTCGCCTGCGCGATCAGGCGGAGCGACGGGTGAAGGTGATCGGCAGCGACGCGATCGTTCGCGTCGCAACCGTAGGAACGTAGCGAATCTCGTCCTCGGGGATCGCCAGCCGAATGTCCATGAACCGCCGGGCGATCTCCTGCGCCATGACCTTGACCTCCATCCGCGCCAAGGCGAGGCCGACGCAGCGGTGGATGCCGCCGCCGAACGAGACGTGGCGGCCGAGATTCGGACGGTTGACGTCGAACGCGCGCGGGCTGGGGAAGACCTCGTCCTGATCGTTGGCCGAGGCGTAAACGAGCAGCAGGTGCGCGCCGGCCGGCAGCTTGGTCCCACCCAGCTCGACCTCGCAGGTGGTCATCCGCGACAACGCCCGCACCGGAGGCTCGACGCGCAGCAGTTCTTCAACGAAGCGATTCATCACCCGCTCGTCCGCGGCGGAATCTTTCAGCAGCTGCGCGACCTCGACCCGAGTGGCGAGCAGGTAAAACAGGTTGCCGATCGCGGTGGCGGTGGTGTCGTTGCCGGCAATCAACAGGGCGCGCACCAGGCTGACCGCCTCGGCGAAAGTCAGCGTCTCCTCGCTGCCGTCGGCGTTCTTCACCCGGGCGTGGACGATGTCGGAGATCATGTCCTCGCGCGGGCTCGCCTCGCGCTCCTTCATCTTGCCGATCAGGTAGTGCTGGAGCTCGCAGATCTGGTGGGCGTTCTCGATCATCTGCTCCCGGTTCTGCATCCGCCCGATCTGGGCCGTCACCGCGACGGACCAGCGCGAGATCTTTTCTTCCATTCCGTGATCGAGTCCGAGTTGCTCGACGATGACCCGGATCGTCAGCGGTACGGCGATGTCGCGAACGGCATCGGCCCGGCCCTGCCCGGCAACGGTGTCGAGCAGGTCCCCCACCACCTCCCGAATGCGCGGCTCGAGCTCCTTGACCCTATGCGCCGTGAAGGCATTCTCCATCAGCTTGCGGATGCGCGTGTGGTACGGCGGATCAGACATGATCGCGTCGGGGAAGTAGCCGCCGCCCTCGCGCTCGAGGATCGCGCGGAACTCGTCATGCATCCCGCGCGCCTGTTGCTCGTGATAGCCCTTGTTGACGGAGAACGTGATCGGATCGGACTGGACGGCGAGGATGTCCTCGTGGCGGCTGACCAGCCAGCTGTTGAGCTGCGCGTCATAGTGCACCGGATCGTCCCGACGCATTGCCCGATAGAAGGCGTTGGGATGCGCCTGAATCGCCGGGTCGGCGAGCGACGCCTTCGCCAGCAGAACCTGTTCGTCGCCGGGAGCGGCGTTGGCGGCGCCAGTCGCGGGGGCGCTTTGAGTATCCATGGGCCTCGTCCTCTGGTCGCGGCGGACCGCGCTCGCTAGCCGCCCATTGTGCGATGGCGGCCGGCGCGAAGCCATGCCCGATTTCGAATTGATGCTTGCCCTCATGGGCATTGAGGGGCGTGCGTACGCTGCCGCTCAACCGCCGCAGATCGCCTCGGCGTCAGTAGACGGAGTTCGGGGCGACCGTCACTTCAAGGCCATCGAGTTCCGGGCGCAGCTTGATCTGGCACGAAAGCCGGCTGGTATCACGCACCACCTCGGTGACCATGTCGAGCATCGCGAACTCGATGTCGTTGGGCGAGCCGACTTTCTCGAACCACGCCTCGAGGGCGTGGGTTTCGCCCTTGACGTCGGTGACGGTGACTTTGACCTTGCCCATCGCCATCGCTCTCCCAGCCGCTCCGTCCGGCATGTTGCGCCTCTCATGTAGGAACCAGCGTCGCAATGCAAAGGTCCGGGCCAGTCCGCCGTCTTGACTATCGTCGCAGCGATAGGGTGTCGCAGACCTCCCTCGCCGTCACGGAGAACCGACGCTGCCCTCGCAGTCATTTGGACCTCTGCGGCAATGGGACTATTTTGTCGAAGCCGACAAGCCGGACGCCCCCTTTCACGTGCGCCGGCCCGGCACGAGTGGAGAGGACCCCGTGGGCTGCATTCTGATCAGCAACGCCCGAATTTTCGACGGCACCGGCAGCGCGCCTTTTGCCGGAGACGTCCTCATCGACGGCAACCGGATCGCCGCCGTCGGCCGGACGGGCGCCGCGTCGCCGACGGCGGCCGAGCGGGTGATCGACGCCGGCGGCCGGTTTCTGATGCCGGGGATGGCCGAAGGGCACGCCCACCTCTCGTTCGAAGGCGTGACCGCGACCGAGGACCTGATCAAGCCCACGCCCGAGACGCAGGTGTTCACCGCCGCGCGCGGCGCCAAGGCGCTGATCGATGCCGGCTTCACCAGCGCTTACGGCGCGTCGGAAGC
>JAEKKO010000084.1 GCA_019510335.1 Novosphingobium sp. | reverse complement strand
GGCGCTCGGACCGAGTTGGTTCCATATTGTCCCATCAGCTCCGAGCGAGGCCGGCGTTGCCGTCGAGCCGCCCTCGGCAGGCCTGATCGCCGGCTTCGGCGAGATCTTCGAGGTCGTGCCGCTCAAGTACGCCGACGTGAGCGAGATCGTTGGGCTCCTCACCGGCAACCAGACGATCAAGCCGAACGACGGCTTCATTCCGCAAGAGCCGAATTTCGGCTCGACCGGATCGCAGTCTTACTACGGCGGGTCCGGGACGTTGCCAGGATCGCCACTGGTTGCATCGCAAGGCGCATTCAACGTCGCGGCCGATCCGCTCGGACGGGCGGTCGATGGCACGGTCGGCGTCGATCGGCGCCTGAATGCGATCGTGCTGCGCGGCTCGCCGCCGCGCGTCGCGGCGATCAAGGACGAGATCGCCAAGCTCGATGTACCGGTGACGAGCGTGGTGCTCGAAACCGAGTTCGTCGAACTGACCGAGAGCGGCGCCCGCAACCTCGGTCTCGACTTCAACAACGGCAGCAATCAGATCGCCACGGGATCATTCTTCTATTCGAAGGGCTATCCCGGCTTCAGCGACACGCCGCGCCATGGCGGGGTGATCGCCAACTTCCAGGTGGCACTCTACGCGCAGATCGCCAAGGGCGAAGGACGGATCGTCTCCAAGCCGCGAATCTCGGCGCAAAGCGGGGCCACGGCGAAAATCGTCACCGGCGACGCGCTGCCGATCCTGACCTCGATTGCGCTGTCCGGTGTCAACGCCGTGCAGCAGCAGGTTCAATATGTGAACGTCGGGGTGACCCTGCAGATCGCGCCGCGCGTTAGCGACGACGGATTCGTGACCTCGCACGTGTTCGCAGTGGTTTCGAGCGTCACGGGCTTTTCGCAAGGCTATCCGACGATCAGCCAGCGCGAGGCGTCTACCTCGGCCACGGTTCGGGACGGCCAGTCGTTCGTGATCGGCGGGCTGACCCAGGAAAGCACTATCGCCAACCACAGCAAGCTGCCTCTGCTCGGCGACATTCCGCTGCTCGGCAAGCTGTTCGACACCGAGCACACCAGCCGGCTCAAGCGAGACCTCTTCATCGTGGTCACGCCGCACATCATTCGTAGCCGAGACGAAGGCGAACCGACGAGCGCGAAAGAACTCAAGTGACCGACACCGCCACCGAAGTCGAAGGGTTCGGGGGCGGGTTCAGCAGCACAGGCGGATCATCGGCAAAGCTTCACACGAGCTTGGGCGTATCTTCTCGGCCCCTTCACGGCCAGCCCCGCGCAAGAGTGTTAGCGGTCTCCGATCAGCAGGAAAGGAGAGCCACCGTGACCAGGAAACCGATCATCGCGAGCGTGTTGGTGATCATCGCCAGCGCCGGCCGGGCGGATGACCTCACCACGGTGACCGCCACACAGCCGACTGTCGAGCATGTCGCCTATGCGACATCCGAGCTGCGGAGCGCCGACGGCCAGCGCGCACTTCAGGCGCGCGTCCGCCACGCCGTCCATCGCGTCTGCGCGTCGGCCTCGGACAGCTTCGCGCCAAGCTACAACGAGCTGAACTGCACTGGACCGACGCTCCGCGATGCGTTCGCGCAGATCGACCGGGCCGTCGCTAGCCCCAGTGCATTGGCGCTAGCCGCGGGCATCGTCACGATCAGGGGCACGTTGGCCGGACGCTGATGGCGCAGCACCGGCCGCCCGGAGGCGGAGGGCGGATATCCCCTCCCTCTGACCCGTCACCCGCCTCCGGGCCATAAGGCGGTCAACCGGTTTCGTCGAAAGGATCAGCGCAATGACCAGACAAGGCCTGCCGACCTGCTTGCTGCTGGCGGCAACGACCGTGCTTTCCGCCTGCGGCGCGGATGGCGGCGGCGGCGTGGCCAGCAGTCCGCCGCCAGTGCCGACGCCCACAGCGCCGGCTCCCATCGTCGTAGTATCCCAGGAGCTGGTCAATCGCACGCCATTGCCGGCGAGCGTGGCGACGATTGCAGGCACTTACGACACGATCGCATGGGTGTCGAAGCAGACCTACGATCTGAAGACTTCCGGGACAGTGCTGTCAGCAGACGTTTCGGGCATCGCCAGTCCGTCACCCTTCAAGATAACGGTCGATCCGGCCAATCATGCCTTTACGCTTGCAGGCCAATTCTCCGATGGCAGAGTCCAAAGGACTTATGTGGGCGATAGCGGACCCGCATTGCGATCCACCATCTCGTCGAATCAATATTATGGAGATTTCGGCAACCAGTTCGACATCAACTATCATTTCAGCGACGGAACCAAGTCTGACCCGCAACATCACATACAAGACCTGTTTATCGCGGAAACGCATTCTGCTGCACCCGATTCATCGGAACTTTTCCATACGGAAATGGGACTTCGCTATGTGTCTTACGGTAACTGGGCGTTTGATGAATACGCGACCGAACAAGCGACCGGCACCAGATACCTGAGCCAATCGACTTCAGCCACTTTCGTGTACGGCGAGCACACGCCGCCTTCGGACCTGCCGGTCAGCGGAATGGCGAGCTATGCCGACGCGGGACGATTCCTGCAGCTCGATGCGGACTTTGGTGCAAGGTCGGTAACGGCCTACCTCGACTACCCGGCCAAGATCATCCTGACCGACGGCTACGACGGAGGAGAGGGCACGCAAGTGCAAGTGGGATTCAGGGCGACTGGATCCGCGTCGATCTCCTCGGCTGCCGGCTTCGTGATCCCGCTTTCCGGCACGTCTGCGACACCTGATCCTGCCGGCACCCTGCCGGATGCGGTCGCGCCGGTGACAGGTTCGTTCGCGGGCGCATTCTTTGGCCCCCGCGCAGCGGAAGCCGGCGGCCTGGTCTCGCTCGTCGATGCCGCGGGAAAATCCATTTCCGATTGGACAGCAGTGCCGTTCCTGCTTGAGCACAAATAGGTCGAAGACGTTGCCCTGGCCCCTCGAATGGAAGCTCGGTGGCCTGCTGACACAGGGCTTCTACGCCAGCGCCGACAGAGTTCGGCGCGCTCGACAGCGTTCGCCCGGCGATGATCCGAAAGTTCCCGCCACGCTCACGAAAGGAGTGTTCACCATGGCACGCATTACCACGCAGCTCGCCCCAATCACCCTGGCGCTTGCCCTCGCCGCTTGCGGGGACGGGGGCGGGGGGAACGGAGGTGTGGCGAGCACCCCCGCTCCGATTCCCGCGTCCGCGGCGCTGGCAACATCCGCGGCCACCCGGACACCGTTGCCGCCAACGCCGGCGACCACCACCGGCAACTATCAGTCGTTCGCGGCCTACACTTCCTACGACTCCAGCGGCCTGACGCTCGTACGGGACTCGACCGGGCGCGTGGTCTCGGCAACCGGAGCCCAGGACATCGTCGCGCCGATGCAGTTGGCGCCGCAGGGCTCGGTCAGCCTGGCCGTTGACGCCGCCACCAGAACCTACACGCTCAGCGTCGATGCCGGTCCCTACCAATTCCCGACCGGGCGGATGACGCTCCCCGCGGATACGCCGCTGGGCTTTAGCCGCAACAACCCGGACTTGTCCGGAGGGCCGGTGGACTGGGTCGCCCGCGGTGACATGCTGGCCAGCACGGTCACCGCCGGGACCGCGGCGAGTGGCGCGAGCCAAGTGATCACCAGCTTCCTGCGCCTCTACAACGCGGGCCAGTTGAACGGCTCCCCCCGCTATCTTTCGGCGGCCGCCTGGGGGCAATTCTACCAGGAAAATGCGAGCGGGATTCCCGGACCCGAGAACTACAAGGCCACCCGGGAGACGACCGGCATTCTCGTCTTCGGCCAGCGGACGGCGCCCGGCGACATGCCGGTGTCGGGGCAGGCAAGCTACACCGTTCACAGCCTCATCAGCCCGCCCGTTACGGACGAGGACGGCAACGTCTTCGACGCGCTCGGCGACACCGTTCTGCAAATCGATTTTGCAACGAAGAGCCTTTCCGGCCGGTATGATTGGAAGGGGAGCGGCGATACCTTCAAAACCGACGCCGACGGCAACACCGTCTACGATGACGCCGGCGATCCGATCGTCGCGGAACATAGCGACGCGATCGTCCATGCTGCCGGCTCGACCCTCGTCGGGAACGACGGCGGCTTCAATCTGGTCCTGGCGGGAACCGGAACTCTGCATTTGGCGAGGCCGGAGCAGCCGCCGGTGGCGGACCTGGTCCAGCCGGTGACAGGCTCCCTCACGGGCGCCTTCTTCGGCCCCCAGGCTGCGGAAGTAGGCGGGATCGCGAAGCTGCCGCAGATGGCGCCGGACGGAACGGTCTCTCACACCTTCAATGACTTCGCCGGTCTGCGTGCAGTGCCTTGAGTCGGTCGGAGGTGTGGCAGGCTGCGAGCCATTGGCCGGTGTGGCGATTGAAACCCTGCCGTCGGATCAAAGGGCGCGACCGGCGGACGTTGAGGGGCATCGCCATGCTGGCGGGGACGATGATCATTCCTGCTCATGCATTGGCTCAATCCACGTCCCCTCGTCCGGCAATCCGCCTCGAGCGCCTGTCGCTCGACCAGGTCCTGGCCGTCGCCGGACGGCTGATCGACGCCGGGCGCTACGACGATGCGCTGGTGCTGCTCGACCGGCTGCAGGCGGACGATGCCGGCGGCGTCGAGCGGGACTTCCTCGAGGCGATGGTGGCGATGGCCCGCAAACAGTACCCTCGGGCCGAGGCGCTGCTGCGCAAGATCTTGTCACGCGACCCGGATTTGGTGCGGGTGAGGCTCGAGCTCGCCCGAACCCTGTTTCTCGAGAAGAAGGACGAGGACGCCGATTATCATTTCAAGCTGGCGATAGCGCAGCGTCCGCCCGAAGCGGTGATCAAGAATATCGCCCGCTTCCGCGAGGCGATCCGCGCGCGCCGCGCCTGGCGCTTCAACCTGACCATCGGCATCGCGCCTGACAGCAACATCAATTCCGCCACCGACAAGGAAAGGATCGACATTCTCGGCCTGCCGTTCAAGCTCGATCCTTCCGGCCGCGCGCGCTCGGGCACCGGCATCATCGCCGGCGGCGAGGCCAGCATCCGCCTGCTGCGCAACACCAGGATGCCACTCTACATCGCCGCTTATGGTCGCGCGGTCCGCTATCCCGACCATGATTTCGACGACATTTACGTCGGCGCCGAGGCCGGCCCCGAGTTGCGCCTTTCCGGCGGTCGCTTGCGGGTCGCGGCGACCGGACTCGAGCGGTGGTACGGCGGCCGGCGCCTCGTCACCAGCTTGGGCGGACGGCTCGCATTCGACAAGGTAATCGGCGGCAAATGGGGGATCGAAGCTTCGCTCGCCGCGCGCCACAACGCCTATGCCCGCCGCGATGATGTCGACGGCTGGGATATCGAGGCCGGCCTGTCGGCCAATCGCGCGCTCAGTGCCTCCACGCTCGGCTTCGCTTACGGTTCGATCCAGCGTTCGATCGCCAATGATCACGGGCAGTCGAACTGGCAGGCCCGGCTTGGCGTGGGCGTGCTCAAGGAGATCGGCTGGGGGCTGAGGCCGCAGTTTGGCTTCGAGGTCGGCCGCCAGCTGAACGACGCACCGCTCGGGCTATTCGGCACGACCAGGCGCGACTGGCGACTGCAGGCTTCCGCCAGCCTCTACAAACGCGACTGGAGCGTTGCCGGCTTCGCGCCTTCGATCCGGGTGATCTGGAGCCGTACATTCTCGAGCATCAGCTTGTACGACCAAAAGCGCCTCCGTGCCGAATTCGGCATTACGAAGGCGTTCTGAAGCCGTTTGGCGCGACGAATGGTGGTGATTGAAAAAATGCCCATATGGGGGCCACGTCTTTCAGCCGTTACGAAATGGCCCCCAACGTGGCCCCCAAAACCGCCCGGTTAGCAATGTGCAGAGGCGGACACCGGCGGTTGGCCCAGTGCAGTTATTGGCAGATTTCCGGGCTTTTCGCAACCAATCACGGACGCTGGCGAATGGAAAATGGTGCCGCTTAGGTGACTCGAACACCTGACCCCATCATTACGAATGATGTGCTCTACCGACTGAGCTAAAGCGGCGCGCCGTGTGGGCTGGGGGCGTTTACCGGTGCAGGACGGGGCGCGCAAGGGGTGGCGGAGCGCCGCTGTCGCGTGTCAGGCAGCCACCCGGCCGAGACGCTCGGCGATCATCCTCGCCACTTCGCGCCGCGCGACCTTGTTGCTGTGGAGCAGCGGGACTTCCTCGCGGGCGATCTCGAGGTAAGCCCGGGGAACCTTGTAGCCCGAGAGGCGCTGGCGCAGCTGCGCCTCGACTTCGGCGAAATCGAGGGTCGCGCCTTCGCGCGCGACGACCGCGGCGGCGACCAGCTGACCGCGCTCCTTATCGGGCAGCCCGACGACGTAAGCGGAGTGCACGCTTTCGAGCTGCTGCATCTCCATCTCGACTTCGGCGGGGGAAACGTTGGAGCCGGCGGTCTTGATCATGTCGCCGTTGCGGCCGATGAAATGGATGCGCTGGCCCTCGATCAGGCACATGTCGCCGGTCTTGTAGTAGCCGTCGGGAGTGAACAGCTCGGCGCGCTCGATCTTGTGGAGGCCAGGGGTCACCGGGTAGCCGCGCAGCTGCATCTCGCCGACCTCGCCGTCGCCGACCGGACGGTCGTCCTCGTCGGCGATGCGGATCTCGTAGTCGGGAGCGAAGTGGTCCATCGGCGCGCACAGTGGCCGGCCCGGCGCGCGCAGCTCGTCGCCGTAGCCATAAGGGCCTAGGGATTCGCTCATCCCCAGGCCCCAGTAGGGCTTGTTGTTCTTCATCAGGGCGACGTCCTCGTCGGCGAGGACGCTGCCCATCGCGACGCGGCTGTTGCTCAGCGTGCGCTCGGTGCACAGCACCTTGCCTCCGCCCTCGATGCCCGGGAGCAGGTACATCATCAGCCCGCCGACCCAGAACATCGGCAGATAGCAATTGACGTCCGCGCCGGGTTCGGCCGGGCCGAGCATCCCGCGCAAGTAATGGGTGCGAAACAGTACCGGGCCGTGGTTGTGGCGCACCCCCTTGGGCAAGGCCATCGAGCCGGACGTGTAGATCTCAATCAGCTGATCAGTGGTGTGGACCTCGCTTTCGACCGACCGGAGCAGCTCGTCCCCGATCGTTTCGGCGGCTTTCCCGAACCAGTCGGCGGTGCGGAAGCTCGCCGGGAGCCCTTCCCCCGACGAGACGATCCAGCGCAGATAGGGCGCTTCGGGCAGGCGCAGCTCGGGGCCGCCCTGGCGCAGGGCGGGGAGCGCCTCGCACAGCCGCTCGGCGTAGTCGTAGCCGAGGAACTGGCGCTGGACGAACAGGCCGCATACGTCGGACTGGCGGAGCACGCGGACCAGCTCGTTGGCGCGGATCATCGTGCTGATCGGGATCGCCACCGCGCCGATCCGGGCGATGGCGAACAGCCAAGTCGCGAACTGCGGCCCGTTCCCGGCGATGAAGCCGACCCGGGCGCCCTTGCCGATGCCGCGGGCGAGGAGGGCTCGGCCCAGTTCGGCCGAGCGGCGATCGAGCTCGCGGAAGGTGATGTCCTCGGGTCCGGCGTCCGCCTCGAGGCGCACCGCGACGCCATCGCCATAAGCCGCGGCGGCCGCGCGGATCAGTTGGGGCAAGGTCCTTGCCGCCTTGGGGTCCACCCACACGCCGTTGTCTTCGCTCACAGAGTTACCACCTCGCCCATCGCTGCCGCCGGTTCGTTATCATCGCCGGCCAGTCACCGCTATCGCCCCGCCGATGAGCGAAGCCGGTCGGCCTAGCCTTTCCACTCGCGCCGCTCCTCGGCCGCGCGAAGCACGTCGTAGGCGAGCTGGAGCGCGTGGAACGCCCGCGCCGCCTCGGCGTCGCCGGGCCGAAGATCGGGGTGTACTTCCTTGGCTTTGGTCCGCCACGCCTTGCGCACTTCCTCGAACTCGGCGTCGGGGCCGAGGCCGAGCAGGTCGAGCGCGCGCAGCTCGTCGCGGTTGCGGCTGCCGTCCCCCGAGCCGGCCCAACCGTAGTGCGCCGCCTCGCGGTAGCCGGAGTGGGTCTGGCGCTCGGCCTGCTCACGCTCGGCCGCCTCCTCGGCGTCGAGCCCGGCGAAATAGTCCCAACCGGCGTTGTATTCGGCGGCGTGTCTCTGGCAGAAATACCAGCGCTCGGAACTGTTGGGCGACTTCGGCGCGGGGCATTCGCCGGCCTCGGTGCAGCCGGCGCGGTCGCACAGCCGGACTTGCGCCGCCTCGCGCGAACCACTGTAGCCGCGCCAGCGGGGGAATCCCCAATCCATCGATCTGCGGACGCGGCTCATAGGTTTTCAAGAGTGGCGTCTCGCACCGTTGCGCGCAAGGCCTGGTCCGCTCGCGATTACAGATCGAGCGCGAAGTAGCCGTTGACCAAGCAGCTTGGCCAACCTACGTTTCGAAGCGTGAGCATCCACGTCAACATCGGTGAGGCCAAGACGCGCCTGTCGGAACTCGTAGCCGCCGCGCTGCGCGGCGAGGACGTCGTGCTGCAGAAGGCCGGCGAGCCGAAAGTGCGCCTCGTCGCCTTGCCCGAGGCGATCGAGCTCGAGTGGGCGGCGCGTGCCGCCAAGCGCGGCGCGGCGATCGGTTTCCTCGCCGACAAGTACCGCCATCTCCATGGCAGCGATGCCCTCGACGTGCCGCGGGCAATGACGGACGCCGATTACGATTGCCGAATCGAGCGCAAATTTGGCAAGTCCTGAATCGCCGCTACTGCTCGACACCCATGTCCTCGTCTGGGCGGCAACCGGCGATCCGCGCCTGGAGCGCATCGACATTGCGCTCCTCCGCGATCCCGCCCGAGACTTGTGCGTGAACGCGGTCGTCGCGTTCGAACTGGCCGATCTCCAGAGCCGCGGCCGCATCGCGCTGTCCGAACCAATCGAATTCCTCCAGCAGCACATGGACTTGCGGCTGATCGATTTTCCGACCGCGTGCTGGCAGATCGCGGCCACTCTGCCGCCGATTCATGGCGATCCGATCGACCGCATGCTGATCGCCCATGCCCTGCACGCGGGCATGACGCTGGTCACCGCCGACCCGATCATCCGTCGTTATCCGGTGGCTTGCGCCTGATCATTCACAGATCGAGCGCTAAGTAGCCGTTGACCGAGCGGCCCGGGTTGGCGGCGTAAATGCCGGGTCCGGCGGTGCCCCAGGTGCGGTCGTTCAGCACGTTGCTTGCCTGAAGGCGGAAAGTCATCGCGCGGCCGGAGAGACTCGTCCGGAAGCGCGCGCCGAAGTTGACGACCTTGCGCTCGCCGAGGATCACCGCATTGTCGGAAGTCGCCGCGACCGATCCGCGCAGATAGGCCGCAGCGTCGAGCGATAGGCCGTTCACCGGCGTGCGCCAGTTGAGGTTGAGGTTGAGCGAGTGGCTCGGCAGCCCGACGGGGCGCCGGCCGATCGACCCGGTTGCGAAGGCATCGCGCTCCACCCGGGCGTCCAGGAAGACGCCGCCTGCAACGATGTCGAGATGGTTGGTCAGCGCGCCGGCGAGCGAGACTTCGGCGCCGCGGTTGCGGGTCGTGCCGACCTGTCGGAATGCCTGCGAGCCGTCGAACCCGAAGTAGGGCTTGCGCAAGTCGAACGCGCCGGTAACCAGCTTGAGCTTCGGGGTGAGCGCCAGGCGCAGGCCCGCGTCCCGCTGCGAGGTGAGGGTCGCCGGCAGGGGAGCGTTGCGGTTACTTGCGTTCTGCGGCGCGAGGCCGCTCTCCTCCAACCCGCGGGCATAGCCGGCATAGACGCTGAGCGCGTGCGTCAGGGTAATCGCGGCGGTGGCGTTGTACAGCCACGGCGTTGCGCGGGCGACGATCGGCCCGATCCCGGGCAGCGTCGTGGTCTTGCGGTATGCCGCGCGCGAGAGGCCGAAGCCGATCTCGCCGCGCCCCTTCCAGCGGCCAATGTAGGCCAGGCCGAGCGTCTCCTGGCGCACCCGGTCGCGCGAGAGCGGCCCGAAGGCGAAGGTCGGCTCGGGCGCGGTGACCGGGGCGCCGAGGCGCGTGGGGCCGAGGTCGAACGTCTCCGCGCCGCCGTATTCGCGATGCGCATCGCGTTCACGCAACGACAGGTGGAACACGTGAAGCCGCGGCCCTTCGGCGATGCTGTGTGTCACCCGCAGCTCGCCGCTGTTCGACACGGCCCGCGTCGGCGGGTCGGCGATGATCAGGCGATCGGCGCTGCCATCGGACTGGATGTTGACGAGCAGGTTGCCGAAGCTGGTACGCTGGTCCCAGATCGAACGAAAGGCGCCGAGGCGGACCAGCCATGTCGGGCTCGCCGCGGCCGAGGCGAGCAGGCCTTCGTCGATTCCCGCAAAGTTGAAGCTGGCCCAGTGCGGTCCAGCGAACTTGTGCGGCGGCGGCAGAGGCGGAATGAACGCTCCCGCCGGGATGTAAAACGGGCCGGACTCGTTCTGGAAGTCACGGTGCACCGACCAGAACGGCAACAGCTCAAGGCCCGGCAGCGGCCGCCAGCGCAGCAGGAGCGCCTCGTCGTGGTAGGTGTTGTCGGTGCCATCGGGATATGCGGTGCTGCCGGCACTGGCACCGTAGCCTAGCGCGAGGGTCTCACTCAGCGGCAGCGAGCCACTCAGCTCGGCGCCGATCGTCCCATACGAATCCGCGTTCATGACCAGCGACCCGCCGGATCGAAACTCCGGCCGGCGCAGCCTCAGATCGACGACGCCGCTCGGCGCGGCGAACGGATAGCCCTGCGCCGAGAGGCCGACCTTGATGCTGCTCGAGTCGCTGAGCAGGCTGGTGAGGTTGAACGCAGCATCGAAGTAGAGGCCATCGATGCGGACATTGCCGGCCGCGGTCGGCGAGAACCCGCGGGTGCTGCCGGCGCTGTAGATGCCGACCGATTCCCGGCCGACGCTGAAGCCGAACGCGTCCTCAGCCTGGGTCACGGCGTTGTCGCTGCTGCGCTCCTGGGCCGCCGCGGGGGCGCCAAGCGCAGCGAGGAAGAAGCCGACGCCGGCCGCTACACCTCGCATCCCTCCTCTCCTCCGTGTGCCGGCACGCGCGGCCTGCCCGTCGCACGATGGGGCGGCAAAGGCGATCTCCGCTCGACCAACGGCGCCGGACGATCCACTGACGGCGGGGTCGCGGCCGCGCCACCCACGGTGCGGCTCAGGAAACCTCGTGCTGTCCGTCGCCCAGCGGCGGATTGGCGTCTGCGTCAGGCTGGTCGGCCGCAGGCCCCGGCTCGAGCCGGTCGAGCACGGCCTCGACCATGCGGCTGATCTCGTCGTGAGCGAGGGTGATGCCGATCTGCGTTTCCATCGCCGTCGTCCGGGCGATCGCCGCCATCAGCATCGCCAGCGACGGGGCGAGGATTGGATCGGGCGCCTGACCGCGCTCCCTCAGCACCCGCTCGACGGCTTCGATCTGCATGGCCCGGAACATCTCGCCCGAGCGCTGCATTTCCGCGCGCAAGCCGGGGTGCTGGGTGCCCAGCGCGATGAACGCCATGTTGCGCCGGGTGCGCGGCATATGGCTGTTGAGCTGCCAGATCGCGTGCAGCGGCTGCGCCGAGTCGAGCGCCGCCTCGTGCAGCTCGAGGTACTGGTCGGCGGCGGAATTGAAGACGGCGACGAGCAGGTCGTCCATCGTCCGGAAGTAATAATGGACGAGCTGCGGCTTGATGCCGGCGCGCTCGGCGATGCGCCGTGCGCTGATCGCGTACTGGCCCTCTTCCTCGAGCAAGGCTTCGGCGGCCTCGATCAGCAGCCGACGTGACTTGGTCTGCGTGGAATCAAAGCCGCGATTGAATGCCATTGGTCCCCCGAGCTGCTCCCCGGGAACCCTACCCGCGATTGGCGCGCGACGCCAAGACCTATCCTGACAGCGCTCCGGTCAGCCGGCGCGACGGTACGGCACGAAATCCTCGAACCCGACGAAGCCGGTGAACATCCCGGTCGAGCGGTCATGGAGCTTGCCGATGTCGAGCCGGCACAGTTGCCCCGTGTGCAGCTCGGTGACGAGGATGTCGTCCGAGTTGAGCTGATCGGCGTTGCTCGGGCGGTTGACGTAGAGCGTCTTGCCGACCCGGTAGACCAGCGCGGTGTGGTCGATGACTTGCATGTCCTGGGTATCGAACTGGCTCAGGCAACTAACCGGGCGACCGGCGACGCGGCCGTCCAGCAGGCGGGCGAGCTTCTGTTCGCCGCTCGGGTGATCGCGAGCCTGGAGCGCCGGACCGGCGATCAGCGCGGCGGCGCCGGCGAGCAAGAAGGCGAGTTTGCGCATGGCGGTTCTCCTCGGAACAACCTTGTATCACGTTCCGCTGAACCGAGCGTGAAAAGTTGCCTTCAGCCAGTTCCGCCGACCGTCAGCCCGTCGATCAGCAGCGTCGGCTGCCCGACCCCCGCGGGCACGCTCTGGCCGCCCTTGCCGCAAACACCGACGCCCTCGTCGAGGCACATGTCGTTGCCGATTCCGACGACGCGGGTCAGCACGCTCGGGCCATCGCCGATCAGGGTCGCGCCCTTGATCGGCGCACCGAGCCTGCCGTTCTCGATCTTGTAGGCCTCGGTGCACGAGAACACGAACTTGCCGCTGGTGATGTCGACTTGGCCGCCGCCGAAGCTCTTGGCGAAGATCCCGTTTTTGACCCGCCCGAGCAGCTCGCCCGGATCGTCGCTGCCGCCGCGCATGAAGGTGTTGGTCATCCGCGGCATCGGCGCGTGGGCATAGCTCTCGCGGCGGCCGTTGCCGGTCGCGGCGACGCCCATCAGGCGGGCATTGAGCCGGTCCTGGAGGTAGCCCTTGAGGATCCCGTCCTCGATCAGCACCGTCTCCTGGGTTGGCGTGCCCTCGTCATCGATGGTCAGCGAGCCGCGGCGGTGGAGGATCGAGCCGTCGTCTACCACGGTCACCCCGGGCGCGCCGACCCGTTCGCCGATCCTGCCGGAGAACGCGCTGGTGCCTTTGCGGTTGAAGTCGCCCTCGAGTCCGTGGCCGACCGCCTCGTGGAGCAGCACGCCGGGCCAGCCGGGGCCGAGCAGCACGGTCATCTCGCCGGCCGGAGCGGCGACGCTGTCGAGGTTGACCAGCGCCTGGGCGAGCGCGCTGTCGATCGCGCGGTTCCATTCGGCCGGATCGAACAGGCGGTCGTAGAGCCAGCGGCCGCCCATTCCGAAGCTGCCGGTCTCGCGCCGACCATTGCTTTCGGCGACGATGCCGACGTTGAGGCGGACCAGCGGGCGGAGGTCGGTGGCAACGAAGCCGTCGGCACGGACGATCTCGACCACCGACCAGCTGCCCGAGAGGCTGACGCTGACTTGCGCGACGCGCGGGTCGCGCGCCCGGGCGGCGGCGTCGATCGTCTCGAGCAGCCGGACCTTGTCGGCGAACGGCACCGCGTCGAGCGGCGAGGCCTCGGTGTAAATGTGGCGGTTGCTGCGCCGCGGCGGCGGCGCGGGCGCGGCTTGGGCCGGATCGAGCAAGGTCAGGGTCTCGCCGGCGCGGCGGATCGCAGCGGTGCTGATCTCGTTGGCGTGCGCAAACCCGGTCATCTCGCCCGACACGCCGCGCAAGCCGAACCCCGCGTCGCGCGAGTAGTCGGCGGTTTTGAGTCGGCCGTCGTCGAACCCGAACGCCTCACTGGCGATGAACTGCAGGTAGAGCTCGCCGTCGTCGCAAGCGCGCAAGGTTTCGGCGGCGAGCGCCTGCGCTTCTTCGGGTGAAAGCAGGCCGGGGCGGTAAAGCAGCGAGCGGGGGTCCGGGGGGATGGTCATGGCGCCGATATAGGCATGGTTGCGCGGAGGCCAAAGCGTTCTCGAAAGAAGACGCCCCGAACCACCGCTCGCTGCAATTTGTAATCTGCCGTTCAGCTTCGCCGAATACATTTCGGCCACCCGATTCAGCAAAGGAGGACCACCGATGCGGGTAACCCGTACCGCCATCCTGGCCGGCGCCGCGGCGCTGTTCGTCGCCGGCGCCGCCGAGGCCGCTACCGCCAGGCTCCACCGGATGAACGTGGCGCTGCCCGAAGGCGGAGTCGTGCAAGTCCAGTACAGCGGCGACGTCGCGCCTACGGTGACGCTCGAGCCGGTCGATGCGCGCACGCTCGCGGTCGATCCGCTGATGGCGCCGTTCGCCGAGCTCGAGCGCATCTCGGCGCTGATGGAGCAGCAGCAGACCGCGATGCTCCAGCAGATGGCGCAGCTCGCGAAAGCCGCGCAAACGGGCGCAGCGCGGGGTCTGACGCTGGCCGGCACGATGCCGGCGGGCAGCTATTCCTACACCGTCGTCTCGACCACCGGCGGCAACGGCTGCACCCAGACGGTCGAGTGGCGTTCGGACGGGTCGAGCCAGCAACCGCGGGTGACCCGCACCAGCGCCGGCAACTGCGACGCCGTACAGCGCGGCACCGCGATCGTTCCGGCCAGCTCGCAACAAGCGCCGCAGGCGGCGGCCGCACCGGGCAAGCGAGTCTGATCACGCGCGCGGCGGGGCCCGACGGCTCCGCCGCGGACTTGCCGCGGTTACTTCAGCGTCTTCAGGTACTCGATCACGGCCGTGCGCCGGGCCGGATCG
>JAEKKO010000257.1 GCA_019510335.1 Novosphingobium sp. | reverse complement strand
TTCGACGAGGTCCGCGAGCGCGTGGCCAACGACGTTGCCGGGGCCAATGCCGAAACCGCCCAGCGCCGCATCCGCGATGCCTTGGCCCGACGCTACACGGTCGTGCGCGAGGACCGCGGGTGAGGCTGCTGCTCGCCATTCTCGCAGTGTTAGGCGCGCTGCTCGGCGGCGCGGCAGCCTCGGCGCATGATGTCCGGCCCGCCTACCTCGAGCTGCGCGAGGCTCCGGCGGGGACGATCCGCATCGCTTGGCGCCAGCCGGTCCAGGAAGGCCGGGCGCTGCTACTGACCCCGGAGCTGTCGAACGGCTGGTTGGCCCGCCCGCCCGAGCGCGAGCAGGTCGCCGACCAGTGGCGGATGCGGCAGTGGACCGTGGCCGCGCCGAGCGCGCGCCTGGAGGGACTGACGGTGCGCATCGCTGGGCTCGAGGCGACGATGACCATCGTGCTCGTTCGGGTCGAGCGCGCCGACCGGCGCAGCTTCGAGACGATCCTGCGCCCCGACCGCACCAGCGCCCGGATCGAGTTCGCCGCCATCCGCCACGGGCTGCAGGTCCCGGCCTATTTCCGCCTCGGCGTCGAGCACATCCTCACCGGCATCGATCACCTCGCGTTCGTGCTCGGCCTGGTCCTGCTGGTCGGGATCAATCGGCGGCTGGTGCTGGCGATCACCGCATTCACCCTCGCTCACAGCCTGACCCTGGGGGCGAGCGCGCTCGGCTTAGTTCACGCGCCCTCCGCCACGGTCGAGGCGCTGATCGCGCTGAGCATTGTGTTCGTGGCCTGCGAGTTGGCCAAGGGAGAGGACCGCCAGAGCCTGACGCGCGCGGCGCCGTGGCTGATCGCGTTCACCTTCGGGCTGCTCCACGGCTTCGGCTTTGCCGGCGCGCTCGCCGCGATTGGCTTGCCCGAGCACGAGATCCCCTTGGCGCTGCTGCTGTTCAACCTCGGAGTCGAGGCGGGACAGCTGGCGTTCGTCGCCGCGATATTGCTGGTGTGGCTTGTCGTGCGTGGGTTGCGGGCGCAGCTTCCGGCAATGAGCGACGACGTGATGCGGCGCCTCGCCGGCTATGGCCTCGGCAGCGTCGCGGCGCTCTGGTTCGTCGAGAGAACTGCGGCGGCATTCGCCTGATCGCAAAGGGCAGACAGGGGAGAGCGGCGATGAAGGCGAAGCTGGCGATGCTGACCGGGGTGGCCACGCTCGCCACCGTTCTCGCAATCCTCGGCTCGGGGGTGACCGGCGCGCCGGTCCGGCACGCGAGGGCCGTGGCGCCTCTGCCGATCCCCAGCGGCGGGCCGGAGACGCGGCGGGCGCTGTTCGGCGAGCTCCACCTCCACACCGGCTATTCGTTCGACGCGTACGCACTGATGGGCAGCCGCACCGAGCCGGAGACCGCCTACCGCTTCGGCGAGGGGCGGCCGGTGCTCTATGAAGGCCAGACCGTCCAGCGCCCGCGCCCGCTCGACTTCATGGCGGTTACCGACCATTCCGAGTTCCTCGGCACGTTCATGCAGGCCGCCGCCAATCCCAACGGCGCCCTGGCGCGCAGCGACATCGGCAAGCTGATGCTGACCGACCCGCTGCGGATCGCGCTCGGCGGGGCGGTCGACTTGCTCGCCCGGCCCGACACGAAGGCGCTGGTCGGCCAAGCAATGCAGTCGGCCTGGAGCAATCTCGTCGCCACCGCCAACCGGCACTACCGCCCCGGCGTGTTCACGACGTTCGTCGCGTACGAATGGACGTCGATGAAGGACCGCAAGTGGAACCTTCACCGCAACGTCATCTTCCGCGGCGCGCCGCCGCCGATGCCGTTCTCGGCGGCGGATTCGGACCGGCCGGAGGACTTGTGGAGCTACCTCGAGCGGATGCGCGGGCAGGGCATCGAGGCGCTGGCGATCCCGCACAACGCCAACGCCTCGGGCGGGCTGATGTTCGACTGGAACGACAGCAACGGGCGGCCGATCGACGAAGCCTACGCCCAGCGCCGCGCGTTCAACGAGCCGCTCAGCGAGGCGTTCCAGCACAAGGGCCAGTCGGAAACCTCGCCTCTACTCTCGCCCACCGACGAGTTCGCCGACTTCGAGCGCGCCGAGGAATCGCTGGTCGGCGGGCCGAGTCCAGTCAACGGCAGCTTCATCCGCCAGGCACTGGGGCGCGGGATAGTGCTGCAGTCGCGGTTGGGGACCAACCCGTGGAAGCTCGGCTTCGTTGGGTCGAGCGACTTCCACAACGGCCTCTCGAACGCCGACGAGAACGCCTATGCCGGCAACGGCCTCAGCAGCACCGATCCCAGGGTCAACCTGCCGGACCGCGAATTCGCGCGGAGGATCCTCTCGCAGGACCCGCACGCTTCGGTGAACCCCGCCACTCAGAACCGCACCCGCACTCGCGAGGAGCTGCTCCACACCCCGGCCAAGCTCAACTGGTCGAGCGGCGGGCTAACCGGCGTGTGGGCCGAGGCCAACACCCGCGAGGCGATCTACGCCGCGCTGCGCCGCAAGGAGACGTTCGCCACCTCCGGTCCCGAGTTGCGCATACGCTTCTTCGGGGGCTGGGGCTTCGCGCCCGACGCGATGCGCCGCGCCGGCTGGGTCGCGAGCGCCTACCGTACGGGCACGCCGATGGGCGGCGATCTCGTCGCGCCGACCGCACCTGGACGGGCGCCGACGTTCCTGTTCGAGGCGGCCAAGGACCCGATGAGCGGCAACCTCGACCGCATCCAGGTGGTCAAGCTGTGGCGCGAGGGCGGCGACTACAAAGAAAAGGTGTTCGACGTCGCGTGGTCGCCGGGGCGGCGGCGCGATCCCGTGACCGGGCGGCTCGCCCCAGTCGGCAACACGGTCAACCTCGGGACCGCGACGTACGCCAACACCATCGGCGCGCCGACGCTGGCGGGGTTCTGGCGCGATTCCGAGTTCGATCCGGCCAAGCCGGCGGTCTATTACGCCCGCGTTCTCGAGATCCCGACCCCGCGCTGGACCACCCGCCTCGCCGCCGCGCGGCAGCTGCCGCGCCCGGTGGGGGTGCCCGCGACGATCCAGGAGCGGGCGATCTCGTCGCCGATCTGGTACAGCCCGCGGCGGTAGCGGCTGACAACCTCCACCCTTTCACTTGGCGTTCACCCAAGCGCTGGCTATAGGCTCGCCATGCTCGCCCGAACCCCACTCAAAACCGCCGTCCTCGCCGTCGCCGCTACCGGCCTGCTGCTGACCGCCGGGTGCGGCGGGCGAGGGGGCAAGAACCGCGACACCGCCTACGTCGCCCGCGACGTCGACACGCTGTACGCGGCGGCCAAGGCGCGGCTCGATTCCGGCGACACCGAGAATGCGGCCAAGCTGTTCGACGAGGTCGAGCGCCAGCATCCGTATTCGCCTTGGGCGCGACGCGCGCAGCTGATGAGCGCGTTCAGCTATTACGTCGCCCGCGATTATACCAAGTCGATCGAGGCGGCGCAGCGGTTCCTGTCAATCCACCCGGGGAACCGCGACGCGGGTTACGCCTACTACCTGATCTCGCTGTGCTATTACGAGCAGATCAGCGACGTCAGCCGCGACCAGAAGGTCACGCGCCAGGCGCAGGACGCGCTCAACGAGGTGATCCGACGGTTCCCGAACACGCCGTATGCAGCCGATGCCCGGCTCAAGCAGGATCTCGTCACCGATCACCTCGCCGGCAAGGAGATGGACATCGGCCGGTTTTACGAGCGCTCGGGCAAGTGGCTTGCCGCCGAGCTGCGCTTCCGCAACGTGATCGACCATTTCCAGACCACCTCGCACGTCCCCGAGGCGCTCTATCGCCTGGTCGAGACCAATCTCGCGCTCGGCATTCCCGAGGAAGCCGAGAAGAATGCCGCGGTGCTCGGCAAGAACTACCCCGGCAGCGACTGGTACCAGAAGGCGTTCAAGCTAATGGGGCGCCACGCGCCCAACACCCAGGCGGCCTGAACTCCGCCGGCTGCGCCCTCGGGGCGCGGCGCTCACGACGGTCGCAAGAACTCAAGCCAGGCGGTTGACTTTGGGCCCCCGCGGGCCTGAAGTGTCGTTGCCGATGCTTTCGCAGAAGACTCGCTACACGATCCGCGCGCTGCAGCACCTCGCCGATCACTGGCGGCAGGGGGCGGTCCGGCTCGACGCCATCGCCGAAGCGCAGAACATTCCGCGCAAGTTCCTTACGGTGATCCTCAGCCAGCTGGTCCGCGA
>JAEKKO010000083.1 GCA_019510335.1 Novosphingobium sp. | reverse complement strand
CCCGAGGAAAAGCCGAAGCCGAGCATCGTCGCCGCCTTGCGCGATTGCAGGGCCGCCACCAGCAACTTGAAGCCCTTGGGCCTGATCGGCGGGGCAGTCTCGTGCTCCGCTGCGGTGCTGGCCATGCGATCCGTGTCCTCCGCGCGTCACCATCAGACTAACCGCGAATTATCCTCGCGCCACCCCTCGCCCGGCAATCTCCGGTGGAGGGTTTGCGCAAGGCCCTGGCATGGCTACAGCGCGGCGGATGAACGATCCGCAACCCCGCGCCGGCGAGCGCATCGCCAAGCTCCTCGCCCGCGCCGGGGTCGCCTCGCGCCGCGAGGTCGAGCGGATGATCGCCGATGGCCGGGTCAAGCTCGGCGATGCCGTCGTAACCACCCCGGCGACGGTCCTGCCCAACCTCAAGGGGGTCACGGTCGACGGCCAGCCGGTGCGCGCGGCCGAAGCCCCGCGGCTGTTCGCGTTCCACAAGCCCTCGGGCCTGATCACCGCCGAACGCGACGCGGCGGGACGGCCGACGATCTACGCCGCCCTGCGCAATGCACTGCCCGCCGGCACGCCCCGGCTGATGCCGGTCGGCCGGCTCGACCTCAACACCGAGGGGCTGCTGCTCCTGACCAATGACGGCGAGCTCAAGCGGGCGATGGAATTGCCGTCGAGCGGCATCCCCCGCACCTATCGCGCCCGCACCTTCGGCGACATTTCGCAGGCGCAGCTGGAAGCGCTCTGCGAAGGGATCGAGATCGAGGGCGTCCGCTATGGTCCGATCGATGCCAACATGGAGCGCCGCACCGGGCGCAACCAGTGGATCGAGATGACCTTGACCGAGGGCAAGAACCGCGAAGTCCGCCGCGTGCTCGAGCACCTCGGGCTCCAGGTCAGCCGCTTGCTGCGCATTGCCTACGGTCCGTTCCAGCTGGGCGACCTGCCACGCGGGCAAGCCGTCGAGATCCCGCAAGTGCAAGTCGAGCGGTTCCGCAAGGGCCTCAAGCTCGAGCCGATCGCGCTGTCCGCACCCGCCCCGGTCAGGCACGCGGCTCCAGCGGAGCGTCGCCCGCCCCGGCACGGTCAGCAGCGCCGGCGCAAGCCCGATCCGTCGCGCCCGATCGACCCCGATGCACCGCGCTCGCCCCCGCGCAGCCGCCGCTCACCTCGCCGCAAGTGAGGCCGGACGCATGAGCTTGCGGATCATCGCCGGGCAATGGCGCGGGCGCAAGCTCGTGGCGCCGGAGGGCGACGCCACTCGTCCGACCGCTGACCGCACGCGCGAGACGCTGTTCTCGATGCTCGTCAGCCGGCTCGGCAGTTTCGAGGGGCTCAGCGTCGCCGACTTGTTCGCCGGCTCGGGCGCGCTCGGGCTCGAGGCGCTGTCGCGCGGGGCGGAACGGTGCCTGTTCGTCGAGCATGAGGCCGCGGCGCTGCGCGCACTGCGCGCCAACATCGCCGCGTTGCGGGCGCAGCCCGTGAGCGACGTGCGGGCCAGCTCGGTGATGATGCTCGGCCCGGCCAAGGCGCCGCTCGACCTGATCCTGCTCGATCCCCCTTACGGCAGCGGCGCCGGGGCGGTCGCGCTCGACAAGCTCGGGCGGCTCGGCTGGATCGGCCCCGCCACCTGGATCAGCCTCGAAACCGCCGCCGAGGAAGAGCCGCGCGTGAATGGCCTGGAAACCGCCGCCGACCGCCGCGTCGGGAGGGCTCGGATCACTTTGCTTCAGCAGAAGTAGCCTCGCGCGTCCGTCAAAAGAAAAGGGCGCCAGTTGCCTGACGCCCTTCCCTGCGACCTTGGGCATTCGAAGTTAGCGGTGGCGGCGGTGATGCCGGACGTGGTGCACCACATGGTGGGTGACATGGTGGTGGTGCCGTACGTGGTGGACCCGGTGGCGAGTGCCGCCGCTGCTCCGTGTGGTGGCTGACGTGTCGGTGTAGGGTTGCCCTGTCTCGGCCACTTGGCCGGCCGGTCCATGATCGACGTAGGTCCCGACCGCGCGCGAACGGCCGGGGGCGCCGCCCTCGCCCGGGTTCTGGCAGTTGTCCTGGCCCTTGTAACGGCACACCGGGTAACCCTTGTTGAGCGTGTCCGGCGGGGGCGGAGGCATCGTGGTGGTGGTCGTCACCACCGATCCGGGCGGCGCCGCGGCAACCGCTGGAGGCACGGGCTGTCCGGTGAGTTGCGCCTCGATCGAAGTCCACGCCTGCGCACGCTGCTCGGGCGTCATCGCATAAAGCTGCGCGCGCTGCTGGTCGGTCAGGCGCCACCAGCCGGCTTGTTGGGTTGGCGTGAGCGTCCAATAGTAGCTGCGGTAAGTGTCGGGCCATGCGTTGTAGAGCGTTCGCTGCCCAGGGGGCCAGCCGTTGTAGATCACCGTCTGGTCGGGAGTCAGCACGACCGCCGCCGGTTGCGCCCCTGCGATCGTCGCGCTGCACCCCAGGATCAGTGCGGCGGCGCTCGATAGAAGAAGATTGCGCATCGTGAATCTCCGGTTTGCGCCCTCCCGTTGCCGACATTCTACGCCGCCGCTGGGCTTCGGTTCCGCGCAACCTTGCGCGCGCGCCCGGCGTTCCCTAGCTGTTCGCCTGTGCCCGAGGTCCCGTCTTCCCTTGCCGACTCGCCCGACGCCACCGACGATGGCTTCCTCGCCGGGCTGAATCCGCCGCAGCGCGAGGCGGTGCTGACGACCGAAGGGCCGGTGCTGATGCTGGCCGGAGCCGGCACCGGCAAGACCGCGGCGCTGACCGCGCGGCTCGGGCATCTGATCCGCACGCGGCGGGCGTGGCCGTCGGAGATCCTGTGCGTCACCTTTACCAACCGCGCCGCGCGCGAGATGCGCGAGCGCGTCGGACAGCTGATCGGGCCGGCAGTCGAAGGCATGCCGTGGCTCGGCACATTTCATTCGATCGCCGCCAAGATGCTCCGTCGCCACGCCGAGCTCGTCGGTCTGCAGGCGAACTACACAATCATCGACACCGACGACCAGCTGCGCCTGCTCAAGCAACTGATCCAAGCCAACGATCTCGACGAAAAGCGCTGGCCGGCGCGCCAGCTCGCCGGGCTGATCGACCGCTGGAAGAACCGCGGGCTCAATCCCGACGAGCTCGACGCGATCGAGAACGAGGCTTACGCCAACGGCCGCGGGCAGCAGTTCTACCGCCTCTATCAGGAACGGCTGAAGGCCCTCAACGCCTGCGACTTCGGCGACCTGCTGCTGCACATGCTGAACATCCTGCGGCGCGAGCGCGGTGTGCTCGAGCACTACCAGCAACGCTTCAAGTACATCCTCGTCGACGAGTACCAGGACACCAACCAGGTCCAGTACCTGTGGCTGCGGCTGCTCGCTCAGGCGCATCGGAACTTGTGCGTGGTCGGCGACGACGACCAGTCAATCTATTCATGGCGAGGCGCAGAAGTCGCCAACATCCTGCGGTTCGAGAAGGATTTCCCCGGCGCCAAGGTGATCCGGCTCGAGCAGAACTACCGCTCCACGCCAGACATTCTCGCCGCCGCTTCCGGGCTGATCACCGCCAACACGGCCCGCCTCGGCAAGACGCTATGGACCGACCGCAACGGCGGCGACAAGGTCCGCGTGATCGGCGTTTGGGACGGTCCGGAGGAAGCCCGCCGCGTCGGCGAGGAGATCGAACGACTCGCCCGCGAAGGCGCCCCGCTCGACCGTGTGGCGATCCTTGTGCGGGCGCAGTTCCAAACCCGCGAATTCGAAGACCGTTTCATACAGATCGGCCTCAACTATCGGATAGTAGGCGGTTTTCGTTTCTACGAGCGCGCCGAGATTCGCGACGCGCTGGCCTATCTCCGCCTGATTGCCCAGCCCGCCGACGATCTCGCCTTCGAGCGCATCTACAACACCCCCAAGCGCGGCCTCGGCGACAAGACGCTCGAGAAGCTCCACCGTCACGCCCGCGCCCGCGGACTTCCGCTCGCCGCCGCGGCCTTTGAGATCGCCGACAGCGACGAGCTGCCGACGCGGGCACGCACTACGCTGGTCGCGCTGATGCGCGACTTCGCCCGCTGGCGGGAGCTGGCGAGGACGGCGTCTCCGGCCGAGCTTGCCCGCACCATTCTGGACGAATCGGGCTACACCGCGATGCTCCAGGCCGAGCGCGGCGCCGACGCCGCGGGCCGGCTCGAGAATCTCTCCGAGCTCGCCCGCGCGATGGAGGACTACGAGACCCTCGGCGAGTTTCTCGAACACGTCAGCCTCGTGATGGACAATGACGCCGCCGACGAAGTCGAGAAAGTCACGATCATGACGATGCACGCCGCCAAAGGGCTCGAATTCGACAACGTATTCCTGCCCGGCTGGGAGGAAGGGGTGTTCCCGTCGCAGCGGGCGCTGGATGAGGGCGGCTTGTCGGCGCTCGAGGAAGAGCGCCGGCTCGCTTACGTCGCGATCACCCGCGCCCGACGGCGCTGCACGATCTTACATGCCGCCAACCGGCGAATTTACGGGCAGTGGACCAGTTCCATTCCTTCGCGCTTCATTGCCGAGCTTCCCGGTGCCAACGTCGATCAGGAGACGACTCTGTCGGGTGGGGCCTCGCTGTGGCGCGCTCAATGGTCCGAGCAGAGCGACCCGTTCGCCGACGTTGCCCGGGCCCAACCGGCGCGGGTGGCAACTCGCGGCCCCGGCTGGCAGCGGGCCGCGGCCCAGCTCTACGATCCGACTCCGCGGCGGATTGCCGAACCGTCGCGCAGCGCCGCCAGCTTCGTGGCCAAGCCGCGCGCGGACATCAGCGTCGGCGCGCGCGTGTTTCACGACAAGTTCGGCTACGGCACGGTCACGGCGCAAGAGGGCAACAAGCTCGAGATCGAGTTCGAAGCCGCGGGCCGCAAGCGAGTCATCGACAGCTTCGTGCGCGCCGCCAGCTAGCGCCTGAAACTAGCGAGCCTGCGCGCCGTTCTCCCGGTGAGAGCGAGGAGACCGATCGTGTCGAGGAAGACGCACAACACCAAGGCCGGCGCCGACAAGTTCGGCAGCAGCGCCGATAACCCGCGCCAGCAGCAACAGCAGCACGACAGTCCGGACAAGAGCACTGCCCGCGACCGCGAAGGCCGCAAGGGCGGCAGCAACGAAAAGAATTTGTGATCACGCGCCGCTGCAAACGGCGTTGCGGCCGCTGGCCTAGGCGAGTGCCGATAGGTTGAGGAACCCGGGAACGGGGCCGTTCCAGCCCTCTTCCCCCGGCTGCGGCACCGGCGGCCGAAGGGCCTGGGGTTGTGGTTCTTTCACCGGCCTTTTCTCGGGTGTTGGCTGACGCTGTTCGCGCGCGACGGGAGCTTCGCGGCGTGGCGCGCGATCACGGCTTTCGCGCGGCTTGGCCAGCGGCTTCTCGCTTCGGCCACCGCGATCTTCGCGCGGACGCTCTTCCCGCTTCGGTCGCTCGTCCGCCGGCGCTGCGCCGTCGACCATCACTTCGGGAATGGTCAGGCCCGTCAGCTTTTCGACATTGGCGATGGCCTCGGCATCTTCGGGCGTGACGAAGGTGAAGGCGCGGCCGGTCGCCCCGGCTCGGCCGGTTCGGCCAATGCGGTGGATATAGTCGTCCGGGTGCCACGGCGTGTCGTAGTTGAAGATGTGGCTGACGCCCTTGATGTCGAGCCCGCGGGCGGCCACGTCGGAGGCGACGAGGATGTTGATGGCGCCGTCCTTGAACCGCTGGAGCTCGGCGATGCGCGCCGGCTGCTCCATGTCGCCGTGAATCTCGCCAGCAGAGAAACCATTGCCTTTCAAAGCCTTGGCCAGATCTCTTACCGTGGTCTTGCGGTTGCAGAAGACGATCGCAGTGGTTACGTCGTCGGTCTGCAGCAAACGCCGCAGCACGGCGCGCTTGTCCTTGGCCGCGACGCGAACCTTGTGCTGGGCGATGTTGATGTTCGCCGTCGCCGGGCGCGCGACCTCGATGTACTTGGGGTTGCTGAGGAACTTGTCGGCGAGCTTCTTGATCGGCGGGGGCATCGTCGCCGAAAACAGCAGCGTCTGGCGGTTGGCCGGGAGCTTGGTGCAGATGTGCTCGATATCGGGGATGAAGCCCATGTCGAGCATCCGGTCGGCTTCGTCGATCACCAGCAGGTGGCAGCCGGTGAGCAGGATCTTGCCGCGCTCGAACAAGTCCATCAGCCGGCCGGGCGTGGCGATCAGCACGTCGACGCCCTTCTCCAGCGCCTTGACCTGGTCGCCCATCTGCACGCCGCCGATCAGCAGCGCCATCGACAGTTTGTGATGGCGGCCGTATTTCTCGAAGTTCTCGGCGACCTGGGCCGCGAGCTCGCGGGTCGGCTCGAGGATCAGCGAGCGCGGCATTCGCGCGCGGGCGCGGCCGTGGGCGAGGATGTCGAGCATCGGCAGAACGAAGCTCGCGGTCTTGCCGGTGCCGGTCTGGGCGATGCCGATCAGATCGCGCATCATCAGCACGCTGGGGATCGCCTGGGCCTGAATCGGCGTCGGGGTGTCGTAACCGGCCGAGGTGACCGATTGGAGCAATTCGTCTGACAAGCCGAGGTCGGCGAACTTCATGAGCGTGCTGGTGTCCGGAAAAAGCAACGGCCCATCCTTGCGGTCGGAGCCGGTAT
Source organism: Novosphingobium sp. (assembly GCA_019510335.1). Taxonomy (GTDB): domain Bacteria; phylum Pseudomonadota; class Alphaproteobacteria; order Sphingomonadales; family Sphingomonadaceae; genus Novosphingobium. Next base: position 7,990 of record JAEKKO010000083.1, on the reverse strand, counting down.
CGCCGCCCTGATGGGCGCGAAAGTGCCGCCGGTTAGGCTCAAGCACAGGCAAAAGTCAAGGAATTCGCCAGATGGGTGCGGCATTAGTAGCCGTTGTCGACCAGTTGGCGGAGCTTGGTCAGGGCGCAATTGGCACCGGAGCGCGATTGCAGCTTGTCGCGATCGACGCACAGCAGCCCGTCGGCGTTGCGTGCGATGTAAAATCCCGAATAGTAATCGCGGGCGTGGCAGGCCTTTTCGAGCGCCGCACTGACGATCCGTTGGTCACGCATGAACAGCAGCAGACGCTTGTCGCGGTCGACCTGAACGCCTGCGATCCCGGCGATGGAAACGCATCTGCCCATTTTCCGCTCGACCAGCCGCGGCGGGTCGATCGGCTGCTGCATGTCGAAAAACGGCGGCGGCGGCGGGAGATCGTGCCCGCGGGGGGAAATGCGAATGATCAGCCGTTGCTCCATCCGCACCTGATGCTGAACCGGAGATCGGAACGACTGCAGCACGGCCGGTCCGCTCGAGACCGAGGCCGGCGACGCGCGGGCCGTCAGCTGAGCGTTCGCCAGCGCCGGCGCCGCATCGCTCGTCCCGAGCACGGCCACGCATGGGAGCAGCGCTAGCGGCGCAAGCAGGGCGAGCAGGTGCTTCATCGATATGGCATGGTCGGCAACGATCCCCGGAAGCGCGCCGGACGAAACCGTCGCATAGCGGCGGACCTTGAACCATCGCTTAACCCGGAGCGGCCAAGCGCCGCGTCGATCCACGGGTGCAATGCCGCGCTGGAAACCGGCACCTCGGCTGTGGCATGATGGCACCATGAACGAAACCGTTTTCCTCGAACGCGCCGGACAGCTGCTTGGCAGCCGCGGGCTGACCCGTGATCCCGAGCGGCTCGAAGCCTGGCTGACCGACTGGCGCGGCCGCTTCACCGGATCGGCCCTGGCGATGGCCTCGCCAGCGAGCACCAGCGAAGTCGCCGAGCTCGTCCGCCTGTGCGCCGCGGCCGGCGTGCCGCTCGTCCCCCAAGGCGGCAACAGCGGCATGGCCGGCGGTGCGACGCCCGACCCCGGTGGCCATTCGCTGCTGCTCTCGCTACGCCGCCTGGATCGGATCGACTCGATCGACCGCGACGGGCGCAAGGTTACGTGCGGCGCGGGCGTGATCCTCCAGACATTGCACGAAAGCGTCGCCGAGCTGGGCTTGCGGTTCCCGCTGACCTTGGGCGGCAAGGGCTCGGCGACGATCGGCGGAATGATCTCGACCAATGCCGGGGGAACCCAGGTGCTACGCCACGGGGTAATGCGCGCGCTGGTCCTCGGGCTCGAAGCGGTGCTCGCCGACGGTACCGTATTCTCGGCGCTGACCCCGCTCAAGAAGGACAATCGCGGGTTCGATCTCAAGCAGCTGTTCATCGGCTCGGAAGGGACGCTGGGGATCGTCACGGCGGCGACACTGAAGCTCGTCCCGGGAATCGCCGACCGCGTGGTGATCTGGGCGGGTGTCCCATCGCTCGAGGCCGCCAGAGCGCTTCTGCTCTACTGCGACGCGGCTGCCGGCGACGCTCTCGAAGGGTTCGAGGTCCTTCCGCAATCCTGCCTCGACGCGGTCCTCGCGCACATTCCCGGTTCCCGTGCCCCGCTGGCCGAGCCGCACGCGTGGCACGCGCTGATCGAGGTCGTCGCCGACCGCTCCCACGCCGACACGCTGCGCGATCGAGCCGAGGCGATGCTTGCCGGCGCATTCGAGGCGGGGCTGGTCGAAGACGCGACGATCGCCGCCAACGAGACCCAAGCCGAGGGGTTCTGGCTGCTACGCGATTCGATCGCCCCGGCCGAGCGCGCACAGGGCCCGGCGGTTCAGCACGACATTTCCGTCCCGGTCGAGCAAATGCCGGCGTTCGTCGGCGCGGCCAGCCCGGAAATAGAGGCCGCGTGGCCAGGGACCCGGGCGGTAGCGTTCGGCCACCTCGGCGACGGCAACGTCCATTTTCACGTCATCGCCCCGCCCGGTGTGGCCCCCGACTCCTGGCACGAAGGCGACGGCAAGGAGATCAGCCGCATGGTCTATGACCTGGTGGTAGCCTGGGGTGGGTCGATCTCGGCCGAGCATGGCATCGGGCAACTCAAGCGCGACGAGCTGGCGCGCCTCGGCGATCCCGTCGCGCTGTCGCTGATGCGCCGGGTCAAGCAGGCGCTCGACCCTGAAAACCTCCTCAATCCAGGCAAGCTGGTCCCGCTTGCACCGGCCGGAGCGAGCGCTTAAAGCCGCCGCTTTCCGCGCGATCCGCGCTGACTTTCGGAGATCGTTCGCATGGCCAGCGCGCCGCAAGCCGCCTCTTTGCCGCTGTTCTACCAAGACCTGATGCCGCTCAACAGTCGCGACCACGGCAGCTGGCGGAGCCGCACCACCGACCAGGCGAAGTGGCTGATCGGCCAGCATGCGGTGCCCTTGACCGTCGAGGAATTCCCCCAGGCGCAGCGATTCTTCCCGATCATCTTCTCGAGTGGCGACAACTCGGTGCCGCTGGCGCTGATGGGTCTCAACGAAGGGGTCAACGTGTTCGTCGACGAAGAAGGCCGGTTGACCACCAACGTCTATGTCCCCGCCTATGTCCGGCGCTACCCGTTCATGCTCGCCAAGCTCACCGCCGAGGCCGAGGAGCTGTCGCTGTGCTTTGATCCGACCACCGATCTGATCGGGGAATTCGACGAAGGCGCGCCGCTGTTCGAAGAAGGCCAGCCGAGCGATGCCTGCAAGAACACGCTCGGATTCTGCGAGCAATTCGAGCAGGCTGGTCAGCGCACCGCGGCTTTCGTCGCCGAGCTCGAGAAGCACAAGCTGCTGATGGACGGCGAGGTCGCGATCCAACAGGAAGGCACCGACCAGCCGTACGTCTATCGCGGCTTCCGCATGGTCGACCAGAACAAGCTCACCGAAATGCGTGGCGACGTGCTGCGGACCTGGAATCAGAGCGGCTTGCTGCCGCTGGTCTATGCCCACTTGTTCTCGCTCGACCTGATGCGCGACATTTTTGCCCGCCAGGTCCAGCTCGGCAAAGGGCCCGTTGCCGCTCCCCAGCAAGGCTGATCGCACTCTAGCCGCCGGCAAAGCGAATAAGCTCGCGCAAGTTACGCAGGGTATTGCCAAATCGGGGATTTGCGCCTATTTACCGTAATGTCTCGTCCGCGCTTCCCTCATGGCCGGGCGAGTCATTGGTGCACTTTGTGCACCTCCTCCCTGAACCTTGGCCACCTCGTGCATCGCACGAGGTGGTTTTTTATGGGGAGTCGCTATTCTGCCGCTTCGGGCCAGCCGCCGGCTGCGTCGAGACGGCCGATCTCGGCGACTTCGGCGGCGAGGCGGCGGACCAGGCCCGCAAGCAGCCCGACCATTCCGGCAAAGCCCGCGCCAAGGTCGACCAGCCGCGCGTCGAGATAGCTGCTGCGATCGATCTCGAGCTGGAAGGCGTGGACACCGCGGTCCGGCGCGGCGTGCCGTTCGAGCACGTACCCGCCGGCGTAAGGGCGATTGTGCGCCGCCCCCCGCCGCATCCCCGCGAAGTAGGCAAACGCGCTGCCGATCAGCTTGCCCTGGCAGGTCGTGCCGAAACGGTCGCCGATGACGAATTCGGGAGCCGGCTGGCCGCCGCGCAAGCCTAGCGGCGGCATCGAATGCAGGTCGAGCAGCAGCGCCGCGCCCCAGCGCGCCCGCAGCTCGGCAAGCTTGCCGGCGAGGCAATCGTGATAAGGCTTATGAATTTGGGCGATCCGCACCGCGAGCTCGTCCTCGTCGTGGCGCCGCTTCCACAGCTCGCCGAGGCCGGGGAGCCGGCGCGGGATCAGTCCCAGGCCGCTGCGCGCGCGGCGCCCGGGAGTATAGCTGTCGAGCTCGTCGGGAGCGCGGCCGAACATGTCCCAGTCGATGTCGTCGGCGGCGCGGTTGAGGTCGATCATGGCCCGCGGCGCATGCGCGACGAGCAGTGCGGCACCGGTCGCCGCCGCCACTTCTTCGGCGAGGCGGTCGGCGTAGCGATCCTCGAGCCGCAACGATGCGAACCCGGGATGGCGCATCCGCTCGAGCAGGGACGTCGGATAGGCGCGGCCGGCATGGGGCACGGCGATCAGCACCGGAATCGTCGACGGGCGCGAGCCGCGCAGGACGAACGCGTTGAGGCCTTCGCCGTCGGGGATCTGTCCCCCGGGGCCGTGTCCCGAATCGTCGCCGCTGTCGTCGGTCGAGTCCATGCGGCGAAGCTGGCCCGGATGCGCGGCTGTGTCAAAGTCGGTCATGCCCTGCGGCAGACAAGAATTTTAACCGGCGAAGGCGTATGGGAGAGCCGACGAGGCGGCCCCGGCCGCGCCATTTCGGAGCCGACCCGCGCATGATCCGAATCCTTCTTGCCGAAGACGAAGACGCGATGCGCACCTATCTTGCGCGCGCGCTCGAGAACGCCGGCTATGACGTCGTCGCGGTCGACCGCGGGACCGAGGCGCTGCCGTTGCTGACGAGCGAGCACTTCGACCTGTTGCTTTCGGACATCGTCATGCCCGAGATGGACGGGATCGAGCTCGCCCAGCGTTGCGCCGAGGTCAGCCCCGAAACCAAGGTGATGTTCATCACCGGATTCGCCGCCGTCACGCTCAAGGCCAGCCGCGAGGCGCCGCAAGCGAAAGTGCTGTCCAAGCCCTTCCACCTCAAGGACCTCGTCCTCGAGGTCCAGCGCATCTTCGACAGCGCCGCGGAACTGCGCGTCTGAGCCTCGACGCGAGGCTTGAAATGCGCACCCTCGCCCGCTAAGTGCCGCGCCTGCCGAGCGCTGGGAAGTCCCGCGGTCGTCACGTGGAATGGTTCGGGCGTATAGCTCAGTGGTAGAGCACTGTGTTGACATCGCAGGGGTCGGAAGTTCAATCCTTCCTACGCCCACCATTCGAAAAGCCCGCCAGCCGAAACGGTTGAGCGGGCTTTTTCATGGGTCTCATAAGCTTGCCGGCGCGTCGGCGTAAGCGCGATATGGGAGCACGCGGATGGAACGCACTGAAACGGTCGCCACCTCGGATGGGACAATGGAAGTCTTCATCACCCATCCCGGCGGCACGGGAGGCCCCTTCCCCGTCGTCGTTCAATTGATGGATGGGATCGGCATGCGCGAGGAGCTGCGCGATCACGCCCGCCGCACGGCATCGTGGGGCTACTTCGTGATCGCGCCAGACCTCTACTATCGCTTCGGCCTCAAGGGGCCGCTCGACTTCGCCGATCCCGGGCAGCGCCAGAGGATTATGGCCGCGATCCACGAGCTCACCGCCGAGCGGGCCACCCGCGACGTCGAACTTGCGCTCGAGCTGGCCTCCGATGATCCGGCCGCCCGAGACGGAAAGATCGGCCTCTACGGCTTTTGCATGGGCGGCAAGCTGGCTTTGGAGCTGGCGCAGTCACTTGGGGAACGCGCCGCCGCCGCCGCGTCGATCCACCCGGGCAATCTTGTGACAGAGGATCCGGAATCCCCGCACCGGCACCTCGATGCCATCGCTGCCGAGCTGTACTTCGGCATCGCCGATGATGACGCCAACGCAACTCCTGCGCAGATGGTCGAGCTGGAACGCGAACTGCAGAGGCGCGGGATCCAGTACCAGCTGCAGTGGCACCCCGGCGCGCTGCACGGCTTCATGATGCCGAGCCGCCCCGAGCTCTCCAATCCCGCAGCGGCCGAAACCGTGTGGCGCAAGATCAAAGCGCTGTTTGACCGTACGCTCAAGTAAGCCGTTCGGCGCGAACCTCGCCCAAGCATTTCAAGAGCATCTTCGGCGGGAACCGTGTCCCGCCCCGGCGGTTCGCGAGACGGGCTCTTCGCTTCAGGAGCAATCGCCATGGACAGTCTGGACCAAGTCAGGCCGCCGCTGCCGGAACAGCAGCAGGACGTTCCCGGCAGCACCGAGCAGATGAATCCCCGGCCGGATCACGGTGAAGAGAGTTATCGCGGATCGGGTCGGCTCGAGGGCAAGAAGGCGATCATCACCGGCGGAGACAGCGGGATCGGCCGGGCCGTGGCGATCGCATTTGCCCGCGAGGGCGCCGACGTGCTGATCGCCTATCTCAGCGAGGACGAGGACGCCCGCGACACCGGCCGCTGGATCGAGCGCGCCGGCCGCAAGGCGGTGCTCGTTTCGGGCGACATCGGCGCGCCCGAACACTGCCGCGCAATCGTCGACAAGGCCGTCGCCGAATTCGGCCGGATCGACGTCCTGGTCAACAATGCCGCCCATCAGATGAGCTTCAAGGAGCTCGGCGAAATCTCCGACGAGGAGTGGGACCTTACGTTCCGCACCAACATCCACGCGATGTTCTATCTGACCAAAGCGGCCGTGCCGCACATGCGGTCAGGCGGGTCGATCATCAACACGACATCGATCAATGCCGACACGCCGAACCAGACGCTGCTGCCTTATGCGACGACCAAGGGCGCCATCCAGAACTTCACCGGCGGGCTCGCGCAGCTGCTCGCCAGCAAGGGCATCCGGGTCAACTGCGTCGCTCCGGGGCCGGTGTGGACGCCGCTGATTCCGTCGACGATGCCGCCGGAGCACGTCAAGGAGTTCGGCAAGAGCTACCCGATCGGGCGCCCGGCCCAGCCGAAGGAGCTCGCCCCCGTGTACGTCCTGCTCGCCGCCGACGAGGCCAGCTACATCTCGGGTGCGACCGTCGCCGTCACCGGCGGCAAGCCGTTCATCTGAACCTCGCGTACGAGGGGGGCGCCACTGCCGTTCCGCCAACGCTATTTGCCTTGCCACTCCGGCTTGCGCTTCTGGGCAAAGGCGGTCGCGCCTTCGCGCGCGTCCTCGGAGGTGAACACGGCCGAGATGTAAGGCGCCTGGAGCGTGTTGATCTCGCTGTCCGGCCACAGCCACGAGTCGCGGATCACCGCCTTGGAGGCGATCACCGCCAGTGGGCCGCATTCGGCAATGCGGCCGGCGAGCGCGAGCGCGCCGTCCAGCGCGGGCCCATCGGTGACCGCGTTGATCAGACCAAGTTCGTAAGCGCGCGGGGCGAGAATCGGGTCGCCGGTCAGGGCCAGCTCCATCGCCACCACACGGGGGATCATCCGCGGCAACCGGACCACGCCGCCGCCGGCCGCGACCAAGCCGCGCTTGGGCTCGGGGATGCCGAACTTCGCGTCCTTATGGGCGACGATCAGGTCGCAGCCGATCGCCAGCTCGAGCCCGCCGGCGAGCGCGTAGCCCTCGACCGCCGCGATCACCGGCTTCTTCGGCGAGTAGCTGGTCAGGCCGCCAAAGCCGCGGTCGCCGGCGACCGGGATCTCACCGCGGAGGAAGCCCTTGAGGTCCATTCCCGAGCAGAACGTGCCGCCGGCGCCGGTGAGGATCGCGCAGCGCAGCGCCGCCTCGGCATCGAGGCGGTCGAGCTCGGCCGAAATGCCCTCGGCCATCGCCTTGGTCATCGCGTTGCGCGCTTCGGCGCGGTTCATGGTGATGATCAGCACGCCGTCTTCGACCCGCGTCAGGACTTCCTCGCTCATTGCCGGCTCTCTCCCTGGTTGGCTGTCGCGGCTGCCCTGCCCCGCCGCCGGGGCGCTGTCGAGTCCGCCGCCTTGCGAAGCGGCCGTTCCCTGCTAAGGGCGTCGCCAAACATCGCCACCTCCCCGGACAAGCAGGAAGCCCATGGCCAAGATCAAGGTAAAGAACCCCGTCGTCGAGATGGACGGCGACGAAATGACGCGGATCATCTGGCAGTGGATCCGCGAGAAGCTGATCCTCCCCTACCTCGACGTCGATCTCAAGTACTACGACCTGTCGATCGAGAAGCGGGACGAGACCGAGGACCAGATCACCGTCGATTGCGCTCACGCGGTCCAGCAGTACGGGGTCGGAGTCAAGTGCGCGACGATCACCACGGACGAGGCCCGCGTCGAGGAGTTCGGGCTCAAGAAGATGTGGAAATCGCCCAATGGGACGATCCGCAACATCCTCGGCGGCGTGGTCTT
>JAEKKO010000256.1 GCA_019510335.1 Novosphingobium sp. | reverse complement strand
ATGGCTTCCGCCTCGAGGGCAGCTGGGAGCACCGCAACTTCTTCCCGCCCGAGGGCATGCTGCGGCTGCGCGCGGTCGCCGGGACCAAGGAGCAGCTGGTCGGCGTCACCGTGCGCAAGAACAACTTCCACGGGCGCGACCGGGTGCTGACCTTCGACCTTTATGCCGATACGGTCCAGCGCACGGCCTATACCGCCCGCACGGTCTCGTTCACCGCCACGTTCGAGAGGCTGACGACGCTGATCTTCCAGAAGCCGTGGACCTGGGGCGTCGGCATCGAGCTGGTCGCCACCGACGAGGCCGAGGGCGTGCTCAGCGGGCTCCACACGCAGAAGCAGCCGTACTACATCGCCGCGCTGCCGCTCCACGCGGCTTACGACGGCAGCGACGATCTGCTCGACCCGACCCGCGGCTTCCGCGCCGCACTGCGCGTCTCGCCCGAGGTCTCGACCCTCAACGGTCACCATTCGGCTTATGCGCGAGTCCAGCTCGATGTCAGCGCGTACCAGCCGCTCGGCGGCGTGGTCCTCGCCGAGCGGACCCGCCTCGGCAGCATTCCCGGCACCGCGATCGAGAACATCGCGCCGTCGCGGCGGTTCTACGCCGGCGGCGGCGGTTCGGTGCGCGGCTACGGCTATGACCTGATCGGACCCAAGGACGTGCTCGGCCAGCCGACCGGCGGGCGCTCGGTCACCGAGTTCAGCCTCGAGGCGCGGGTCCACACCGGCATGCTCGGCGGCGCGCTCTCGGTCGTGCCGTTCCTCGACGCGGGCACGGTCAACGAGAGCATCACGCCGAGCCTCAAGGGGATGCGCTTCGGCACCGGCATCGGGCTGCGCTACAAGACCGGCTTCGGCCCAATCCGGGTCGATGTCGGCACCCCGCTCAATCCGCGCAAAGGCGACAGCCGGATCGCAGTGTACGTCTCGCTCGGACAGGCGTTCTGATGGAGAGCGAGGAGGGGACCGCGCCGCCGCCCGACGAGAGCACGACCACTACGGTCGTCGTCCGCCGCCGCTTCCGCTGGCTGCGCACGATCCTGCTCGCCATCATTGCGCTGGCGGCGTTCCTCGCGATCGGCGTGATCGTCCTCAACAGCGCGATCGGCCACCGCTTCGTCGTCTCGCGGATCGCCAACATCGCGCCCGCCTCGGGGCTGCGGATCAAGATCGGGCGCATCGACGGTTCGCTCTACGGCGCGGCGACGCTGCGCGACGTGACGCTGTCCGATCCGCAAGGGCCGTTCGTCCGCATCCCGATGGTCGAACTCGACTGGCGGCCGACCCACTGGTTCAGCTCGGGACTCGACGTGCGCAAGCTCGTCACCCACCAGGGCACACTGCTTCGGGTGCCGCACTTCAGGCCGGGCAACCCCAACGCGCCGACGCTGCCCAACTTCGACATCCGCATCGATCGCTTCCAGATCGACGCAATGACGGTGGCGGCCGGAGTGCTCGGGAGCCGCCGGCGGGCCGACTTCCTCGCCAAGGTCGACATCCGCAAGGGCCGTGCCTACGTCCGCGCGCAGGGCGGGGTCAGCGGCGGCGACCTCGTCTACGCGCTGCTCGATACCGAGCCCGACCGCGACAAGTTCGACCTCCACCTCGACGTCAACGCGCCCAAAGGCGGGCTGCTCGCGAGCATGAGCGGCATCCAGCAGGACTTGCGCATTCGCGCGGCGGGCAAGGGCGGCTGGAGACGGTGGGACGGCGGGCTGCTGGTCGACCGCTCCGGAACGCGCCTCGCCGCCCTCCAGGTGACCAATCGCAAGGGGCTTTACAGCGCGCTCGGCCAGGCTTGGCCGGGCGGGCTGCTGCAGGGGACGGCGGCCCGCGCAGTCGGTCCGGTGCTGGCCATCGGCGCCGACGGCACGCTGACCAACAGCGTGCTCAAGGGCAGCATCGGCGCACGCGGCGCGGCCTTCCGCCTGCTCGGCGGCGGCGTCGTCGACCTCGCCAACAACGCCTTCCATCGCGTCGCGGCGACCATCGACCTCACCGACCCGCAGCTCCTCGGCCCGAGCGTGCGGATCGACGGGGCACGCCTCACGCTGCTGCTCGATGGCAAGTTCCGCAACTTCACGGCCGAGCAGACCGTGATTGCGCAGCGGCTCGCGAGCGGCTCGATGCGGCTCGAGCGGGTCGCCGAGCACGGCGTCGCCACCTATGACGGGGCGCGCTGGACGTTGCCGGTCGACCTGGCCGCGGCGCGGGCGGTCAGCGGCAACGCGACCGTCGATCCGCGGCTCGTCGATGCCCATGCCCGCGGCACCTTCGTGCTCGCCGGCGACCGCCTCACCTCGGATGATCTGACGGTGGCGGTGCCCGGACTCGGGGCTCGGCTGGCGCTGCGCGGAGACTTCGCCAAAGGCACGTACGCCGTCGCCGGACCCGTAGTGGCGCGCGGGTGGCGGCTGCCCAACCTCGGCCTGGTCGATGCCGACGCCAAGATCGTCGCGACGTTTGGTGCGGTGCCGTGGAAGGTCTCCGCCGACCTCAGCGGGCGGATGGCGCGGGTCGAGAACGCGACGCTGACCAGCCTGGCCGGCCAGAACATCCGCTTCGCCGGCGCCGTCAGCACCGGCGCGGCCCAGCCGCTGCTGTTCCAGCGCGCGCGGCTGGTCGGCACCAAGCTCGATCTTGCGCTGTCCGGGCGGGTGCTGCCCGACGGCCGCACCACTCTGGCGGGCAGCGGTCGCCACGCCGACTATGGCGCGTTCACCATCGAGGCAACGATGGCCCAGGACGGGCCGCACGCCGAGCTGGTCTTCGCCGACCCATACCCGGCGGCCCAGCTCAGCAACGTCCGGGTGGCGCTGGCACCGATCCCCGACGGGTTCCGGATCGAGACCGCCGGCGGCTCCATGCTGGGGCCGTTCGCGGGCACGCTCGGGCTCTACATGCGGCCGGGCGGACCGACCCGGGTGCAGATCCAGCACTTGGTCGTCTCGAACACCGCGGTGACCGGCGCGCTGGTGCTCGGCGGCTCGGCCGTCACCGGCGATCTCGCGCTGAGCGGCGGCGGCGTCTCCGGCACCGTTCACCTGAGCCCGCGCGGCGGCGGGCAGGCATTCGCGGTGGCGCTGACCGCCGACAACGCCCGCTTCGGCGGAGCGACGCCGCTGACCATCGCCGCCGGGCGGCTCGATGCCAGCGGGCTGCTGGTCGGCGGCCATTCGACGATCACCGGCAGCCTGCAGGGGCAAGGGATCGGTTCGGGCAGCTTGTTCATCGGCCGGGTCGCGGCCAACGCTTCGCTGCAGGACGGCCGCGGGCGCATCCTCGCCTCGTTGGCCGGGCGCCGCGGCAGCCGCTTCAACCTGCAGCTGCTCGGCGACGTCGCGCCCAAGCGGATCGCGGTGCTCGCCCAGGGCGACTTCGCCGGCCGCAAGATCGTCATGCCGCGGCGGGCGGTGCTGACCGAGGAGGCTGGCGGCTGGCGCCTCGCCCCGACCCAGATCGACTTCGCCGGCGGGCGGATCATCGGCCAGGGCCTGTTCGGCAGCCGCGCCACCGAGCTCAATCTGGCGCTGGCCGATATGCCGCTGTCGGTGGCCGACATCGTCGTTTCCGAGCTCGGCGTCGGCGGCCGCGCCTCGGGCCTGATCAGCTATCGGGCGCCGCACGGCGGCATCCCGACCGGCGACGTGCGGCTGATGATCCGCGGTCTGACCCGCTCGGGCCTGGTTCTCACCTCGAGGCCGATCGACCTTGCGCTGGTCGGCCAACTCGGCGCGCGCGAGCTGCAGATGCGCGCGGTCGCCAGCGAGGGCGGGCAGGTCCGCGGGCGGCTCCAGGCCCGCGTAGGCGGCCTTCCCCCGGGCGGGACGCTGATCGAGCGGCTGAGCGCGGGCAGCCTGTTCGCCCAGCTGCGCTACGACGGACCGGCCGACGCGCTGTGGCGCCTCGCCGCGATCGAGGCGTTCGACCTGACCGGACCGATCTCGGTCGCCGCCGACCTCACCGGCAGCATGGCCAACCCGCAGATCCGCGGCTCGGCCGCGAGCACGGCATTGCGCCTGCAGAGCGCGTTGACCGGCACCGACCTCAGCCAGGTCAGCTTGCGCGGCAACTTCGCCGGCTCGCGGCTCGACATCCCGACCTTGACTGGCCGCACTCCCAATGGCGGCACGGTCGTCGGCAGCGGCACCGTCAATCTCTCGGGCATCGGCACGAAGGGCCCGCAGCTGGACCTCAAGCTGGCCGCCCACAACGCCCAGATCCTCAACCGCA
>JAEKKO010000082.1 GCA_019510335.1 Novosphingobium sp. | reverse complement strand
AGCATCGCCGACTACTTGCGGCGACTCAAGGACCTCGGGCTCGGCTCGCTCCCGGGCACCGCGGCGGAGATCCTCGACGATGAAATCCGCGCGCAGATCTGCCCGGACAAGCTGACCACCGCCGAATGGCTCGACGTGCTGCGCGATGCCCACGCGGTCGGCCTCCCGACGACCTCGACGATCATGTTCGGCCACCTCGAGGCGCCGGTCCACTGGGCCCGGCACCTGCTGCGGCTGCGGCACTTGCAGCTCGAGACCGGCGGCATCACCGAGTTCGTGCCGCTGCCGCTGGTCCACATGGAAGCGCCGTTCTACCGCCGCGGCCAGAGCCGCAAGGGGCCGACCTGGCGCGAGGCGGTGATGATGCACGCGGTCGCCCGCCTCGCGCTGCACGGGGCGATTCCCTCGATCCAGTGCTCGTGGGTCAAATTGGGCGTCGAGGGCGCCGCGGCGGTGCTCGCGGCTGGGGCCAACGACCTCGGCGGGGTGCTGATGAACGAAAGCATCAGCCGCGCCGCCGGCGCCAGCCACGGCCAGGACGTCAGCGTCGACGATTTGCGCGCCGCTGCCGCCGCGGCCAGACGCCCGCTGGCCCAGCGCACGACACTGTACAAGCCGGTGGTGCGGGAGAAGGAGCCGGCCTGACCGGCTCAGCCGGTGCGCATGTACACTGAAAGTGAGCGGATTTTACCGTCTTCGTCGAAGCGGTAGTGGTTGGTCGTGTGCCGCACGCTGCCGTCGGGCAGCAGCGCCTCGATCTCGACGGCGGTGGCGTCCCTTCCGGCGATCTGCGCGACCGGCGTTGGGTAGGGCGAGCCGGAGTCGAACACCATCTGATGCGTTTTCCGGATCGCGTCCTTGCCCGAAGCGACCGTGCCGTTGGGCAGGGTAAACGTCGCGTTTTCGGCGTACAGCTCCATCAGCGCGTCGATGTCCTTGGCGCGGATCGCGGCGAAGTAGCCGTCGACCGTCTCCTGCGGATCGGCCGGCGTCGGCTTCCCTTCCGCTTCGGCGGCCGCGCGGCGGATTCGGGCGAGCATGAACTCTGAAGCGGCGAGCAGGCTGGAGAGCGCTCGCGACTGATCGGTCGGCAGAGCGCGGGCGTGGTCTACGTCCTTCTTGAGCAGGTCGTGCAACCCCGGCAAGCTGCTCGGCGCGCCGGTTCCGGTCCGCGGCATCACCATCCGCGGGCCGACTCCAAGCGCGAAGCTTTGCGCCGAACCCGCCATCAGCGCATCGATCAGCTGCTGGCGCTCGAATCCCATCGACAGGCCGATGTCGACGATCGCCGCCGACATTCCGTAGTTGGCAATCGAGATCAGGTTATTGATCAGCTTGCCTTCCTGGCCGCGCCCGACGGGGCCGAGATGGGCGACGTGCTTGCCGATGGCCTCGAGCCACGGGCGCGCCTTCTCGACGTCGGCATCCTCGCCGCCGACCCACAGCGACAGCTGCCCCTCGATCGCTGCCGGGCCGCCGCCGGAGACGCCGACGTCGACGAAGCCGATGCCGTGCTCCTTGGCCAGATTGGCCAGCTTGCGGGCGAGGTCGGGCGAGACCGTCGAGTGGAGGATCACGATGCCGCCCTCAGGCATGGCCGCGAGGAGCTTGCCGTCGCCGAGCAGGTTTTCGAGCTGCTCATCGGTGCGGACGCAAATGCCGAGCAGATCGGACCCGGCGGCGGTTTCCAGAGGATCAGCGCTGCGGCGCGTCTCCGGCTCGTCGAACGCTTCGAGCATTTCCGGCGAGACGTCGCAACCAGTGACCGCGAAGCCGCACCGCGCGAGCCGCCGCGCGATCGGAGCACCCATGCTGCCGAGGCCGATGAACCCGACTTTGGCGGCTGTCACGGCCGCATGATCCACCCGCCGTCGACGTGGATGGTCTGGCCGGTTATCCACGCCCCGGCGTCCGAGCAGAGCAGCAGCAGCGTGCCGACGAGCTCGTCGGGCTCACCGCGGGCGCGGGTGGCGACCGTCGCCTGAAGGAATTGAATGAACGGCGAATCATCAGGCACCAGCATCTTGCCGGCGTCCGAGGTGACGTTGCCCGGCGCAATCGCGTTGCAGGTGATGTTCTCCTTGCCGAACTGCTTGGCCAGTGATGTGGTCAGTCCGACCAGCGCGAGCTTGCTGATCCCGTACAGCCCGGTTGCGGGGAACGCCCCGCCCGAAGTCTGGTTGACGATACGCCCGCCGCCGCGCGCGCGCATCGAGGGGATCACCGCCCGGCTGCACAGCAGCGCGCCGTTGAGGTTCACCGCAAAAGCCTTGTTCCAGGCCTCGAGCGAAATGGATTCGAGGTTGTCGTAGCTGATGTCGACCATCAGCGCGGCGTTGTTGACGAGGACGTCGACGCCGCCGAACGCCTCTTTCGCGGCATCGGCCATGACCAGAGTGGACTGCTCATCGGCAACGTCGACGCCCACGCCGATGGCTTTGCCGCCGGCCGCCTTGATTTCGTCGGCAACCGCGAGCGCGCCGGCCTCGTTGAGGTCGGCGACGACAACCCAGGCCCCGGCATTGGCGAGGCCCATCGCATAAGCGCGGCCGATCGAATTACCGCGCCCGCCGGCGCCGGTGACGATCGCCACTTTGCCGTCGAGGCGGAACTGGTCGAGGGTGAAGGTCATCGGGTCGGCTCCGGATTGGCAGCAGCAAGGAACGGTTCGGCGGCGGCGCGCAAGGCTTCGGCGCCGGCGTTGTCCGGAAGCACGGACTTCAGCAGGTTGACGTCTTTGACCAGCAGCGGCGCGCCGATTGCGAAGGCGGCGGGGGAGGGAAGTCGGGCATAGACCTCGAAACCAAAGCTGCGGCCGCTGCTTGCCTTGACCAGCTCGGCCAAGGCCGCGCGGTCAATGCCGAGTGCCTCGGCGGCGCCGAAGGCGGCATGCGCCAGGCCCATGTTTGCGGCCATCAGCGCATTGTTGACGAGTTTGGCATGCTGTCCCGAGCCGACCGGGCCGAGGTGCACGCAAACCCCGGAGAAACTGTCGAACACCGGCTTGGCTTGCGCGAACGCCTCGGCGCTGCCGCCGCACATCACCGTGAGTTTGCCAGCCGCCGCGGCGGGGCCGCCGCCGCTGACCGGCGCGTCGAGGAAGGCGATCCCGCGAGCGGCACAGCGCGCGGCAAGATCGACGCAGCTTTCGGGCAGGATCGTCGAATGGATCGCGAGCAGGCTGCCGGGGCGCATTGCCGGGATCAACTGGTCGCAAATTTCGGCAACGCCGCGATCGTCGACGACACAGACGCCGACGTGGTCGCACGCGGCGCCGAGCTCGGCCACGCTTGCCGCCGCCCGGGCGCCTTTCTCAATGAACGGCGCGAGCGCTTCGGGCCGCCGGGCCCACACCGTCAGCGGGTACCCGGCCGCGAGCATGCGTTCGGCCATCGGGCCGCCTTGGCTGCCGAGGCCGATGAACCCGGTCCTGAGCTCGGTCATCCTGCGGTGATCCCGGCGTCGATCGTGACGCACGAGCCATGGAAGCCGCGGCCGGCATCGGAGGCGAGGTGGGCGACCACGGCCGCGACATCGTCGACCTCGACCGTGCCGCGCATCCCGCTGAACCGCTTGATCAGCTCGTAATCGACGTTCTCCGGCATCTTCATGTTCATGGCGATGCCGGTGATCATCCCGCCCGGCGCGACCGCGTTGATGCGGATCGGCTTGTGGACGTATTCCATCGCCATGGCCTTGGTCATCTGCAGCAGCCCGGCCTTGCTCGCGCAATACGCCGCTGCATAAGCCTCGCCGATGTACGCGGCGGTCGAGGTCACGTTGACGATCGCGCCGCTGTTTTCGAGCAGGTGGGGGATTGCCGCCTGGCTGAGCACGAACGGTGCGGTGAGGTTGACCGCAATCGTCCTCTGGTAGTGCTCGAGCGGCATCTCCGGGGTGTTGGCGAAGTAGATCAGCCCGGCAACGTTGCACAGCGCGTCGAGCCGGCCGAACCGCTCAACCGCGGCCGCGATCGCTGCGGTGCAGGCGGCAGGATCGCTGAGGTCGGTCGGGTGAACCAGGACCTCGACCCCGCTCGAGGTCACGAGTGCGGCGGTTTCCTCGAGACCTTCCGCATTAACGTCGACCAGACACAAGTTTGCGCCCGCCTTGGCCAGCTTGAGTGCGGTAGCGCGGCCGAGACCCGAGGCGGCTCCGGTGACGAGGGCGGCCTCGCCGTGCATGTCGGCTATGGTCATCATGACGGCCTCACAGCGCGGCGGACGCGAGGACGGTCACGCATCGTGCGGCAGCCCGGCTTCGATCTTCTTGATCATCTCGAACACGACTCCCTGGATCACGCTCGCCTTGGGCCAGCCGGCGTGGATGCCGTACTGGAGGACGAACTCCTGCATCTCCTGAGGCTTGCAGTTGCCGCTCGCCATGGCGGCGTGGATGTGGGTGCGGATCGGCGTCTCGGCGCCGCTTTCGCAGACCCCGACGAGGGTCAGCCAACGCCGCGAGCGCTGATCGAGCCCATCGTAGCGGCACCACATCTCGCCGAACACGAAGTTGCGGATCGCTTCAAGGTAGGGCGTGGCGGGAGGGCCGCCGGGGAAGGTCATCACGTTGATGAATTCCTGTGCCCCTTCTTCCGAACGGACTTGCGGGTCCCATGGGGCGGCGCGGATCGGCGTCCGCTCGGCAGCGGGAAGCCCCAGCCGCTCGGCGACCCGGCTCACCGCCGAATCGACCAAGCCGCCGCGCGACCAGCCGCCGTAAACGGCAAGATGCAGCGCCGCTTCCCGCAGTTCGGTGACGGTCAGGGCCTCACCTTTCAGTGCACCCTCGACATACAGCTCAAGGTCGCGCTCGCTCGCGGCGAACGCCGCGCCGGCTAATGCGACGAGGTACCGGGCGCGGCGGTCGAGCCCGGGCCGGCTCCACACCTCGGCGTAGACGAAATCGCGCCAGCTCTCTTCGAGCGGGGTTTGCGGCTCGGGTGCGGGGTTGCCCGTGACTTCCGCCTTTATTGCGGTGCCGCGGGCAGAGCGTTCCTGGGGATCGAGCAGGCTCATCGTGCGGCCTCCGACGCGGCGAGGTTGACCCAGACGTTCTTGGTCTGGAGGAATTCATGCAGGCCGTCCTCGCCGCCGAGCCGGCCGTAGCCGCTCTGCTTCCAGCCGCCGAACGGGACATTGGGCTGCATCGCCTCGCCCGAGCCGTTGACGTGGATCTGGCCCGCCTGGAGCTGGCCAGCGACGTAATGCGCGCGGCGCAGATTCTCGGTGTGGACATAGGCGCCGAGCCCGTATTCGGTGCCGTTGGCGAGGGCGATCGCCTCCTCCTCCTCGTCGAAGGGGGTGACCGCGAGTACCGGCCCGAACACTTCGCGCTGGGCGATGTGGCTGGTCTGGTCGACGTCGGCAAGAATCGTGACTGGAAGGAAGAAGCCGTCGGCGAAGTCGCCCTCGAGCCGCTTGCCACCCGCGACGACCCGCGCGCCTTCGTCGACCGCGCGGTCGATCATCCCGGTGATGCGGTCGAGCGCGGTCTGCGAGATCACCGGGCCGAGCATCGTCGCCTGATCGAGCGGATCGCCGACGCGGATGTGCCCGGCCATCGCCGAGAGCATTTGCAGGTACGACTCATAGACGGAGCGCTGGACCAGCAGGCGGGTTCCGTTGACGCAGCCTTGTCCGTTTGCGCTGACGGCGCCGGTCAGGCCGCGGCGGGCGGCGCCCTGAAGGTCGGCGTCGCCGAACACGATCACCGCCGACTTGCCGCCGAGCTCGAGCCCGCACGGCTTGAGCGTCTGCGCGGCGCTCGCCAGGACCTTCTTGGCCGTCGCACCCGAGCCGACGAACTGAATTTTATCGATGCCGGGATGGGCGACCATCGCCGCGCCGACATCGGCGCCGCCGGTGACCAGCGTCACCACGCCGGCGGGGAAGCCGGCTTCGTGGATCAGCTCGACCAGCCGCATGACGCTGTAGGGGGCCAGGTCGGGCGACTTCACGACGATGCAGTTGCCGGCGGCGAGGGCCGGGGCCATGACCATCGTGGCGGCGAACAGCGGGCCGTTCCACGGCACGATCGCTCCGACCACGCCGTAAGGCTCATACTTCACATAATCGTGCGCCGGACCGCCCCAGGTGGAGACGGTGCGGCCGTCGATCTTGTCGGCCCAGCCGCCGTAGTACCGGAACTTCTGCGCGGCATCCAAGCCCATGTAGGGGGCAGCGAGGGCGATAGAGCCGTTCTCGGCGACCAGCGTATGGGCGAACTCCTGGGCCTTGCTCTCGAGCAGAGCGGCAAGGCGGAACATCAGGTCGCGGCGCTTGTCGCCGGGCATGGCGCGCCACGCCGGAAATGCTGCACGGGCGGTCGCGACGGCGCGGTCGACGTCCTCGGGGCTGGCCATCGCAATCTCGCGGGTGACAGTCCCGGTGCCCGGATAGACATGCGGCTGGCGTGGCCCGCTGCCGCCCTCGGCGCGCTCCTCGCCGATGATCACCGCGCTGCGCGGCAGCAGATCGACGTCCGGCTTCTGGAAGCCCATCACGATGTCCTCTCTCTAAGCGGCGGCGCCGTGGGGCACTCGCATCCGGCGGGTGATCCCGCGATTCGCCAGCACTATAATGCGCATGTTTTTATCAGATCAAGGGGTAAAGTGGCGAAATGCCTCTTGGCGTAGACGGATTATAGGCCTATTTATCTCTGGATGGCCGATCACGCGATCACCGATCCGCTCCGCGAAATCGCGGCGCCGCGGCGCAACCTCGTCGCGACCACGACCGACCGGTTGCGCGAGATGGTCTTTGCCGTTGAGCCAGGGGCGCAGATCGGCTCCCTGTCCGAACTGGCGCGGGTGCTCGGCGTTGGCATCGTCACAGTCCAGCAGGCGGCGCGCATCCTCGAGCATGAGGGGCTGCTCGACGTCCGCCGGGGTCCGGGCGGGGGCTATTACGGCCGCCGTCCGGATGAGGCGACGCTGGAGCGCTCGCTCGCCGCATACATGCGGATGCACCGGGACTCGCTCGACGAGGCGCTCGACGTAACCTCGCTGCTGTTCATCGAATTGTGCGCGGCGGCGGCTCGATGCAATGTCCCGCAACTTCGAGAGGAACTCTCGGATTTCGCCGAAGGCCTGGCGGATTGCGCCGACGCGGGGCAACTCGGCGTGCGCGAAAGCGAGCTCCAGGACCTGCTGTTCCGAATGGTCGATCGCCCGCTGTTCGAGCTGCTCACCCGCGTGACACTGCGCTTCGCGACGATGAGCGGCGGCCCCGATCTTTACCGCGGTCCTGGCGGAATCGCGGGATGGATTGCGGGGCGGCAGCGGATCATCGCTGCGATCGTCGCGGGCGACGAGGCGCTGGCGCGATTCGAGGCCGATCGCAGCAACCGCCAGGTCCTGCTCGCCTGGCTCCGCCGCAAGGGCGAAGCTACATCGCCCTGATCTGATCCCACATGGCGTCGGACATGTAAGTGTACTCGAGGAAGTGGCCGAACACCTTGCGCCCGTCGAGGTAGAGGAACCGCAGGCCGCCTTCGGTGACGTTGCGCTCCATCGCCACCGGCAGGTCCTGCTGGTCGACGCGGGCGCGGAAGCCCTCCCACTCAGGGACGCGCATGCAGATGTGGTGGAAGCGCAAGGGGCCACCGTTCGACAGGCACTTGTCGTAGATACCGACTTCGTCCGCGATCACCTCGATCAGTTCGTACTGGAGGTTGTCGATCCAAATGAAGCAGATCTTGTTCGCCACCCGTTTCGGACCGGCGGGGGTGAGGACCTCCTGGTCGACCGGAATGATCATCGGGTCCTTGCGCAGTCCACGGCCGCGGAAGAGGTCGATCCCCGCCTCGATATCGTCGCAGACGTAGGCGTTCTGGTAGTGGAGACCTTCGAGCATTGATCCTGTCCCTCTGGCGAATTGTGCGGATGCGGGGACGGGAGTCAGCCCTCGCGTTCCACATCGTAGCGCGACAGATAGCGTTCGAAGAGCGGTTCGAGCGCCTCCTTGCTGAGCCCATACTGCGTCAGTTTGTATTCGTGCTTGCCAAACTTGTCCTGCGGGTTGTCGTCGATCCAGCGCTGGATCCCCGCCTTGGCCTCGGGCGTGAACTCGTCGCCAAGCGCGGCATAGACCTTGCGCATAACGGCCATCGGATCGCGCATCAGGTCGGAATAATGGACGTCGATCAGCTTGTCCTCGCCGGCCTTGTCGCGGAAATCCATGATCCGGTTGGCGTGCTCGGCGGCCTGCCATGGGTAGTCCTCCGCCAGCCACTCGGTGTCGGGCTTGCCGAGGAACGCCTGGTGGCTGAGCGAGATGATTGAGCACAGTGAAGCCGTCGCGCTGAACGGGTCGCGGTGAGTCCAGATGACGCGGGCGTCCGGATAGACGGCGAACAGCGTGTCGAGGTACAGTGCGTGGCTCGGCATCTTGAGGTTCCACACGCCCGGCGCATCGGCCTGGAGCATCTGCAAGAACTTCTTGTGGTACTCGTAGGCGGACGTGACATCGGCCGAGAAGATATAGTCCTTGTAGCCGGGCAGCCGGCCCTTGGACTCTATCATCAGCGTCTTGAAGTCATGCGCCATGATGAACACGTCCTCATTCGGGTAGACTGCCGAATTGCGGTAATATTTGCCCATTCCAGGCATCGCCGCGATCATTGCCCGCTCCTTCTCCAGCGCGGCGAGCGCCCGCGGGTCGGTATACAGCGTGCCCGAAGTCGCCGGCGGGACCGGATCATCGATCTCCCAGGTTAACGGGGAGCGCCGCGCCGGGTCGGCGGCGAGCAAGTTGGTGAGCAAAGTCGTGCCGGTGCGCGGCACGCCCATGACGAACACCGGCCGCTCAATCGGCTTGTCGAGAACTTCGGGACGGCCCTTGATGTAGTTGATGACCTCGAGCCGGGTGGCGAGGTAGCGCAGCGCATCGGCTTCGAAGCGCTGCCCGCCACTGTCGGTGAACCAGCCGCGGTCGACCCCAGCATTGAAGTCGTCGATCAGGACCGTCAGGCCCTCGCGATAGCTGTCGCCGCCGAAGTCGGTGAGGCCGGTCTGCTTGGCTGCGGCATCGACGAGGGCGTCCGCCGACAAGTGCGCTGGCATCAGGCTGTTTCCTTCCCGTTCGCTCGTTATTGGTGCAAGCTAAGGCGACGCGGCCGAACCTTGGCAATGCCGATCAGCGGTGCAATCGGGCCACAGTATTCATTTCGGGCCATTCTCGTCGGCGGCCTCGCCGGGCACGCGATGGCGCTGACGGAAATGAGTGGGGCTGATCCCGACCGCGCGGCGGAACGCGAAGGTGAAGCTCGAGGGTGAGGCGAAGCCCATCGTGAAGGCGATCGTCTTGACGCTTTCTCCGCTTGCGAGGAGGCGCTTGGCGAATTCCATCCGCCGCTGCTCGGCGTAGTCGCGCATTGAGCAGCCGCGGCTGACCTTGAAGCCGCGGGTGAGCTGGCGGACCGAGATGTTGCAGAGCGCCGCCAGCTCCTCGAGCGACGGTGCGGTCGGGCTTTCGCTGAGGCGCTCGTCGATCAGGCGCAGGCGCCACGACGCCAGGCCGCCAGTGACGGGCTTCTCTGTGACTTCGAGGCAAAACCGACCGAGCTCGATCGCCAGTTCCCCACTGAGCAGATCGATTAGGCGGGCACTGGCAAAGCCGGGATGGCGGGTTTCCTCGGTGATCCGGAACAGCAAGGCGCGAACCCGCGCGCTGGTGATGTCGAGCGTCTTGGTGAGTCGTTCGCCGCTCCATTCGAGCGCGCGGCCGAACAAGTCGTCGACGGCGGCCCGGTCCAGCCGGCAAGTGAGCGAGGCCTGGCGCACGCTCCCGCCCTTGATGTGCAGCCACTCGCCCGGGGGGACGAGGAAGATGTCGCCCAACCGGTCGTAGCGGTGTGGGCCCCAGTGGTCGCGGTACGAGGCGCGCGCGTCGAGCGGGCGCGGGGTCAGGCACAAGTTGATCAGGTAGGCTTCGGCGTCGTGGAGGGTGGCGGCGGTGGGAGCCGGGATGTGGAAGCCGACGAGCTGCGCGAGCAGCGATTTGCCCGCGAGCTCGGCTTCGACGAATATCGTCGGGTTCAGCGGCTGCAATGACCCGGCGCTCGTCTCAGTCACGGGTCGTCCGCCTTTGTGTCCGAAATTCTCACCTGTGTCCCGATCTCTACGGCGAGGGCGGTTGCGGTGCAAGCCTCGCAAGGCCGATCATGCGGGCCAGACAAGCGTGCCGCATGAGATGGAGATGAGGATGGCCAACGGCCTGTTCGACTGCACCGGCAAGGTGACGATGGTCACCGGCGGCAACGGCGGCATCGGCCTCGGCTTCGCCATCGGCGTCGCCAAGATGGGCGGCGACGTCGCAATTTGGGCGCGCAATGCCGAGAAGAACGCCGCGGCCAAGAACCAGCTCCTCGAAGCCGGCGCGGGTCGGGTCGAGACCTATCAGGTCGATGTCGGCACCGAAGACGCGATCCTCGCCGGCTTCGACACATTGATGGCCGATTTCGGCCGGATCGACTGCGTGTTCGCCAACTCGGGTGCGAGCCCGCGCTATGACTCGGTCTTCGACATGCCCACCGAGCATTGGCACGAGTTTCAGAAGGTGGCGCTGCACGGCGCGTTCTTCACCTTGCGTGAAGCGGCGCGGCACATGAAGACCCGCGCCGAGGCCGGCGAGCCCGGCGGCAGCCTCGTCGCTTGCGGCTCGCTGTCGCTATTCCAGGGCCTCGCCGGGAAGATGGAATATGCGGCCTCGAAATCGGCGGTTGCCGCGGTGATCCGTTGCCTCGCCGCGGAGATGGGGCAGTTCAAGGTGCGCGCCAACGTCGTCGCGCCGGGCCTGATCATCACCCCGATGATGGGCGATCCGGAAGGCCCGGCGGTCAAGTACCTCGAGGGGCTCTACTCCCCGGTCACCCCGATGAAGCGCGTCGGCTACCCCGAGGATTTCGAAGGGATCGGCGCATTCCTCTGCTCGGATGCCAGCGCCTTCATCACGGGCGAGACGATCAAGGTCGACGGCGGGTACATGATCCGCGGTTGAGCCGAAATGCGAACACGCGGGGGCGAGGAGAGAACGATGAAACTGCTGACCATTCATGGCACGGGCGATGTCCGGCTCGACGATTATCAGCGCCCCGAAGCGGGCCCGACCGACGTGGTCATCAAGATGAAGGCCGTCGGCATCTGTGGCAGCGACCTCAGCTACATCAAGATCGGCGGCATCCCCACGCCGGGCACGAAGACCGCGCTCGGCCACGAAGGCGCGGGCGAGGTGATGGAAGTCGGCTCCGCGGTCGAGGGCATCCGCGTCGGCGATCCGGTGATCGTCAATCCGATGATGACGCCCAGCAACATCGGCAGCGGCGGACCCGAGGGCGCATTCACCGAAGAGCTGCTGGTGCGCGAGGCGCGGCTTGGCGACTCGATCCTGCCGATCCCCGAGGGCATTCCGTACGAGGTTGCCGCGATGTGCGAGCCACTCGCCGTTGCGATGCATGGCGTCAATCGCGCCGAGGTCAAGGCGGGCGACAAGGTCGTGGTGTTTGGCTGCGGGCCGATCGGGCTGGGCATGCTGCTGTGGCTGATCGACCGCGGCGTCACCGACGTGGTCGCCCTCGACTTGTCCGAGGAGCGGCTCGAGCGGGCCCGCTCGCTCGGGGCCCAGGCGGCGCTCAATCCCACGAAGGTCGATATGCGGGACGAGCTCGCCCGCCTCCACGGCGAGGTGCCGTCCTACGGGCGCGTCGGCGTCGGCACCGATGCCTATATCGACGCCGCGGGGGCGCCGAGCATCCTCACCGACGTCATCATGATGGCCAAGTTCCACGCCCGTATGGTGATCACCGCGGCATACATGAAGCCGATCGAGTTTCCGGTCGGGCGCATGCTGACCAGCGAAATGACGATCACGACCGCCGTCGGCTACCCGACCGAAATGCCCGAGGTGATCGCGGCGATGCCGCGGCTCAAGGACAAGATCGCCTCGCTGATTAGCCACACATTGCCGTTCGAACGCGTGCTCGACGGCCTTGAGGTGGCCGCGATGCCGAACTCGGCGAAAGTGATGATCCAATTCGAGGACGCATGACGGCGATGGCGCTGGCCGCGCCCTGTCGACTAAAGATAGTGCCCACTATCTGTAAGTTTATCTTGGTTGCCGCCTCTGGCGCGCTGTGACACGCGGCTCCCGCGAACTGAACGGATTGTACGATGGCGAAGACGCTGACCCACCTCGAACGGCTCGAGGCCGAGAGCATCCACATCATGCGCGAGGTGGTGGCCGAGACCGAGCGGCCGGTGATGCTGTATTCGGTCGGCAAGGACAGCGCGGTGATGCTGCACCTGGCGCGCAAGGCGTTCTATCCCTCGCCGCCGCCGTTCCCGCTGCTCCACGTCGACACCACGTGGAAGTTCCGCGAGATGTACAAGCTGCGCGACCGGATGGCCAAGGAGAGCGGCATGGAGCTGCTCGTCTACCACAACCCCGAAGCGCAGGAGCGGGGTATCAACCCGTTCGACCACGGCCCGCTGCACACCGACATGTGGAAGACCGAGGGGCTCAAGCAGGCGCTCGACAAGTGGGGCTTCGACGCCGCGTTCGGCGGCGCCAGGCGCGACGAGGAGAAGAGCCGGGCCAAGGAGCGGATCTTCTCTTTCCGCACCGCCTCGCACGGCTGGGACCCGAAGAACCAGCGCCCTGAGCTGTGGAACCTCTACAACGCACGCAAGGCCAAGGGCGAGAGCATTCGGGTGTTCCCGATCTCCAACTGGACCGAGCTCGACGTCTGGCAGTACATCCACCTGAACGACATTCCGATCGTCCCGCTCTACTTCGCGGCCAAGCGCCCGACGGTCGAACGCGACGGGATGCTGCTGATGGTCGACGACGACCGCTTTCCCTTGAAGCCCGGCGAAGTCCCGGTCGAGCGCTCGATCCGCTTCCGCACCCTGGGCTGCTACCCGCTGACCGGCGCGGTCGAGAGCGAGGCCAAGACGCTGCCCGAGGTGATCCAGGAGACCCTGCTGACCACCACCTCGGAACGCCAAGGCCGTGCCATCGACAAGGACGCCGGCGGCGCGGGCATGGAAGTGAAGAAGCAGCAGGGCTACTTCTGATGGGCGAACAATTTACTGCGACCCTGCCGATTGGGGCGAGAAACTGACATGGCCGACATCGATACCAAGGACCCCGTCTACGTCACCGATGCGCTGATCGCACAGGACATCGACGCCTACCTCGACCAGCACCAGCACAAGACGATGCTGCGGTTCATCACTTGCGGCAGCGTCGACGACGGCAAGTCGACCCTTATTGGGCGGCTGCTCTATGATTCCAAGATGATCTTCGAGGACCAGCTCGCCGCATTGGAGGCCGATTCCAAGCGGGTCGGCACGCAAGGCCAGGAGATCGACTTCGCGCTGCTGGTCGACGGCCTTGCCGCCGAGCGCGAGCAGGGGATCACGATCGACGTGGCCTATCGCTTCTTCTCGACCGAAAAGCGCAAGTTCATCGTCGCCGACACCCCCGGCCACGAGCAGTACACCCGCAACATGGTCACCGGCGCCTCGACCGCCGACCTCGCGGTGATCCTGATCGACGCGCGCAAGGGCGTGCTGACCCAGACCCGCCGCCACAGCTACCTCGCTCACCTGATCGGCATCCGCAACATCGTCCTGGCCGTCAACAAGATGGACCTGGTCGACTACAGCCAGACGCGGTTCGACGAGATCGTCGCCGACTACACCGCGTTTGCGCAAAGCATCGGCATCGCCGGGTTCGTGCCGATGCCGATCTCGGGGTTCAAGGGCGACAACATCACCGGGCGCTCGGCCAACACGCCGTGGTACACCGGGCCGAGCCTCATCGAGCACCTGGAAACGGTCGAGGTCGCCACCGCGGTCGATCTGGCCAAGCCGTTCCGCCTGCCGGTGCAGTGGGTCAACCGCCCCAACCTCGACTTCCGCGGCTTTGCCGGGCTGGTCGCGACCGGCGCCATCAAGCCCGGCGACGCCATCCGGGTGCTGCCGTCGGGCAAGACCAGCACGGTCAAGAGCGTGGTTACCCTGGGCGGCGACTTGCCCGAGGCGATCGCCGGCCAATCGGTGACGCTGACCTTCGCCGACGAGATCGACTGCTCGCGCGGCGACGTCATCGCCGCCGCCGATGCCCCGCCCGAAGTCTCCGACCAGTTCGAGGCGACGCTGGTGTGGATGGCCGACGAGGCGATGCACGTCGGCCGCTCGTACTGGCTCAAGCTGGCGAGCCAGACCGTCTCGGTGACCGTCCACCAGCCCAAGTACGCGGTCAACGTCAACACGATGGAGCACGTTGCGGTCAAGACGCTCGAATTGAACGCGATCGGGGTCGCGCAGATCGCCACCGACCGTCCGATCGTGTTCGAGCCGTACGCCGACAACCGCACGCTCGGCGGGTTCATCCTGATCGACAAGATCACCAACGCCACGGTCGCGGCGGGCATGCTGCACTTCAGCTTGCGCCGGGCGCAGAACGTCCACTGGCAGGCAACCGCGACAACATCCGCCACGGGCTCAACAAGGACTTGGGGTTCACCGAGGCCGACCGGATCGAGAACATCCGCCGGGTCGGCGAGGTCGCCAAGCTGATGGCCGACGCCGGGCTGATCGTGCTGACCGCGTTCATCTCGCCATTCCGCGCCGAGCGCGAACTGGTCCGCCAGATGCTGCCCGAGGGCGAGTTCGTGGAGATCTTCGTCGACACCCCGCTCGAGGTCGCCGAAGCGCGCGACGTCAAGGGCCTCTACAAGAAGGCGCGCTCGGGCCAGCTCAAGAACTTCACAGGCATCGACAGCCCGTACGAGGCGCCCGAGAAACCCGAGATCCGCGTCAACACGGTCGAGATGACGCCGCAGGAAGCGGCCGAGTTCATCGTCCGCAAGCTGATGCCGCTCAAGTGAGCGCGCAGCTGACCGACGCCGAGCTCGCCGCGCACCTCGCCGAGATCACCGGCCGGCTGCTGGTCGAGGTGCGCGCCTCGGGCATGCTGTCGCTCAAAGCGCTGGGCAAGGCCGGCGACGCCACCGCCAACCAGTTCCTGGTCCACGCCTTGCGCGAGCAGCGGCCCGACGACGGGCTGCTGTCGGAGGAGAGCAAGGACACCGACGAGCGCCTGGCCAAGTCGCGGGTGTGGATCGTCGATCCGGTCGACGGCACCCGCGAATACGGCGAGGCGCGGACCGACTGGGCGGTGCACGTCGGCTTGGCGATCGACGGCGTCGCCAGTATCGGCGCCGTCGCGCTGCCGGGGCTCGGGCTGGTGCTGCGCACCGACCGTCCCGCGCACGTCCCCGATGCCCCGCACCGGCTGCGGATGCTGGTCAGCCGCACGCGCCCGGCGCGCGAGGCGACCGAGGTCGCCGAGCGGCTCGGCGCCGAGCTGATCCCGATGGGCTCGGCCGGAGCCAAGGCGATGGCCGTGGTCCGCGGCGAGGCCGACATCTATCTCCACTCGGGCGGCCAGTACGAATGGGACAGCTGCGCGCCGGTCGCGGTCGCGCTCGCCCATGGCCTCCACTGCTCGCGCATCGACGGCCGCCCGCTGGTCTACAACCAGGCCGACGTCTACCTTCCCGACCTGCTGATCTGCCGCAAAGACCACGCCGAGCGTGTGCTCGCCGAAGTCGCCGCGCTGGACGCGGCAGCGGCCTGACACTTGCGGTGTGATGGCCAATCGCCGGCGCGCGAGTTCCGCTCTGTAGCAATTTGGTCACACCTGCTGAACAACTGAACAGTTGTGTGCTTCAGAGGTCCGATTGGTCTTCTGAAATCCGAAGGCGGCTGCTAGCGACGCCCCGACGCGAGAGCCACAGGCCTGCGTCGATCCGTGACTGCAAGGGCAGTCCACCAAGGAGGAATTATATACATGCGCTTGCCCCGCCATCTCGCTTACGCGAGCGTGAGCCTGCTTACCCTTGCCGCCCCCGCCTTTGCGCAGGAGGCGCCGCCGGCGGCCACTCCGCCCGAACAGAGCCCGGATGCTCCGCTCAACGATGCCGATATCGTTGTTTCCGCCCGCCGCCGTGAGGAGAACCTCCAAGACGTGCCGCTGGTCGTGAACGCGGTCACTGGCCAGGCGATCGAGAAGCTCAATCTGCGCAATTTTCAGGACATCACTTCGGTGGTCCCCGGACTGGCCCTGACGCCGAACGCCAATGGCATCGGCTCGAGCTCGTCGATCCGCGGCGTCAACCATGACGTGAACGTCAGCGGCGAGAACGGCACCATCCAGTACTACATGGGCGATGCGCCGGTGCAGTCAGGGATTGTGCTGCAGACGATGTACGACATTGCCCAGATCGAAGTGCTGCGCGGGCCGCAGGGGACGTTGCGCGGCCGCGCCACGCCGTCCGGCTCGATCACCGTCACGACCCGCCAGCCGGACCTCACCGAAGCCGGCGGCTACGTCGGCGGCACTTATGCCTCGGCGAACGCGATCAACGGTCAGTTCGGCATCAACGTGCCGGTCTGGCAAGACAAGCTGGCAGTGCGCATAGCCGGGCTTTACGATAAGAACAGCGGCGACCGTGTGCACAGCATCAACAGCACGCTCGATCCTTACAACGATACCCGCTCGCTGCGTGCCACGGTGCGCTTCGAGCCGCTCAGCTGGCTCAAAGCCGGGTTCATGTACCAGGGTTTGGGCTTCCAATCGCAGGCCTGGGACCACGTCCAGTCGTACGCGCTGGTCAACCCGGCGGCGGTGCCGACCGCGGGCGCTCCCGACTACGGAACTATCACGCAACAGCAGCGCCTGTCGGTCGAGCGCAACCCGCGCACCGTCTCCACCAATTTCAAATTGTACAACTGGAACGCCGAGGCGGACTACGCGGGACAACGGCTGATCTACGTCGGTTCGCGTCAGATTTCGCAGTTCGACTCGTTCACCCCGGTGGATAGCGCCAACTTCTTCCCGGCGCTGAACGGAGTGGGTCACTCGGTCACCGGCGCCCACGTTACGACGCACGAAATTCGGCTACAGAATGAGTCCCGCATCGCTGGAATGTTCGACTACGTCGTCGGCTACTTCAACTCGAAGGGCGACGCGACCACGCAGCTTTCCAATGATTCAATCTTGCGCTTTTTGCTTGATATCCCCGGGGTTCCACGCACGCAGATCGCGCCGCCGTCGATCAACACCACGCAGATTTTTCTCCCGCGTTCGACGAGCAATGAAGAATCGTATTTTGGTAACTTGACCGCGCATCTTGGGGAGGGGACCGAGATCGCCGGCGGTCTGCGTCATATCCGCTACACGAGCACGGTGCCGGGTGTGTTTATCGGCTGCACCGCTGCACAATACGTCGCTGCTGCGTGTGCTCCGCCGAGCAACGGCTCGAACTTCAGCTATAATGTGTCGAAGACGGTCTACAGCGCAACGATCCGCCA
>JAEKKO010000255.1 GCA_019510335.1 Novosphingobium sp. | reverse complement strand
CGGCGGACGGGCGCGGGCGCTCGACCGGGCGGTCGAGCCGCTCGATCGCGATCGTCGGCTCGCGCTCGCCCGCCCAGTCGGAGCTGACCAGGCGCAGCAGCAGGTTGTTCGATGTCGGGTTCAGCTCCCACCACGCGCCGTCGTAGCCTTTCGGCTTCACGGGGCTGAGGATCACGTCATAGCGGCCATGAGCGTCGACCGGGAGGGCGTTGAGGTCGTGGACCGGGCGCGGCGGGCCGAGGTTGGGCATGCTCGAGCCGGGGATTTGCGCCGGGCGCGGTCCGGTCTCGGCGATCACCGCCATCCGCAGCGACCCGCGCTCGCCGCGCAGGCGGTACGTGCCGCCGGGCGCGATCTTGGCGCCGCGGTAGATGGTGTCGGCATTGGGCTGGCCGATGTTGAGGACCTGGCCGATCGAGGGCAGGAACTGCGGGTGGTCAGGGTCGGCGCCGACCGCGTCGAGCGTCTGCGAGGCGATCGCCTCGAGCGCCAGCCGGGCGATTTCCTGGCGCACTTGCGGATCGGAGCGCATGGACTCGGGCAGCCGCGCCAGCATCCGGTCGGGCAGCGTCCGCAAGCTCTCGATGAACGCGTCCCAGCCGGGCACGCTCGATGCCGCCGGCGCCGGGGCGGGCGTGGCCGCCTGCGCGCTGGCCTGGCCCGCCGCGAACGTGCCGGCGAGCACCGCCAGCCGCGCCATGTTCTTGAGCTTCATCATCTTTTCTCCTGATCGGCTGTCTGCATGAAGTGTCGGGTACGGCGGCGCATCAGCGCCGGCGCCCATTTCGCGGCGAAGCCCATCTGCCGCGCGGTGCGGCCGACCAGCCAGTGCATGCGTCGGCCATGGACCGCGTCCCATGCCGCTTCGGCGACGCGCGAGACCGGCGTGAACTCGAGCCCGGCGTCGATCACCCGCTGCCGCTTGGAGACGTTGCTGTGCGCCCCCGCCGGGCCGGCGAGCAGCGGCGTATCGATGAAGCTCGGCATCAGCTAGCAGACACGGATGCCGTCGCTCTCCCATTCGCCGGCGAGCGCCTCGGTCAGCGCGCGAACGGCGAACTTGGTTGCCGAGTAGACCGCCAGCCCGGCCGAGCCGTAAAGCGCCGCGGCGCTGGCGGTGTTGAGCAGGCAGCTGCCCGGCGCGCGGCGCTGAAGGTGGCGCCAGGCGGCTTGCGCGCCGTAGGTCGCGCCGCGGAAGTTGACGTCGATCAGCTGGTCGATCTCGGCGGTGGTGGCGAGCGTCAGCGGGCCGCCGAAGCCGACTCCGGCGTTGTTGTGGACGACCTCGATCCCGCCGCCGGCCGCTTCGGCGAACCGGCCGAGCGCCACGTCCCACGCACGGCGGTTGCGGACGTCAAGGGCGTAGGTAGCGCTGGCGCCGGGCGGCAGCAGCGCCGCGGTCTCGGCCATTCCCGCCTCGTCGATGTCGCCGAGCCCGACGAACCACCCGCGGGCGGCGAAGTGCTCGGCGACCGCGCGGCCGATCCCCGACGCGCCGCCGGTGATGAAGATCGCCTTGCGCTCGCCCGCCACCGCTCTGCTGCTCAGCGCGCGGCGAGGCCGGTGACGTGCTGGGCGCCTTCGACGATCTTCGCGCTCGAGTTGCTCACCGCGCTGCCGATCGGCTCGGCCCGGCCGCCGAGGCAGGGAGCGAGGAAGTTCTCGGCGATGGCGTTGAAGGCGGTGTTGTTGGCCGGCTTGGCGAAGCCGTGGCCCTCGTCGGGGAACACGACGTAGGTCACCGAGATGCCCTTGGCCTTCATCGCCTCGACGATCTGGTCGCTCTCGGCCTTGTTGACCCGCGGGTCGTTGGCGCCCTGGCCGATCAGCAGCGGCCGGGCGATGCGGTCGGCCTTGTACAGCGGCGAGCGCTCCTTGATCAGCGCGAGGCCGGCCGGCGTGGTCGGATCGCCCATCCGCTGGTGGAACTGCGCGATCACCGGCGTCCAGTACGGCGGGATGGTCTTGAGCAGCGTCTCGAGATTCGAGGGGCCGACGATGTCGACCCCGCAGGCGAAGCGGTCCGGGGTGAAGGTCATCCCCACCAGAGTCGCGTAGCCGCCGTAGCTGCCGCCCATGATCGCGACCTTGTCGCGGGTGGTGACGCCGTGGGCCACCGCCCAATCGACCGCATCGAGCAGGTCGTCGTGCATCCGGGCGCCCCACTGCAGGTTGCCGGCGGCGATGAAGGTCTTCCCGAACCCGGTCGACCCGCGGTAGTTGACCGAGAGCACGGCATAGCCGCGGTTCGCCAGCCACTGGTGGTAAGCGTTGCTGCCGTAGCTGTCGCGCGCCCACGGGCCGCCGTGGACGAGCAGCACCAGCGGCACGGGATGATCGGGCACCCCGTCGGCATTGGCGTCGCTGCCCGGCGGCAGCGTCAGGTACGAGACCAGCGTCAGCCCGTCGCGGGCCTTGATCTCGAGCGGGCGCATCGGCTGGAGCGGCGCGCCGACCAGCTCGGGGCGGGAGGTGAACAGTTCGGTCAGTTTCCCCGCCGCGCGGTCGTAAAGCCAGGTCTTGCCGGGCGCGGTGACCGGATCGTTGACCACGACCCACTTGCCGTCATCGAGCGTCTTGGAGGTGACGTGGAAGTCGCCGACGAGCCGCTTGTCGAGGAAATCGAGCGACGCGCGGGTCTTCGGATCGAGCGCGGTCCAGCGGTTGCGCAAGTAGTCCGCCGCGTAAGCCTCGATGCGCCCGGTCAGCGGTTCCGCGAGGACCTCCCCGATGTCGGCGCGCGGGTCCTGAGCGATCACGCGGGTCGCGCCGCTCGCGACGTCCTGGCCGATCAGCGCCGCGGTGTTGCGGCCGCGGCTGTCGAGCCAGTAGAGCGTCTTGCCGTCGGCGGTGAACCCGGCCGGCGCGGTGGTCAGCGCATCGTCGAGGGTGGTGCTGGCGAACGGCTTGTCGGCGACGACGTTGCCGGTGACGCGATAGAAGTCCTGGCCGCCGGCAGCGTTGGACTTGCTCGCCAGTCGGACCACGAGGTCGTTGTCGGCGGTGAAGCCCGAGTATTCGCCGGTGTTGGTGAGGACCGGGGTCAGCTTGCCGCTGGCGAGGTCGAGGCTGTAGACGTCGTGATAGCGCGGGTCGCGGTTGTTGAGGCCGATCAGGATGCGGTCGCGATGGATCGTCGAATCGCCGATCACCTCGACCCGGGTCTTCTGGAACGGCGTCAGGTTGCGCTCGGCGCCGGTCACCGGATCGACGCTGTAGAGCAGGAAGTTCTCGTCCCCGCCCTTGTCCTGGACATAAAGCACGCTCTTGCCGTCGGGCGCCCAGAAGTATTGCCGGATCGGCCGCTCGGTCGACTTGGTCAGCGCCTTCGCCGCGCCGGGGTTCGTCGCCGGAGCGACCCACACGTTGAGCGTGCCATTGAGCGGGGCGAGCCAGCTCAGCCAGCGCCCGTCGGGGCTGATCCGCCCGGCGGCCTTGGTCGGATTGCCGAAGATCGCCTGGCGCGGGATCAGCGGGGCCGATGTGGCGACAGGGGCGACGGTGGCGGCAAGCGCTTCAGCAGCTGCCGCTGCGCCGATCGTCAGCCCCAGCGCGCAGCCGGCCAGCGCAAGCGGAAAACGGTTGGAGTTCATCGGGCTCTCTCCCTCCCAAATCCATCCCGGTGAATAGGCCCGGGCCGAAGCAACGCAATCCCTTCGGCGCGCCGCCCGGCATCACAGCGCCGGATTGTTGATGCAGTGCCAGCTGAAGATCGCCGCGGCGCTGCGGTGCGGGCGCCAGGCGTCGCCAAGCGCGCGCGCGGCCTTCTCGTCGGGGCGCTCGGGCAAGTCGAGGATCTTGCGAAGGCCACCTTGGATGCCGAGGTCGCCGGCCGGCCAGACGTCGGGGCGCCCTTCGGCGAACAGCAGGTAGATTTCGGCCGACCAGCGCCCGATGCCCTTGATCTTCGTCAGCTCGGCGATGGCCGCTTCATCGTCTGCCGGCAGCGCCGAGAGATCGAGCGCGCCGCTGACCACCAGCTCGGCCAGCGAGCGGGCATAGCCCTGCTTCTGCCGGGAAAGACCGCAGGCGCGCAGGGAGTCGAAGTCGGCAGCGAGCAGCGGCGCGGGCGGCGCACCGGGCCCGAGCAGTGCTTCCATCCGCGCCCACACCGAGGCCGCGGCAGCGACGCTGACCTGCTGGCCGACGATCGTGCGCAGCAGGGTCGGGTAGCCGGGATCGCGTATGCGCGGCGGCGGAACGCCGGCACGCTCGAGCGCACGCGCCATTGCCGGCTCGCCCGCGGCGATCGTCTCCAGCCCGTGCC
>JAEKKO010000392.1 GCA_019510335.1 Novosphingobium sp. | reverse complement strand
AGGCGGTCGGGTTCAGCGAGGCCGACGCGCTCAAGATCAACATCGTCTCGGGTGCGGTCTCGATCCTCGCCTGCCTGCTGTCGATCGCGCTGATCGACCGGATCGGGCGCAAGCCGCTGCTGCTGATCGGCTCGGCTGGAATGGCGGTCACCCTCGGCATCCTCGCCTGGTGCTTCGCCCAGGCGAGCATCGTCGTCGGGCACGTCACCCTGCCGCCGGGCGTCGGCACGACCGCACTGTTCGCCGCGAACATCTACGTGGTGTTCTTCAACCTGAGCTGGGGCCCGGTGATGTGGGTGATGCTCGGCGAGATGTTTCCCAACCAGATGCGCGGCTCGGCCCTGGCGATCGCCGGCGCGGCGCAGTGGCTGGCCAACTTCGCGGTCAGCTCGAGCTTTCCGTGGCTCGCCAAGAACGTCGGCCTGCCGCTGACTTACGGCGCCTACACCGCGTTCGCGGCGATTTCGTACGTGTTCGTGCTCAAGGCCGTTCACGAGACCAAGGGCGTCGAGCTCGAGGCGATGCAGGGTTGAGGCAGGACTCGTGATGCACCAAACCATGACCATGACGCGCCGCACATTGCTCGGCACGACGATCCTCGCGGCCGCCGCGGCTGCACCGGCGGCGGCTGCGATCGGGACCGCCTCCTACCGCGATGCGCGGGCGCCCGTGGCGGCGCGCGTCCAGGACCTCCTCTCGAAGATGACGCTCGAGGAGAAGGCGGCGCAAGTCCGCTCGATGTGGTTTGGCAAGAGCGCGATTCTCGACGCCCACGGAAACTTCTCCGAGGAGAAGGCGGCCAAGGCGCTCGCCGCGGGGATCGGCCAGATCGCCCGACCCCACGACTGGGCCGGCACCTCGCGCTATCTCGAGCGGTTCCGCGAAGTCGAGGATACCGTCACGCTGGTCAACGCGATCCAGCGCTTCCTGCTCGAGAAGACCCGCCTCGGCATCCCGGCGCTGTTTCACGAGGAAGGGGCGCATGGCTACCTC
Source organism: Novosphingobium sp. (assembly GCA_019510335.1). Taxonomy (GTDB): domain Bacteria; phylum Pseudomonadota; class Alphaproteobacteria; order Sphingomonadales; family Sphingomonadaceae; genus Novosphingobium. Next base: position 11 of record JAEKKO010000392.1, on the reverse strand, counting down.
GCCAAGGACGC
>JAEKKO010000254.1 GCA_019510335.1 Novosphingobium sp. | reverse complement strand
AGCCGGGCCAAGGCATCGGCAGCGTCGGCGGTCAGGCGTCCGGCGTCGCCGCGATCCTCCTCCAACCGCCGCAACTGCCGGTCGAGGTCGGCGAGCCGCTGCTCGGCCGCTTCGAGCTGTCCGGTCAGCGTCGCCATCCGGTGGCCGTGGGCGGTGGCGTCGTCACGGCGGTCGGCCAGCGTCTCGCGCGCGTCGGCGAGGACTTGCGCAGCGGCGTGCTGCGCGTCCTGCGCCGCCTTCGCCTCGCCTTGCGCGGTGCGGACCAGCGCGTCGGCCGCCTCGGCCTCATTTCGCGCGGTTTCGGCCGCCGCGGCGGCATCGCGCCAGCGGGCGAACACCAGTCGCGCCTCGGCGATTCGGATCCGCTCACTGACCGCCTTGTAGCGCTCGGCCGCCCGCGCCTGGCGACGCAGCGCCGCGATCTGCGCATCGAGTCCGGCCATGATGTCCTCGAGCCGGGCGAGGTTGGCCTCGGTCGCGCGCAGCTTCTGCTCGGCATCCTTGCGGCGGACGTGCAAGCCGGCGATCCCCGCCGCTTCCTCGAGCATCTGGCGGCGCTCGGCCGGCTTGGCGGCGATCACCGCGGCAATCCGCCCCTGGCTGACCAGCGCCGGGGAGTGCGCCCCGGTCGCGGCATCGGCGAAGATCAGCGCGACGTCGCGCGCCCGCGCATCCCGGCCATTGATCCGATAGGCCGAGCCGGCGCCGCGCTCGATCCGCCGGACGACTTCGATCTCTTCGCGCGCCTCGTCCTCGGCGAGCAGCACGACTTCGGCAAAGTCGCGCGCCGGGCGCTGCGCGGTGCCGGCGAAGATCACGTCGTCCATGCCGCCGCCGCGCAGCGACTTGGGCGAGCTTTCGCCCATCACCCAGCGGATCGCCTCAAGCAGGTTGGACTTGCCGCAGCCGTTCGGCCCGACCACCCCGGTCAGCCCGGGCTCGATCCTCAGTTCGGCGGGCTCGACGAAGCTCTTGAAGCCGCTGAGCTTGAGACGCTTGAACCGCATGGCCCCTCGCGCCCCGCGCCGCCCGTCAGCGCGCGCCGGCGCTCTGCAGCGCGGGCTCGAGCTCGGCCCAGGTGTGGGCGTCGACCTTGCGTCCATTGATCAGCAGGGTCGGGGTGGAATCGATCCCTGCGTCGCCCCAGGTCTGCGCGTTCTTGGCGACGCTCTCGGCGGCCGCGGGATTGGCGAGGCAGGCGTGCGCCTGGTCGACCGAAACCCCGCGCTGGGCGAAGAAATCGGGCAAGCCGTAGGCATCTGCCATCGCCACCATCCGCTGGTTGGGCGGGAGCGTTGCCGCCGCCTGGGCCTTGGCATCGCCCTGCTGGGCGCGGGTAATGACGGCGTCCTGGTTGGAGTAGAGCTGCTCGACCAGCCCGAAGAACGCCTCCGGGCTGCCGCAGCGCGCGAGCACGGTCAAAGGCACGTCGATGCCATGGATGGCGAAGCTGCGGAACTCGTACTGCACGCGGCCGCTGTTGACGTATTTGTCGATCAGCTGCTGCATGCCCTCGTTGGCGAGCTTGGCGCAGTGCGGGCACGACAGCGAGCCGTACTCGAGCAGCTTGATCGGCGCGTTCGGGTTGCCCATCGCCATCCCGCCCTCGGGGGTTTCGCGGACGACCTCGGACCATTGCTTGCCGGCCGGCGGAGGCGTGGCGGCGATCGGCCCAGTGGCCACGCTCGCAGACCCGTTCTCCGACTTCTTGCAGGCGACCAGCCCGAGCGCGAGCGGGGCGGCGCACAGCGCGAGCGCGACGCGGCGGAAGGCGAGGGGCATCATCGAGCGGGGTTCCTCCAAGTATCGTAATGCGCTAGACCGGCGGCCTGCGCGTGGGAAGGTGCCGCGGCACAAAAACCGCGCAAATCTCCACAGTTTCGCCGTTGCAAGTCCCTACAGCCGCGCCTTGATCTGCGGCTCGAGCTGCTCCCACGCGTGGGTCCCGGCGAGCACCACGCCGTCGAGGGCGAAGCTCGGCGTGGCATCGACTCCTTCGCTCGCCGCTTGGCGGGTCTGGGCGATCAGGCGCTTGGCCATCGCCTCGTCGGCGAGGCACCGCTCAACCTCGTGGCGATCGTAGCCGCGCTGCTCCATCAGCTCGTAGAAATGGAAGTCGCTGGCGATCGCCCGCATCCGCGAGAGATTGTCACCGGTCGACCAGCGCTGCTGCTGCGCCTCGGTCGCGGTGCCGAGCAGCGCGATCCAGCTCTCCTGCCGACGCAGGAAGATCTGGTGGTTGAGCGGGAACTTGGCCGGCGGGCCGCAATTCGTCAGCATCGCCACGGTCAGGTCCACGGGATCGCGCAGCAAGTGGCGCACCTCGATCGAGAGCGCGCCGGGGCCCACCCAGCCGATCCGCATCGCGTCTCCGGCAACGGCTTCGAAGTGCGCGCAATGCGGGCAGGTGTAGCTGATGTACTCGATCAGCTTCACTTTGGCGCGCGGGTTGCCGATCACGTGACTGCCGATCGGCGTGACCTCGACGACCGCATTCCAGTTCCGCTTGGCCGGCGCGTCGGCCGCGATCAGGAGCAGGGCGGCCGCCGCCAAGCCGGCGATGCGGCGGAAAGGGATCGTGGTCACTTCGCGTCCTTCTCCTTCGTGCCGAGGCTGCGCGCCAGCGATTCGAGCACCGCCCGCAGCTCGGGGTCGCCGATGTCGCGCAAGCTGTCGCCGAGCTCGACCGGCACCGGCCGCAGCGACGGCGGCGCACTGCGCGGCTCTCCACCAGAAGCGGGCTTAACCGCGCCTTGCCGGAGCTTGACTTTGCTGACGGCGCGGTAGCCGAAAAAACGATTCACCCGATCGATGATCTCGGGGACGACATGGGCGATGATCGGTGCGTGCGCCGGCACGACGACCAGCTGGAGGATGCCCTCGTTCTTTTCGCCGGGAGGAAAGCGGATCGCCTCGGGCGCGCAGATCCGCGCGTGGCGCTCGCCGACGATCTCGGGCCAGCGGGTGACGACGCTCGACTGAATGAACCCGAAGCGGCGGAAAGCGGTTCGCCCGACTTCCGGCATCAGCTCGGCGATCGGCCGTGCCGGGCCGCCGCGTGGCCGCTCGTAGCGGCGTGCCGCCGTGCCCTTGCGGGCCCCTTCGCGATCCCGTTCCATTCCGGCGTGGGCAATGCCATAGCGCCGCGATGCACGCCAGCGCCGCGGCCGTTTCTCCCCCAGCGATCTCCGGACCGTTGCTCGCCTGGTACGAGCGCCACGCCCGCGTGCTGCCGTGGCGCGCGGCGCCGGGCACGGCGCCGCCCGATCCGTATCGCGTGTGGCTGTCCGAGGTGATGCTCCAGCAGACCACCGTCGCCGCGGTGATCCCCTACTTTGAGCGGTTCACTAGCACGTGGCCGACCGTCGACACGCTCGCCGCGGCCAGCAATGCCGAAGTGATGACCGCCTGGGCTGGGCTCGGCTATTACGCGCGGGCCCGCAATCTGCTGGCCTGTGCCCGGGCCGTGGCCGAGCGCGGCGGCCGCTTCCCTGACAACGAAGCCGAGCTGCGCGCGCTCCCAGGGCTAGGAACGTATACCGCGGCCGCGGTGGCAGCGATCGCCTTCGGCCGCCGCGCGGTGGTCGTCGACGCCAATGTCGAGCGCGTGGTTGCGCGGTTGTTCGCGATCGGCGAGCCGCTCCCGGCCGCCAAGCCCGCGATCCGCGCCGCGGCTGACGCGATCACCCCAGCCAAACGCGCCGGCGACTTTGCCCAGGCGATGATGGACCTCGGCGCAACGATCTGCACGCCACGCGCGCCCAAGTGTCTGGTCTGTCCGCTCCACGCGAAATGCGCCGCCGCCGGCAGCGGTGAGCCCGAGCGCTATCCGGCCAAGGCCGCCAAGGCGGCCAAGCCGCTACGCCAGGGTCGCGCTTTCTGGATCGAGAACGACGGCGCCGTCTGGCTTGTCCGCCGTCCCGGCAAGGGCATGCTCGGCGGAATGCGCGCGCTGCCCGACGACGGCTGGTCGGCGCGGCGCGACGGCTCGGGCGAGGGACCGATCCCCGGTCCATGGCGGGCCGGCGGCTCCGTTCAGCACGTCTTCACCCATTTCGCGCTGGAGCTGACGCTGGCCCACTATGGCGGGTCGGATTGGGCTAGCCTTGGCGGCGGCGACGGGCAATGGTGGCCGATCGAAATGCTCGACCAGGCCGGGTTGCCGACCCTGTTCGTCAAGGCCGTGAGGCTGGCAGGTAACGACTGACGATGAATGCGATGCCCGGTTTGGACGCGAACCTCTCCCGCCGCGCGCTGCTGCGCTCGGGTGCGCTGCTCGGCGCCGCCGCGACG
>JAEKKO010000253.1 GCA_019510335.1 Novosphingobium sp. | reverse complement strand
CACGTCTATCCGGGTATTCGACAACTCGTGATCGCCGCGACGCTGCGCCACGCGCCGCAGGCGTGGTTGCGCAATCCGGGCGAGCGGATCGGCGCGGCGCTGCAGCGGCCGTTCGCGGGAAAGGCGATCGGCTCGAGCATCCATGCGCTGGGCTTTGCTCGAGCGCTCGCTCGCGCCGGGCTTGCCGCCAACGCCAGTTTTGCCGGGCACTACGACTTCGCCGGCGACTATGCGGCATTGCTGCCGCGGTTCTTTGGCGCTGCTTCGGCCCGTCACCTGGTGATGTGCCATCCGGGCAGCGGCATGGCGGACGATGACCCGATCGCCGCGGCGCGGATCGTGGAAGCAAAAGTCCTGGCCGAAATGCCGCTGTCCGAACGCCTGGCGCAGCTCGGGCTGGAGGTGGATCAGCCCTACACCAGCCGCGCGGCGGAGCTGTCGAGCTCGGCGAAATAGCGGGCCACCGCATCGGCCGCCTTGTCGGTCAAAGTGATGAACGCGCGGCGCCGATCGGACTCGTCCTCGATCCGCTGGAGCAGGCCAGCCTCGGTCATTTGCGCGATCCACCGCAGCGCCGTAGTCGGCGGCACGGCCGAGGCGATGCACAAGCTGGTAACGGAGACGCGGCTGTGCTCGGCCCGCGCGGCGGTGAGGTCGAGCAGCATGTCCCAGGCCGGATCGGCGAACAAGTCGCCGTCGAAGAATCGCGCGCGCAGTTGCCGCTGGCGGATGATCCGCCGAATCAGGCGCGGGTCCGGCAGAGGCGGACGCGGGGTGCGGATGAGACGCGCGCTGCCCTCATCGCTGGCGTCGACCGCACCGGCAAAGGCCGGCCGGGGCGATTCGAAGCGGAACGCGCTGCCGCCCTCGGCGCCATGCGCGGCCAGGGGCGGGCTGGCGAGCCGATCGAGCCGCTGCGCGATCTGGGTGACTTGCTCCGTCAGCCGCAGCAGCGTCAGGCGATCTTCGGCATCGAGCTCGCGCACCCGCAGTTCGGGCAAGCGCCCGAGCACCCGGCCGAGGGCGATGACCCGCTCGGCCCGGCTCGGCGCGACCAGCAGCTGCGGGTTCGACTGATCGAGACAACCAAACACGTCATCGAGCGCCGCGATGGTGGTCGACACCACCAGCTGCGCGCCGGTGTGAGCGGCGCGCAAATCCAGCCGCGCCAGCGCCGCAAGCACCGCTCCGTCGATTGTGGGACAATCGACCAGCACCACTTCCGGGAGCGGCCGGGCCTCACCCTCGAGCAGCGCCGCGATGGGCCCCTGCTCAGCAATCCGGAACCCCGCGGCCGCAGCATCGTCGACCATTTCCGAACGGACATGGGCGCGGTCGGCGAACACCGCCAGCGCGAGCGGCAGGCCGACAGGGTCTTCGGCGACACTGGCGTACGCGAAATTAGCTTGGGCCATGGCGATCGACTCCATATCGGAGCGAACATCATGAGAACATATCGAGCACGTGTCAAGAATAGGTGCACCCCGCTATGGCAGGATGTCGATCTCGGTCCCGTCCGGAACGGCGCGCCACAGCGCCTCGATCTCGGCGTTCGAGACGGCGATGCAGCCGTCGGTCCAGTCTCCGGGGGCGCGGCCGGGGCCGGGCCAATCGTTCGGCTGGCCGTGGATGAAGATGGCTCCACCGGGATCGAGGCCGCGCGCGAGGGCAAAGGCGCGATCGCTCGGGTTGGGGTAGGAGACGTGCAGAGCGAGGTGATAGGCGCTGCCGGGGTTCCTGTAATCGATGGTGTAGCGCCCTTCCGGCGTGCGCCCGTCGCCCTGGACGTGCTTGGCGCCGATCGGCTGGGTGCCGAGCTGGAGCCCGGCGATCCGCCCGACCTGCCGGCCCGCGGAATAGAAGATCATCTCGCGCTCGGTCTTGTGGACCTCGATGCGGTCGATGCGCGGCCACGAAAGCGAGTCGCCGTCGGCGGGGACTGCCGCGGCGAGCAGGAGGGCGAGGCAAGCTCGGCGCATCAATACGGGTTTGGTCGCCTCAATCCACGAACGGATCGCGGACCAGGATGGTGTCCTCGCGCTCGGGGCTGGTCGAGACCAGGGCGACCGGGGTTTCGATCAGCTCCTGGACGCGCTGGATGTACTTGATCGCCTGGGCCGGAAGGTCGGCCCAGCTGCGGGCGCCAGCGGTGGTCTCGTGCCAGCCTTCGACTTCCTCGTAGATCGGCTCAACCTGGGCCTGGTCCCCCGCGTGACTCGGCAGGTAGTCGAGGATTCGCCCGCGCAAGCGGTAACCGGTGCAGATCTTTACCGAATCGAACCCGTCGAGCACGTCGAGCTTGGTCAGGGCGATGCCGGTCACGCCGGAGATTGCGCACGACTGCCGCACCAGAACCGCGTCGAACCAGCCGCAGCGGCGCTTGCGCCCGGTGACGGTGCCGAACTCGTGCCCGCGCTCGCCGAGCTTCTGACCGACGGCATCCTCGAGCTCGGTCGGGAATGGCCCGGCCCCGACCCGGGTGGTGTAGGCCTTGACGATCCCGAGCACGAACCCGGTCGCCGCCGGGCCGAGCCCGGAGCCGCTGGCGGCAGTGCCGCTGACGGTGTTCGAAGAGGTGACGAACGGATATGTCCCGTGGTCGACGTCGAGCAGCACCCCCTGGGCGCCCTCGAACAGGATCCGCGCCCCGGCCTTGCGGACTTTCTTGAGCCGCTTCCACACCGGCTGGGCATAGCGCAGCACGAACGGGGCGATCTCGCGCAAGCTGGCGACGAGCGCCCCACGGTCGACCGGTTGCTCGCCGAAACCGGCGCGCAGCGCATCGTGATGAGCACACAGCCGGTCGAGCTGCGGCCCGAGGGAGTCGAGGTGGGCGAGGTCGCAGACGCGGATCGCGCGGCGGCCGACTTTGTCCTCGTAAGCCGGGCCAATGCCGCGTCCGGTCGTGCCGATCTTGCCGGCACCGGCGGCGGCCTCGCGCAATCCGTCGAGCTCGCGGTGCAGCGGCAGGATCAAGCTGCAGTTGTCGGCCAGCGCGAAGTTCTCGGTGGTGATCGACACGCCTTGGCTCTCGAGCTTTGCGATCTCGTCCTGCAGCGCCCACGGATCGAGCACTACGCCATTGCCGATAATCGACAGCGTCCCGGTGACGATCCCCGATGGCAGCAGGCTGAGCTTGTAGGTCTGGTTGCCGACGACGAGGGTGTGGCCGGCGTTGTGGCCGCCCTGGAAGCGGACCACCGCGTCGGCCCGGCTCGCCAGCCAGTCGACGATCTTGCCCTTGCCCTCATCGCCCCACTGGGCGCCGATCACCGTGACGTTGGCCAAAGCCCGCGAGCCTTCCTGCGAAAAGTCCGGCGGGCGGGTTAGGGGAGCGGGGGGCCGAGGGCAAGCTATCCCGCATGGCGCTCGGCGCGTCGACTCGAAAACTTATGCCGCAGCAAGTCTGCCCACCGGGCAATATGCAATGCGAGCTCTCGAAACGGTCCAGACGCCACCGCATTCGTGGAGCGTGCAATGGTGCTTGTCGCCTTCCCACAGCTCGGTTGCGCCGGCATGGCCGTGAGCAAGGGCAATCGCAGGGGTAGCATCACCCCCCTGAAAGGTGATCGGTTCGTGCCCGTCCGCGAAGACCATCCTGAACCTGCGCATGTCTCCGCCTCCGGTGTGTATCGGCCCCTCCATTCCCGCGGAAGCAAACGTCAGCATCAGGCATGCCCAAGCGTGTTCCATTGATCTCGGTCAATACGCCTTACCCTTTCGTGTGCGCGACATGCTTGCGTGCCGAGGGCGGCGCTAATGCGTATGGTTCAGGGGCGGTTTCGTCAGCTAACCCGAATTACAGCCGGACCGCTTCGCTTCCCGAGAGCCAGTGGGTGCAACCGAGTGCCCGGCCATCGTCGGCGTCGGTCAAAGCCGCGACCGTGCGCCAGCCGATTGCGCGCAACCTGGCGGCGACCTCGGGATCGTGGCCGAGGGGCAGGAACAACGTGTCTCGCGCCGTCTCGGCCTGGGCGAGCTGATCGATCAGCGGATCCGGGTAAAGCGATACCCCGGTCGCCGGCTCCTCGCCCCGCGCGTCGTTGGTACGGATGGCATACGTCCCGCCGCGGCCGAGGGCGCCGCGCAGGCCTTCGGCGTAGATCGTGAAGCCGAACCAGCTCTGGTACTCGAAGCCGTGGCGCTCGGACGGATCGAGAGTGATCCGGGCCATGCCGGACACGCGCTCGGCCACTTCGCGCAGCCCGGCGATGCGGCTAGCGAGCGCCCCGCCGGCGTCGACCTGCCGCAACCGCTCGATCGCGGCCTCGAACGGGCCGGTGGCGTAAAGCAGCGGCAGGTAGGC
>JAEKKO010000065.1 GCA_019510335.1 Novosphingobium sp. | reverse complement strand
TTGTTGTGCGAAAGGGATTGCGGGGTGGGCCGCTTCAGTCGGCCGAGTTCCTTGCTGCACTCGCGGTGGATCTGCCCTTTCCAATACGGCAGGTGATCACACCCATTGCCGAACCCTTTGCAGTTGGAGGCAATGTGACAAGCCACTTCATCACCGGCTGCCACGAACTTGGCATAGAACACCGGCTGAGCTCCATTCCCCACCCATGGACCCTCCGCCCGGGCGCCCGCATGGGCCGCATGCTCGAAGACAGCATCACGCTCGCCAGCGAGGACTATCTGGTGCAGGTTCTGCAGCAATTTGTTGAGGACTACAATTTCCGGCGACGGCTCAAGAGCCTGGGAGGCCGCACGCCTTACCAGTTCATCTGCGATGTCTGGAAGCGAGACCCGGAAATCTTCCGACGCGATCCGCACCATGACTTGATGGGACTGGAAATGATGCCCGCTTGATGCCGCATGCGAATAAGAATGGTGGAATCGCAAGACCGGGAGAGGCGCGATGGCCATCAGCACCATGGAGCATTTTGCACCGGCTCACGTCCCCGCAGAGCTCGCGTGGGACCATTCACTGGCGGAGTTCAATTCGGAGCTGGATGACCCGTTCCTGGCTGCCAGCCGATTGCTGGACGGTCCGCCCCTTTTCTGGGCACGTGATGCGCTTCAAGGACGCCCCGGTTGGGTTATCGCCCGGCATGCGCTGCTCAAGGAAGCGTTCATCGACTGGGAGCGCTTTTCCAGCGAGGGCGGGATGGACCTTACCACAATGCTAGGCGTCGACTGGAAGCTCAATCCGGTCAATGTCGACCCGCCGATGCACCCGATCTACCGAAAAGTGCTGACGCCCTTCTTCACGCCCAAGGCGGTGAGCCACATGGAAGAGGGCGTCCGCCACACTTGTGACGAGCTTATCTCACGCTTTGAGGGCAAGGGCGGGTGCGATTTCGTCAAGGACTTTGCCATCCCCTTTCCCAGCATCATCTTCCTGCGGCTGATGGGGCTGCCGCTGGATATGATGCAGAAGTTCTTCACCTGGGAGCAGAACCTGCTGCGCGGCCAGTCCGACGAGGCCAGGATCATGGCTGCGCGCGAAATTCTCGCCTGCCTTGTTGAGCACCTTGATCGCCAGAAGCAGAAGCCGGCAACTCCGCTGATGGAGAACATCATGAATGCCCGCATCGAGGAAGGCAGATCGCTCAACGATGGCGAGATCCTCGGCATGTTCTACACCTTCTATGTCGGCGGCCTCGACACGGTATATGGGACGATAAGCTGGTCGATGCGCTACATCGCCACCCATCCCGAGTTTCAGCAGTTCCTGCGCGACAACCCCGACCGGCTCAACAAGGCGGTCGACGAGCTTATCCGGCTTTTCGGCGTGGTTTCGACCCAGCGCCGCGTAGCTATGGACATGACCTGGCATGGCGTTGAGATGAAAGAGAACGACCTTGTCGTCATGCCCATCTTCATCGCCTGCCGCGACCCGGAAGCTTACCCAAATCCACACGATGTCGATCTCGAACGGTCCGAAACCATGCTGTCCTTCGCCAGCGGACCGCACCTCTGCCTGGGTATGCATCTTGCTCGCCGCGAGATCCGCATTGCGCTGCAGACCTTTTTGGATCGCTTCGATGACATCGAGATTCCCGCTGGATCACAATACTCGTACCATGCTGGCCCAACATTCAACGTCGACAGCCTGCCGATGGCTTGGAGGCGAAAGGGCTAAGGGCAACCCGGTGCAAGCTCGGCGCCTGCGGACGCTCGCGCAGGAGAACGCCGACTGAAGAAGCTGGCCGAGCCCATCCGGCCAATGAAAGGACAACGCGTCAAAGGACCGTTGAAGCGGACTTGGTCAACAAGCCCTGCCACCACCACCGCTTCGATCGCGTCCCGAGCCACAGCGGGTCCCGAATGAGTCGTCGCCGGCGCGACAGCAGGCGACCAAAAGCTTGTGAAGCTGCCGGCCAGAACCTAAAGGCTTGGCGATGGCCGGTGAGATCGTCGACAACAATGGCCGGGGCGAAGCTGCCTGGCACTGGCCTTCGATCCATCCCGAAGGGCGCAAGTTTGCGCTGATCGCGGCCGCCGCCTCGGCCGTCTGCGCATTCCTCGCATGGGAGACGCTGGCCTGGCCCCTCGGCGCGCTGGTGCTCTGCATCCTCGCGTTCTTCCGCGATCCGCAGCGCGTGACCCCGCAATCGGACCGGGCGATCGTCTCGCCGGCCGACGGGCTGGTGACGCTGATCCAGCAAGTGCCGCCGCCGCGCGAGCTGTCGGTCGACGACGGCAGCGGCGCTGTTGCGCTCGGAACCGAGTCCGTCACCCGCGTCTCGATTTTCATGAGCGTGTTCGATGTGCACATCAATCGCGCCCCGATCGGCGGGACGGTGCGGCGGGTCGTCTATATCCCCGGCAAGTTCCTCAACGCCGATCTCGACAAGGCCAGCGAAGAGAACGAGCGTCAGCACCTGCTGATCGATCGCGGTGACGGGTTGCTGATCGGCTTCACCCAGATCGCCGGACTGATTGCGCGGCGGATCGTGCCGTTCGTCAAGCCGGGTGACATCCTCGCCGCCGGCCAGCGCGTCGGCTTGATCCGCTTCGGCAGCCGGGTCGACGTCTACCTGCCGCAGGGGACTTCGCCGAAGGTGCTGCTCGGGCAGAAGGTCATCGCCGGTGAGACGATCCTCGCCGAAATCGGCGAGCAGCGTCTGCTCGAGGGCGTGATCCAGTGATCGAGCCGCCGGAGCGGGTCCGCCCGCCACGGCTGCCGGCAGGGCTGACGCTGCGGGCGCTGGCCCCGAACGCGATCACCGCGGCGGCGCTGTGCTCGGGTCTGACCGGCATCCGCTTCGCGATTCAGGGCGACTGGCAGAAGGCCGTCCTCGCGGTGATCCTTGCCGGGTTGCTCGACGGCGTCGACGGCCGCATCGCGCGGCTGCTCAAGGCGCAATCGCGGTTCGGCGCCGAGCTCGACAGTCTCGCCGATTCGATCTCATTCGGGGTTGCCCCGGCGCTGATCCTGTTCCTGTGGTCATTGCGCGATCTGCCGCGGCTCGGCTGGTTCGCGGCGCTGGCGTTCGCGATCTGCTGCGTGCTGCGCCTCGCCCGGTTCAACGCCCGGATCGACATGATCGAACAGCCGCACAAATCGGCCGGGTTCCTCACCGGAGTGCCGGCGCCGGCCGGGGCGGGGCTCGCCTTCCTGCCGATTTACTTATGGATCGCCAGCGGCCGCGACGAGTTCCGCGAGCCAATCGTCGTCGGCGTGTGGATCGTGGCGATCGCTTTCCTGATGATTTCGAGCGTCGCCACCCTCAGTTGGGGCCGGCTGCGGCCGCGCCGCTCGGTCCGGCTCGAGGTGATCGCGTTGTTCGGGCTGGGCGTCGCGGCGCTGATCAGCGAGCCGTGGCTGTCGCTGGTCGGGATTGCGGTGATCTATCTGCTGCTGCTGCCGGTGGGGATCGTCAGCTACGCGCGGGTCAAGCGGCAGCGCGCGCTGCGGGCTGGAACGGCAGCGAGTTCGATCGCGCCTTGAAGCACAGCCGGTAGATCGTCGCGCCGAGCGCGCGCGGCGTCGGCTCCGTGATCCGGTACGTCACCGCTCGCGTCGGGCTGACCGCGCGCAGCTCGGCCCGGATCAGCCGGGCCGCGGGCATGAACCGGCGGGCGCTGTCGACCAGCACGGCCAGGCTGAGCACCAGTGCCGCTGCGAACACGGCCAAAAGAAGTCCTGCGGTCATCGAGCAATTCCCTTCCCCACTTGCGGTTCATCCACGGGGAGAGCCGAATGGTCCTGCATCCGGAAACTCCCACTATGATTAACGGTTCCGTCCGACTCGCGGAACTCCGCCAATGTTCTCTTTATGTTCTCACGTGTCAAGGCGCTTTCACGACGGGCAGTGTTCGATACACGACCAAACGGGGGTGGATTTTCCCCCGCGGCGGCGGTAAGGGCGCGCTCGCCGGCGGCTGCGAATCCCGTTCGCCGCGGCAAATCCACATGGGAAGCGCCACATCCCGGTGCCGCAGCGGGCTTCGCCGCACGGTTCCAGCTTCCCAGAGGCAGAACCGGAAAGGAAGCACACCATGGCGGCTCCCGTCGTCAGCATGCAGCAATTGATCGAGGCCGGCGCCCACTTCGGCCACCAGACCCACCGCTGGAATCCGCGGATGAAGCCGTACATCTTCGGCACCCGCAACGGCATCCACATCCTCGACCTGTCGCAGACGGTGCCGCTGATGGCGCGGGCGCTCGACTTCATCTCGGCGACGGTCCAGGCCGGCGGCAAGGTGCTGTTCGTCGGCACCAAGCGTCAGGCCCAGCAGCCGATCGCCGAGGCCGCCCGCGCCTGCGGCCAGCACTTCGTCAATCACCGCTGGCTCGGCGGGATGCTGACCAACTGGCGGACCATCTCGGGCTCGATCAAGCGCCTCAAGACGCTCGAGGAGCAGCTTTCGGGCGACACCGCCGGGCTGACCAAGAAGGAAGTTCTCCAGCTCACCCGTGAGCGCGACAAGCTCGAGAACAGCCTCGGCGGCATCCGCGACATGGGCGGAATCCCCGACGTGATGTTCGTGATCGACGCCAACAAGGAAGAGCTGGCGATCAAGGAAGCCAACGTGCTCGGCATCCCGGTCGTCGCGATCCTCGATTCGAACGTCGATCCGCAGGGCATCGCCTTTCCGATCCCGGCGAACGACGACGCCAGCCGCGCCATCCGCCTCTATTGCGACGCGGTCGCCCAAGCCGCGACCAAGGGCCGCCGCGAGGGCGTGGTCGATTCGGGCGCCGACATCGGCTCGATGGCCGAGCCGCTGGCAGAAGAGCTGACCCCCGAGGAAGCGACGATCGCCGCTCACGCCGTCGAGGGCTGAGCTTCGCCGAATATCGCGATTTCGCGCCGATCGGAGCCACCGCGCTCCGGTCGCTGCTGCTTTGATTCAAGAGGATAGAGGCAATGGCTTACACTGCCACTGACGTGAAGAACCTCCGCGAGCGCACCGGCGCGGGGATGATGGACTGCAAGAAGGCGCTCGACGAGACCAGCGGCGACATGGAGGCCGCAGTCGACATGCTGCGCGCGAAGGGCCTCGCTGCGGCCGCCAAGAAATCCAGCCGCACCGCGGCCGAGGGCCTCGTCGGCGTTGCCGTGCGCGGCACCAAGGGGGTCGCGGTCGAAGTCAACTCCGAGACCGATTTCGTCGCCAAGAACGAGCAGTTCCAGGATTTCGTCCGCAAGGTCACCGAGATCGCGCTCGACCAGGCGGCCGACGACGTCGAGGCTCTCAAGGCCGCGCCGTACCCGGGTGGCGGGACGGTTGCCGACAAGCTCACCAATAACGTCGCGACGATCGGCGAGAATCAGCAGCTGCGCCGGATGAAGACCATCTCGATCGGGCAGGGCGTGGTCGTGCCGTACATGCACAACGCCGCGGCGCCGAACCTCGGCAAGATCGGCGTGCTGGTCGCGCTCGAGAGCGAGGCTGGCGCCGACGTGCTCGAGCCGCTCGGCAAGCAGATCGCGATGCATATTGCCGCGGCCTTCCCGCTGGCCCTCAATGCCGAAGGGCTCGACCCCGAGATGATCGCTCGCGAGCGCAAGATCGCCGCGGAAAAGGCGGCCGAGAGCGGCAAGCCGGCCGAAGTCCAGACCAAGATGGTCGACGGCGCGATCGCCAAGTTCGCCAAGGACAACGCGCTGCTCTCGCAGCTGTTCGTGATCGACAACAAGACCCCGGTCGCCCAGGTCGTCGAGCAGGCGGGCAAGGCCGCCGGCGCCAAGATCAAGCTGGTCGACTATGTCCGCTTCCAGCTCGGCGAGGGCATCGAGCGCCAGGAAAGCGACTTCGCCGCCGAAGTCGCCGCCGCGGCTGCCGGACTGAACTGATACGCGAGCCGTTCCCGGGGGCCCACGCCTCTCGGGGACGGCGACCGTGGGCATTCACAACCGCTCACAACCGGGCCGCCGCCCTTCACAGCGGCCCGCTTGCGGCTATAAGGGCCGCGCTTTGCGCCCCATCCCGACATCGAAGGTCCCATGAGCCCGCCCCGCTACAAGCGCATTTTGCTCAAGCTCTCGGGCGAAGTGCTGATGGGCCAGCACCAGTTCGGCATCGATCCGGAGTTCGTCGCCCAACTCGCGCAGGAGGTGAAGGCGGCCAAGGACACCGGGCTCGAGATCTGCCTGGTGATCGGCGGCGGCAACATCTTCCGCGGGATGGCCGGCGCGGCCAAGGGCATGGACCGCGCCCAGGCCGACTACATGGGCATGCTGGCGACGGTGATGAACGCGCTGGCCATGCAGAACGCGCTCGAGAACCTCGGCGTCCACACCCGCGTCCAGTCGGCGATCCAGATGGACACGGTGTGCGAGCCGGTGATCCGCCGCCGCGCCGAGCGTCACCTCGACAAGGGCCGCATCGTGATCTTCGCCGCCGGCGTCGGCAGCCCCTACTTCACCACCGACAGCGGCGCCGCGCTGCGGGCGGCCGAGATGAACTGCGACGCGCTGTTCAAGGGCACCAGCGTCGACGGCGTCTACGATTCCGACCCCAAGATCAACGCGGCGGCAAAGCGTTATGAAACGGTGGATTACGACACGGTTCTCGCCAGCAACCTCAAGGTGATGGACGCTTCCGCGGTGGCCTTGTGCCGCGACAACGACATTCCCATCATCGTCTTCTCGATCCGCGAGCAGGGCAACCTTGCGCGGGTGCTCGCCGGGACCGGCCGGCAGACCATCGTCCAGAAGGGAGCCTGACATGGCCAAGTATGACAAGTCGGACCTCGAGCGGCGGATGAAGGGTGCGGTCGAAGTGCTCAAGCACGACCTCTCGGGGCTGCGCACGGGCCGCGCCAACGTCGCCCTGCTCGAGCCGGTCACGGTCGAGGTCTACGGCTCGCACATGCCGATCAACCAGGTCGCGACGATCTCGGCGCCCGAGCCGCGGCTGCTGTCGGTGCAAGTCTGGGACAAGTCGAACGTCGGCCCGGTCGAGAAGGCGATCCGTTCGGCCGGGCTCGGCCTCAACCCGATCAACGACGGCAACATGCTACGCCTGCCGATTCCCGACCTGACCGAGGAGCGGCGCAAGGAACTTGCCAAGCTCGCCCATCAATATGCGGAAAAAGCACGGGTCGCGATCCGCAACGTCCGCCGCGACGGGATGGAGTCGCTGAAGGCCGACGAGGCCAAGAAGGAGATCTCCGAGGACGAGCGCAAGCGCTCCGAGACCGAGGTCCAGAAGCTGACCGACGAGATGATCAAGGCCGCCGACGAAGTCGCCGCGCACAAGGAACAGGAAATCCTCAGCCGGTGAGAGGCGGCGGCCGCCTTGCTCCGCTTCCCTTCGGGGGAGCGGTCGGGGGAGGGGGATCGCCCCACGCGCGGCACCCATCCGATGATCCTCAAGGAGAGGGGCCAGGCGCCACCCACGGCGCCCGCCATGTCGCGATCATCATGGACGGCAACGGCCGCTGGGCCCGGCAGCGCCGCCTGCCGCGGGTCATCGGCCACCAGCGCGGGGTCGAGGCGGTCCGCCGGCTGGTCCGGGCCGTGCGTCACATGGGCCTGGAGGCGCTGACCCTTTACGCCTTCTCGACCGAGAACTGGCGTCGCCCGGAAGACGAGATCGCCGCCCTGATGGGCCTGCTCAAGCGCTTCATCCTCAGCGACCTCGACGAATTCGCCGCGAACGGGGTGCGGCTCAGGATCATCGGCGATTACAAGGCGTTCGCGCCCGATGTTGTCGAACTGATCGAACAGGCGCTGGCGCGCACCGCCGGCAATAGCGGGACCACCCTGGCGGTCGCGCTCAACTACGGCGCGCAGGACGAAATCGCTCGCGCCGCAACCCGCGCCGCCGCCAAAGGCCCGATCACCGCCGAAACGATCGCGGCCGAGCTCGACACCGCCGAGCTGCCGCCGCTCGACTTGCTGATCCGCACCTCGGGCGAGGTCCGCCTGTCGAATTTCCTGCTGTGGCAGGCCGCTTATGCCGAGCTGTGGTTCACCGAGGTGCTGTGGCCCGACTTCGCCCCGGCCCACCTCGAGGAGGCGCTGGCCGCCTTCGCCGCGCGGGAGCGGCGCTATGGCGGGCGCTAGTCCTCCCAGGCACGGGGAGGAACTCGCTGCTCCCGCGTCACCCCAACGGCCGAACGGCGACCTCGCCGTGCGGCTCGCTTCCGCAGCGGTCATGCTCGCCATCCTCGGCTTCGCGCTGTGGCGCGGCGGGGCGGTGCTGATCGGGCTGATCGTGGCCGTCGGACTCGCGGTCTTCGCCGAATACGCGCTGCTGGTCCGCAAGATCGCCACTAACGACGCGCGCTGGGCGGCGGCGCTGGTCGCGGGCGCGGCCTACATCGGTCTTGGCGTGCTGGCGCTGATCCGCATTCGCGGCGAGCTGCTGGTGCTCGTCCTTGGCATCGTGATCTTCACCGACACGGGCGCATTCTTTACCGGACGCGCCCTTGGCGGACCGAGGATCGCGCCGCGGATCAGCCCGTCCAAGACCTGGTCGGGCCTGGTCGGCGGGATGATCGCGGCCGCACTGTGGTGCGCGGTGTTCGTCGGAGTGATTTGGGCCGCCGCGGCGCGGCTCTACGGTGGGCCGCTGCAGTCCGGCGCGGGCACGCCCGCTGCCGCCATCGGCATCGCCGCGGCGGCCGGCGCGGCCCTCGCGGTCGTCGCCCAGGCCGGCGACTTCTTCGAGAGCTGGCTCAAGCGCCGCGCGGGGGTCAAGGACAGCTCGCGGCTGATCCCCGGCCACGGCGGGATATTCGACCGGGTCGATGGGGTGCTGCCGGTGGCGATCGTCGTCGGCATCGTCAACGGCATCAGCGGCTGGGGACACTGACGGCGATGCGCTCGCTCTCGATCCTCGGCGCGACCGGTTCGATCGGCGCCTCGACGCTCGACTTGATCCGCCGCGAGCGCGAGCGCTGGCGGGTGGTCGCGCTCACCGCCAACGGCAATGTCGGCGACCTTGCCGACCTCGCCGGCGAATTCGGCGCCGAGCTGGCGGTCGTCGCCGACGAGCGCTCGCTTCCGGAGCTGCGCGAGCGCCTCGCCGGGAGCGGTGTCGAAGCCGCGGGCGGGGCGCAGGCGCTGGTCGAGGCCGCCGCGCGCGCCGCCGACCTGACCATCGCCGCGATCGTCGGTTGCGCCGGGCTCGCCCCGACGATGGCCGCGATCGAGCAGGGCGGGGTGGTCGGCCTCGCCAACAAGGAGGCGCTGGTCTCGGCTGGCGACGTGATGACCGCCGCCGTCGCCCGCCACGGGGCCACGCTCCTGCCGGTGGATTCCGAGCACAACGCGATCTTCCAGTGCCTCGCCGGCAACGACCTCGCCCAGGTCCGCTCGATCACCCTGACCGCGAGCGGCGGTCCGTTCCGCGACTGGAGCGCCGAGCAGCTCGCCGCGGCGACGCCGGCGCAAGCGGTCCGCCACCCGAACTGGGACATGGGCGCCAAGATCAGCGTCGATTCGGCGACGATGATGAACAAGGGTCTCGAGCTGATCGAAGCCTGGCACTTGTTCCCGATCCCGCTCGCCGACTTGCGCATCCTCGTGCATCCGCAGTCGGTGATCCACTCGATGGTCGAGTACCGCGACGGCTCGACCCTCGCCCAGCTCGGTCCGTCGGATATGCGCGTGCCGATTGCGGCGACGCTCGCCTGGCCGGCGCGGATGGACACGCCCTGCGCGCCGCTCGACCTTGCGGCGATCGGCGAGCTGACCTTCCGCGCTACCGACGAGCAGCGCTTCCCCGCGACCCGTCTGGCCCGGGCCGCGGCCGAAGCCGGCGGCGCCGCGCCGGCGGTGCTCAACGCGGCAAACGAGGTCGCGGTCGCCGCGTTCCTGGCTGGTCAGATCGGGTTCACACGCATACCGGCAATGGTCGAGGACGTGCTCGCCCGCTACGCTCCGCCTGCTCCGGCCTCGCTCACCGACGTGACCGCGATCGATGCCGCGGCGCGACGCCATGCGCGGGCGCTGATGGAACCCGCCTGACCCGATGCATTCACCCTCCTTCCTGCTGACCGTGGTCGCCTTCGTCCTCCTGCTCGGACCGCTGATCCTCGTCCACGAGCTCGGCCACTACCTCGTCGCGCGTTGGCTAGGCGTGAAGGCCGAGGCGTTCTCGATCGGCTTCGGCAAGGAGATCGCCGGCTGGAGCGACCGCCGCGGAACGCGGTGGAAGCTGTCGCTGCTGCCGCTTGGCGGCTACGTCCAGTTCGCCGGCGACATGAACCCGGCCAGCATCCCCGAGGCGCTGCCGGCCGACATGCCGCCCGAGCAGCGCGCGCAGCTGTTCCAGACCCGGCCAGTGTGGCAGCGCGCGCTGATCGTGCTCGCCGGCCCGGCGACCAACTTCCTCCTGGCGGTGGCGATCTTCGCCGGGTTCAACGTCGCTTACGGCAAGATGGTGGTGACGCCCGAGGTTTCGATCGTCGTCGCCGGCTCTCCGGCGGCGATGGCGGGGGTCCGGGCAGGGGACCGGATCGTCGCGATCGATGGCGACCCGATTGGGGACTTCGGCCAGATTCGCGAGCGCGTGGCGCCGTTCCCCGGCCATACGGTGACCCTCCTGGTCCGCCGCGGCGCGACCCAGCTCAGCCTGCCGATGCGCATCGCCGAGAGCGTCGAGCACGATGGGTTCGGCAATTCGGCACGGATCGGCCGCCTCGGGATCGCCGCGGGCAAGGCCAACGTCCGCTTCGAGCGGGTCGGCCCGGGCGAGGCGGTCAGCCTCGCGTTCGGGCAAACGTTCGGTGTGATGCGGATGATCGTCACCGGAATCCGCCAGATCATGATCGGCGAGCGCTCGGTCCGGGAGCTCGGCGGCCCGCTTAAGATCGCGCAGTATTCGGGGGAACAATTGAGCCTCGGATGGCCCGAATTCGTGTCCTTCGCCGCGCTCATCTCGATTAACTTGGCATTCATCAACCTACTGCCAATTCCCGCCCTCGACGGCGGGCACCTGGTCTTCTACGCGGCCGAAGCGGTCCGCCGGAAGCCAGTCGGTGCCCGTGGTCAGGAATGGGCGTTCCGCACCGGACTGGCCTTCGTGCTGGCTCTCATGCTGTTCGTGACCGTCAACGACCTCGCCTCGCTCCACCTGTTCGGGCGTTAGGCCGAGCTGGCGCTTGGGCTGTCGATACGCCCGAGTGACGGCTTGATTGGCGGGACGGCATCGGGCAGAGGGCGGCGGCCGTTGCTCGGGGGCGGCGGGTCCCGCACGCGGGGGTTTTTGGTGGCGGCGACGTGGGCTCTCGCCGCGGCGCCGAGGAAGACGGGATCTGCCGTGGCGAAGATTGGACGGACTATGGTTCACAGTACTCGGGCTGCCCGCGTTTCCTTGACCGCCGCGGCGCTCCTGGGAACCACCATCCTGGCGGGCATCCCCTCAGCCGCGCTCGCCCAGCCGGCCCGCTCCGCCATTCCATTGCAGCAAGCCCCGGCCGCGGCCCCCGCGGTTGCTCCGGCCGCCGAAGTCGCTCCGGCCCCAGCGCCGGCGCCGGAGATCATCCGCTCGATCACGGTCCAGGGCGCGCAGCGGCTCGAGCCCGACACGATCCTCACTTACATCAAGATGCGGGTCGGCCAGCCTTATACGCAGGCCGCCGCCGACGAAGTGCTCAAGGACCTGTTCGCGACCGAACTGTTCTCAGACGTCCAGGTTCGCAACGACGCCGGCAACGTGCTGATCACGGTGAAGGAAAACCCGGTGATCAACCGGATCGTGCTCGAGGGCAACAAGCACATCAAGGACGACAAGATCCTGCCCGAGATCAAGCTCGCCCCGCGGCAGATCTTCACCCGCTCCAAGGTCCGCGCCGATGTCGCCCGGATCATCGAGCTGTACAAGCGCCAGGGCCGCTTCGCCGCCTCGGTCGAGCCGAAGATGGTCCAGCTCGAGCAGAACCGCGTCGACATCGTGTTCGAGGTCAACGAAGGGCCGAAGTCCAAGGTCCGCCAGATCAACATCATCGGTAACCAGCACTTCTCGGCCGGGACGCTGCGCGGGCAGATGGTGACCAAGCAGGCCCGCACCTTCCGCCTCTTCAGCAGCGGCACCAGCTACGATCCCGACCGCATGGCGTTCGACCAGCAGAAGCTGCGGCAGTTCTACCTGACCCAGGGCTACGCCGATTTCCGCGTGGTCTCGGCCGTGGCCGAGCTGACCCCGGACAAGCGCGACTTCATTCTCACTTACGTGGTCGAGGAGGGCAAGCGCTACAAGTTCGGCGACGTCAAGGTGAACAGCCAGCTGCGCGACTTCGACAGCGAGCAGCTGGCCAAGGCGCTGCCGATGAAGAAGGGCGACTGGTACAACGCCAAGCTGGTCGAGGACACCATCGACAAGCTCAACCAGACCGCCGGCACGTACGGCTACGCCTTCGCCGACGTGCGCCCGAACTACGACCGCGATCCCGAGCACCTGACGATGGGGATCACCTTCAACATCGACGAGGCGCCCCGCGTCTATGTCGAGCGGATCGACGTCAACGGCAACACGCTGACCCAGGACAAGGTCGTCCGCCGCGAGTTCCGCCTGGCCGAGGGGGACGCCTTCAACGCCCTGCAGGTCAAGCGCTCGACCAACCGGATCAAGTCGCTCGGCTACTTCCAGGAGAAGTTCGAGGTCGAGCAGAAGCCCGGCAGCGCCGCCGACCGGATCGTCCTCGAGGCCAACGTCGAGGAAAAGCCGACCGGCGAGCTCCAGCTCTCGGCCGGCTATTCGAGCATCGAGAGCTTCATCTTCCAGGCCTCGGTCCAGCAGCGCAACTTCCGTGGCCGCGGCCAGATTCTCGGGACCAGCGTCAGCTACTCGAAGTACGCCAAGAGCGCCGAGGTCAGCTTCACCGAGCCCTACCTGTTCGACCGCAACATCTCCGCCGGGCTCAGCATCTACCGCCGCGATTACAACAGCTTCAACCTCTACAACACCGACCGCAACACGACTTACAAGCAGGCCACCACCGGGCTCCAGCTGCGCGTCGGCGTGCCGCTGACCGAGTACATGTCGCTGGTCGGCAGCTACACCTTGAACCACGACGACGTGAGCCTCGACCAGGCGACCTACTACCTGCCCGACGCCAACGGCGTGCCGCAGTGCAGCCCGCTGCTCGCCGGACGCTATTTGTGCGATTCGGTCGGCAAGCGGACCAGCTCGATCCTCGGGCTGTCGCTGGTCTACGATTCGCTCGACAACCGGGTCCACCCGACGAGCGGGCGGGTCGCTTCGGTCAGCGCCGACTTCGCCGGGCTCGGCGGGTCGGTGCGCTACGCCCGCCTCCGCGGCAACGCCGGGCAGTACTGGCCGCTGCCGCATGGCTTCGTGTTCTCGATCAACGCCGAGGCCGGCGCGATCAAGTCGCTCAAGCACCGCAACCTGCCCGACGTCGACGACGTCTACCTGACCGACCGGTTCTACCTCGGCGAGCCGCAGATCCGCGGCTTCGACATCCGCGGCGTCGGCCCGCGCGTGGTCCGCAAGCCGTTTATCGCCGACGCCAACGGCAACCTCGTGTTGTCGACCGACAAGACCCAGTGGACCGACGATGCGGTCGGCGGGCATTATTACTACATGGGCCGGGCCGAGCTTGAGATTCCGCTGGGGTCCGGGGCTCGCGAACTCGGCATCCGCCCGTCGATCTTCCTCGACGTCGGCGCGGTGTGGGGCGTCAAGAAGCCGTCGCTGCTGGGGTCCAATGTTGCGGTCACGATCCCGACCAAGGATTCCAACGGCAATCAGCTCTACAGCCAGAGCAATGCCGATGGCACGGTCACGACCACCACGAATGCGACCGATGCGAGCGGCAACGCCAACACGGCGCTCGCCACCACGATCCCGCCGTTCCAGGAATTCTTCTACGGCGACAGCCCGCGGCCGCGGGTCGCGATCGGCATCGGCTTCAACTGGAACTCGCCGTTCGGGCCGTTCCGCATCGATTTCGCCAAAGTCCTGCTCAAGACGCAGGGCGACGATACCAAGACGTTCTCCTTCAACGTAGGAACCCAATTCTGATGGCCACTCTGCTCAAGCCGGCGCTGCTCGCCGGGATCGTCCTCGCCGCCGCGCCGTTCGCCGCCACCCCCGCGCTGGCCCAGGCCGCCGCGCCGACGGTTTCCAGTGGCCCGGTCGTTCCGGGCCTCGCCGTCGCCAACCTCGATGCGATCGTCGGCAATTCGAACGCCTTCCGCACCGCCCAGCAGCAGCGCGCGACGACCTACAAGGCGACCTATGACCAGGCCGAGGCCCGCCGCGCCGCGATCCAGGCGCAGCTGACCCCGCTGATCAACCGCTTCAACGCCGATCGCCAGGCCAATCCCAACAACCCGGCGCTGCAGGGCGAGGCGGCGCAGATCCAGCAGATCCAGGAATCCGGCAACCAGGAGCTCCAGCGGATCCTCCAGCCGGTGGCGCTGTCCGAGGCTTACGTCCAGGAGCAGATCACCGATCGCCTCAACCCCGCGATCCAGAGCGCGATGACCAAGCAGCGGGTGTCGCTGCTGCTCTCGCCCCAGGCGGTGCTGGCGCTCAACAACAACGCCTACAACCTCAACCAGGCGATCCTCAACGAGCTCAACGTCACGCTGCCGTCGGCGCAGCTCGTCCCGCCGGCCGGGTGGGAACCGCGCGAGGTGCGCGAGGCGCGCGCCCAGCAGGGCGCCGCTCCGGCCGCGGCCGCACCGGCTGCGCCCGCCGCAGCGCCGACGCGCGGACGGACGCCGCCGCGCACCTCGGCCGGGCCGCAGCCCGAGGGCCGCTGAGCGATCCCGAAAGGGCGGCGATGAGCGAGGCAGCGGAAGGCGCGGGCGCGGGCGCTGGCGCAGCCAGGGCGTACGACATCCGGCAGGTGCTCAACGCCCTGCCGCACCGCTACCCGCTGCTGCTCGTCGACCGCGTCGCCGCGCTGATCCCGGGCGAGACGATCCACGCGGTCAAGGCGGTCAGCTTCAACGAAAG
>JAEKKO010000393.1 GCA_019510335.1 Novosphingobium sp. | reverse complement strand
GTAGAGCGTCAGGATCGCGGGCCAGGGAGCGATATCGGCGAGCGACGCCCGCGCGCACCATTCGGCATGGATCAGCGCCTGAATGCCGCGTGTCCGAAGCGGGCGCGCCAGAACCGCGGCGAGGTAGCGGCGACCTTCGGCGATCAGCGGCGCGCTCCACAGCGCTGGTTCCTGCTCGGCGAGCGGCACCATCATGCCGTCACTATCGACCCGCGCCGGCCGGCGGGCCTCGGCGAAACGGACCGTCGCTGCGAGTGCCTGGACCTCGGATTCGGTCGGGAGCATCGCCGCGAGCGCCGCGGTGATTCCCAGCATCTCTTCGGCATAGCCGGCATGGCGTCCGGTTCCGGCGCCGTCAGCATGGGCATGGGCGTAGGCGACTTCCAGCGTCAACAGCACCGCATCGAGCCGCTCGCTCCAGTGATCGGGGCCTGGCACCTCGAACGGAACGCCGGCGTCGGCGATCTTGCGCTTGGCCCGGGTCAGGCGCTGGAGCAACGCGGGTTCCGCGATCAGGAAAGCACGCGCGATCTCCTGTGCAGAAAGACCGCACACCAGCCTGAGTGTCAGCGCGGCCCGCGCGTCGGGATGGATTGCCGGGTGGCAGCAGACGAAGATCAGCCGCAGCCGTTCGTCGGGGATCAACGGCGCGGCGGTCATCAAATCCTCCACGGTCGGTTCGGGCTCAGGCTCGGGCAGGCTGGCCGCCTGGCGGACCGCATTGCGCCGCAAGCTGTCGAGCGCGACGCGGGTCGCGACACGATAGAGCCAGCCCGCCGGATTGGCCGGCGGGGCGTCGGCCCAGGCGGAAACCGCCCGCGCATACGCCTCCGCCAGTGCGTCCTCGGCAAGGTCGAGATCGCGGAAGCGGGCGGCGAGCGCGGCGATGATCCGCCCGCCATCCGCCCGCAACACCGCCTCCAGCACCACTTGCCCGGCGGGTGGAGCAACGGTCGGATCTCGATCGAGCCGTCGAAGCGGACCGGCACGCGTCGCGCGATTGCGATCGCGTCG
>JAEKKO010000064.1 GCA_019510335.1 Novosphingobium sp. | reverse complement strand
CCCGAGCGTGACCTGCCGTGGTCGGAAGCCGGCATCGAGGGCTGCGCCCGCTTCATCCAGCGGCTGTGGCGGCTGTTCGGGCAATATGATGCGGGCGGCGCGGGCGAGGACCGCGGGCTCGACCGCAAGCGCGACCAGGCCGTCGCCGCGGTCGCCGAGGACATCGCCGCGCTGTCGTTCAACAAGGCCGTGGCGCGGGTCTACGAGCTCGCCTCGGCGATCGAGAAGGCGGGGCCGTCGGCCAGCCGCAGGCTGGCGATCCGGACCATGCTGCTGCTGGTCGCGCCGATGATGCCGCACCTTGCCGAAGAGGCCTGGGCGGCGATCGGGGAGAGCGGCCTGGTGGCCGATGCGCCGTGGCCTCCAGTCGACCCGGCGCTGCTGGTCGACGAGGAGGTCACCGTCGCCGTCCAGGTCAAAGGCAAACTGCGCGATACTTTGACCGTCGCCCGCGGGACCGCCCGAGACGAGCTCGAGGCGCTTGCCCTGGCCAGCGACAAAGTGCAGCGTGCCCTGGCTGGAGCCGAGGTGAGGAAAGTGATCGTCGTGCCCGACCGGCTGGTCAACCTCGTCGCATGAGGCGGCTTGCTGCCCTGCTCGCACTGGCCCTGCCGCTCGCCGCTTGCGGGCTCCACCCGATGTATGCCGGGGGCGCCCACGGCGTGGTCGCGCAGGGGCTCGCCGGAATCGAGGTGCCGCCGATCGAAGGCAAGGCCGGCTGGCTGTTGCGCAACGCGCTCAATGACCGGCTGCATCCCGCCGGCACGGGAGACGGCGGGGCGCGGTATCGGCTCGACGTCCGTCTCGACGACAAGCTCGAGGGGCTCGGGCTGCTGTCGGACGACACCATCGGCCGCGAACGGCGGACGCTGCGCGCGCGCTACCAGCTCATCGATGTCGCCAGCGGCGCCATCATCGTCGATCAGACCGCCGGCTCCGACGCCGGCATCGACGTGGTCTCGAGCGAGTACGCGACGATTGCGGCCGAGCAGACGGCGCTCGAAAACCTCACCCGCGAGGTCGCCGACCGCATCCTCGTCAACCTCGCGCTCAAGCTGCGGCAACCGCAAGCGGTGAGATGAAGGCGACCCAGAAGGACTTCGCCGCCATCGCCGCCCGCGCGGCCAAGCAGGCCCGGGTGTTCTTCTTCTGCGGTCCCGACGAGGCCGGCGCGTTCGCCGCCGCCAAGCGGATGTGCGAGCTGCTCGACGATCCGGGCGAGCGGATCGAGCTGTCGGGCGCCGAGCTCAAGCGCGATCCGGTGCGGCTCGGCGACGAAGCGCGTTCGACTTCTTTGTTCGGGGATTCGCGGCACATCTTCGTGCGAGCGAGCGGAGACGACGTGCACGACGCGGTCGAAATCCTGCTCGGCGGCGCGGTCGAGCCGTGCCCGGTGCTGATCGTCGCCAGCAGCGCGACCGACAAATCGCGCACCGCCAAGCTGCTCGGCGACCGCCAGGATGCGCTCGTGGCGATGTTCTACCCGCCCGACCTCGGGATCGTCACCGCCGCGGTCCGCTCTATGGCGGAAGCCGCGGGCCTGCGCCTGGGGGGCGAACTGGCGGAGAGGATCGCCCGTGCCTCGGGCCTCGATACCCGCCTCGCCCAATCCGAGGTGGACAAGCTCGCGCTTTACCTCGACGCCCGTCCGGAGGCGCCGCGGACCGTCGATCCCGCTGCGATCGAGGCGATCGGCGCGCGGACCGAGGAGGACGGCTTCGCGCCGATGGTCAATGCCGTGCTCGGCGGCGACACCCGCCGGCTCGCCGCCGAGCTCAAGCGCATGCGCGAGCTCGGGCTCAATCCGGTCGGCCTGCTGCTCGCCTTCGAACGGCGCGCCGCGCAACTGGCGCAGCTGGCCGGCAAGCTCGGCCCGAGAGGCGACATCCGCGGCCTGATCAACACGGAGACACAGGCGCGGCGGATCTTCTTCAAGGAGTCGCGCGATCTCGAGGCGCAGCTGCATCGCTGGCGCGGCCGTCGCCTCGAGCGGCTGGTCGAGCGGCTGACCGCGCTGCACCGCGCCCTGCTCGGCACCAGCCACGACGCCGAGCTCCTGCTTGCACACGGCCTGGCCGAGATCACCCGCGCGGCGGCTTCACGAAGCTGACTGCAGCCGTCCCGCTATGTGACGGCGCGTCGGGTTTCCACTGATCTATGCTTAACCGGCTTGAAGTAGATTGTGCTGTGCAACATTGTTCGCAATCAGACCACCCGAAGCCGAGGGAGGGACGACTTTTGGGTACCCGTTTCCGCATGCCG
The DNA here is from genome assembly GCA_019510335.1 of Novosphingobium sp. GTDB lineage: Bacteria > Pseudomonadota > Alphaproteobacteria > Sphingomonadales > Sphingomonadaceae > Novosphingobium. The sequence continues at coordinate 12,756 of JAEKKO010000064.1, read as the reverse complement.
GCGCGTTGCCGCTCGTCTCATTGGGGCTCGGCAGCGGCCCGCGCATGAACGCGCCGACCCAACGCCTGCAAGCGCCGGACCGCTACGCCGCGGCCGAGTTGCCGCTGCTGCCGTCGCTCGAACGTCGGCGCCTGCAGTCGTATCTCGCGCTGATGCTCGGCGATATCGCCGCGCTGTTCGCCGCTTTCACGGCGGCCGGTTACCTCTATCTCGGCCCATCCGATCTCCGCCACTCGGTGGTGTTGGCGCAGCTGCTCCTTCCGGTGATCCTGACGATTGCGCTCTACAATGGCGCGTATTCGATGCACGCGCTGGCGCGAGCCCGGTTCGGGATCGCACGGATCCTGCTGGCCTTGTGCGTGTCAGCCGCGGTGGTCGTATTCATCGCTTTCTACACGAAGTCGACGCAGGACTTCTCGCGCCTCACCTTTGGCCTGGGCGTATTCCTGTCGCTTCTGCTGATGACCTGGATGCGCCTGCAGATGCGGGCTTTCATCGCGTTTCGGTGCGGGGCGAGCGTCGTCAACGAGCTCGTGATCGACGATGGGGGTGCGGCCGTCGACATGCCTTGGGCGACTCATGTTTCCGCTGGCATGTTCGGGCTGGAGCCGGCGCTCGGCGATCCCCACGCGCTGCATCGGATCGGCCTGGTGCTGCGCAACGCCGACCGGGTCGTGGTCACGTGCCCGCCCGAGCGGCGCGCAGCCTGGGCGATCATTCTCAAGGGCGCGAACGTCGACGGCGAGGTGATTGACGACCTGGTTCCGCAGCTGGGCGCGCTCGGCGCGCGGCAGGCGGCCGGCCACGGCTGGCTTCAGGTCTCGGTGGGGCCGCTAGGGCTGCGGGCGCGGATTGCCAAGCGCCTGTTCGATCTTGCCGTCACCGTGCCGGCTCTGCTGTTTCTCGCGCCGCTGCTGGCTCTCGTCGCCATCGCCATCAAGCTTGAGGATCGCGGCCCGGTGCTGTTCGTCCAGCGCCGCCTCGGTCGCAGCAACCGCTTTTTCTCGATGTACAAGTTCCGCAGCATGTCGGTCGAGCGCAGCGATAGCGACGGCAACCGCTCGGCGGCTCGCGACGACGATCGGGTGACGCGCGTTGGTCGCATCCTCCGCCGGACCAGCGTCGACGAGCTGCCGCAGCTGTTCAATGTCCTGCGCGGCGATATGAGCCTGGTCGGGCCGCGGCCCCATGCGATCGGGTCGCACGCGGGCGAGAAGCTGTTCTGGGAAGTCGACACCCGGTATTGGCAGCGGCACGCGCTCAAGCCGGGGTTGACCGGCCTGGCGCAAGTCCGGGGGTGGCGGGGAGCCACCGATCACGAGTCCGACCTTGCCGGCCGTCTTCATGCCGATCTCGAATATCTGAACGCCTGGTCACTGTGGCGCGACATGGCGATCGTGCTCGCCACCTTCCGGGTGGTCATCCATGACCGGGCCTTTTGAAATGACTCGGGAATTTGCCCGCATTGGTGATTTATGGATGTTGCATTGCGGGAACACTCGCATTTTTTTCGCTAATATTAACGATTGTGGGCTGGACCGCGGATTCTTGCCTATGCTAGCGTTTCGCTGAACAGGGAGTTTCTGTCTATGCCGAGTCATATTCTTGCTGCACTTGCCGCTGCGAGCCTCACGACAGCAGGGGTTGCCGGAACTGCCGCGGAGACCCGCGCAGCCGCCGCGCTCCCGGTCGCCGTCGCAGCGGTCGCGCCCGCGGCGAATGCCTCTGCACAGTGCCGAACGCATGCCGGCGTTGCCACCAGTGCTGGTAAGCTCGCGAGCTGCGACACCGCCAAGCTGGCCGCTCCGCCGGAGGACGGCAACGGGGTTGGCGCCGGTGCTGGCCACCACGGCCAGGCGCTCCTCACGGTCTTTGGCGCGGCGCTGGGCCTAGGCGGCCTCGCCATCGCGCTCAGCAGCCATAACAAGAGTGGCGGCTGACGACTGGCACCATTTCCTGGCTTAAAGGCAGCCCTCTCCGTGCGGAGGGGGCTTCTTTCTTGAAGGTGCGGGGTTTGGCTGCGCCGCCAACAAGTACGGCAACGGCGATCGACGTCGAGCGGCTGGATCGCCGCCGCGCAGGTTTGGCCGTCGCGGCGATCATTGCGGCGATGCTGCTCGGCGGCGGCGGTTCCCCGGCGCCGCGCGCAGAAATGGTGTTGGAGCTGTTGTTGGCAGGCGTCGCCGCGCTGTGGCTCGACACGTTCTCGCGCCCGGGCGCACGACCGGCGCCCAGCCAAGCATGGCTGATCGCCGGCCTGGTCTGCCTCGTCCCGGCTCTGCAACTCATCCCCTTGCCCGCTGCGCTCTGGCACGCCTTGCCCGGCCGCGCGCTCGAGCGTCAGGCGCTTGCGCTGATCGGAGCCGAGGGTGCATGGCGTCCATGGTCGCTGACCCCGGACCGAACCATCGCGGCGCTGCTCGCGATGCTGCCCGCGGCAGCCATGATCGTGATGGTGGCTGCGCTGCCCCGCCGCGGCCGCGGCTGGGTGATCGCCGCGATCGCGCTGCTGGCGCTGCTGTCGGTGATCGTCGGCGCGGCTCAAATCTCGGCCGGTCACGCCAGCGCGCTCCGCTTTTACGGCCACGGGTCGGAATACCTTGAAGGCTTCCAGGCGAACCACAACAGCGAAGCCGACGTTCTGCTGATCGGGATCGTGGCGAGTGCGGCGGTCGCCCGCGAGTTGCTCGAGCGCCGGCCGCAAGCGGTACCTCCGCGGCTCATCGGATTAGCCGCTGTGGGTGCAATCGCGCTGCTCGCGATCGGCGTCGTGCTCACCGCCTCGCGCTTTGGGATCATGCTGTTGCCTGTCGCGCTCGCCGGAGTGGCGGGGATCCTCTCGCCGTGGCTGCGCATCGGGCGCCGGTTCGCCTTGGCCGGCGCGGCGGCAACGGCGCTAGTGGCGGCCATCGTCGGGTTCGAGCTGGCAACCAGCACGGTCTTTCAGCGAGTGGTCGCGCGCTTCACGTTCGCCGGCGAGTTTCGGCCGGAGCTGTGGCACGACGCGCTGTACGCGATGCACCAATACCTGCCGTGGGGCGCGGGGATGGGGAGCTTCGTTCCGGTGTTCATGGCCGCCGAGCGTCTCGAAGTGCTTGACGACACCATCGCCAATCGGGCCCACAACGACTTTCTCGAGCTGGCGATCGAAGCCGGCGTGCCTGGACTGCTGGTGCTGGCGGCGATCGTCGCGGTACTCGGGGTCGCGGCTTGGCAAGGTCTGAAACGACCGCCGGCCGGCTCGCGGGGCCAGGCGATCTTTGCCATCACCGTTGTTATCCTCATCGGATTTCACTCGGCGGTTGATTACCCGCTCCGCTCCATGGCATTGGCTGAGGCCGCGGCGGTGTGCGGCGGACTGCTCCTGCCGGTCTGTGCCATGCGCCTGCCGAGCCGACAAAAAACATTGGAAACAATTGCATGACGATCAGGTTCGCGCTTGCTGTGGCGGCGGCGACCCTTCTGGGAATAGGCTGCGGCGGCTGTGAGCACGGCCCGCCGAGCGCGCTTCCCGCGGGTACGGCGGCTTACGATGCGATTCCCGCAACGGTCGCAAATCACACCGATGAGCTGCTGCGCCCCGGCGATCAGCTTTCGATTCGCGTGCTCGGCGAGCCCGAGCTGACGAGCGATCAGTACCACGTCGATGGCAGCGGCTATGTCCAGCTGCCGCTCACCGGTGACGTGCTTGCCGCCGGGCGCAAACCGAGCGCGCTGCGCGACGAAATAGCCCGCCGGCTCGCGGCGCGCTACATCCGCGACCCGCAGGTCGCAGTCATCGTTCTTTCGCGGGCCAAGGCGACGTTCGCCGTCGAAGGGCAGGTCAAGGATCCGGGGCTGTTCGACGCCCAGCCTGACACCACCCTGCTGTCCGCGGTGGCCCAGGCCAAGAGTCCGACCGACGAAGCGCGCCTCGATGACGTCGCGATCTTCCGCACGACCGAGGGCAAGCGCCTGGGCGCGCGCTTCGATCTTAAGCTGATTCGCGCCGGGCTCGCTCCCGACCCGCAAATCGTCGCCGGGGACACGGTCGTCGTCGGCTATTCCGCCAACAAGGGAGCGTGGCACGACTTCCTCAAGGCGACGCCGCTGCTCAGCATCTTCTATCTTATCAAGTAATCGTCTGGACACCGCGCCTTGGCCAACATCATCCCCTTCGAAGACCCGCACCGGCCCGCCCTTGGCGGCAGCGACGCTGCCGACGAACACGGTGTGTTCGCCACCACCCGGTCGGCTTTCGATTTCCGCTACATCGTCGCTGCGGTCCGGAGCAATTTGTGGCTGATTGCGGCGATCATCGCTGCGGCCATCGGCATCGCCGTGGTCGCCACGATGCTGCAGACGCCGCGCTACACCGCCAGTTCGACGATCCAGATCAACGACACCTCTGGGCGGGTTCTCAATCAGGAGGACCAGCAGAACGAAAGCATCGGCGCGGGTTACGACATCGACCGCTTCCTCAAGACCCAGGTTGACGTTCTCAAGAGCCGCGGGCTGGCGTTGCGCGTCGCCCAGAAGCTCAAACTGATGAACAATCCCCGCTTCTACGCCTCGGAAGAAGTGCCGGCACCGCTCGCCGGCACGCCGCCCGAGGCACTCCGGCGGTGGGTCGGCAGTTTGCTCCTGGGCCACATGACGGTCGATCTGCCCCGGGATTCGCGGATCGTGACGATCAGGTTCGAGAGCACCGATCCGCAGATCTCGGCCGATGTCGCCAACGCCTATGCGAGCGAGTTCATTCAGTCCAACCTTCAACGCAAGTACGACAGCTCGGCATACGCGCGCAACTTCATCGGTGAGCAGCTCGCCGAGGCCAAGCAGCGGGTCGAGAGCTCCGAGCGCGCGCTCAATGACTATTCGCGCCAGGCGGGGCTGATCCGCACCCGCGAAGCGGCGACCGGCGCCGGCAAGAACGATTCCGGTGGCGAGAGCGGCCAATCGGTCACGACCGCGAGCCTGCTTCAGCTCAATCAGGCCGCGAACGAGGCGACCGGGCGGCGCATCGAGGCTGAATCCCGCTGGCGCGCCAATTCCACAGGTCAGCTGCTCAGCGCGCCGGAAGTCGTCGGCAACGGCGCAATCGTTGCGCTACTGTCGCAAAAGGCCACGGTCGAAGCCGAACTCAACCAAGAGCGCGCCAATCACCTTGCCGAATATCCGACGGTTCGGGCCAAGCAGGCGCAGCTGGCCGCGCTGGACCGGCAGATCCAGACCTCGGCTCAGCAAATTCGCAGCTCCGTCAGGGCCAGCTATCTTGCGGCCGCCGATGCCGAGAAGAACCTGGCCCGGCAGGTCAACCTGCTCAAGGGTGCCACGCTCGGCGAGCAGGAAAAGAACGTCCAGTACGGGCTGCTTGCACGCGAGGCCGAGACCAACCGGCAAGTCTACGATGGCCTGCTGCAACGCTTCAAGGAGCTCAATGCCTCGGCCGGGATCAGCCTGAGCAACGTCTCGATCATCGACAACGCCGAAGTCCCCGGTGGGCCGTCTTCGCCAAACCTGCTCAAGAACCTGATGGTCGCGCTGATCCTCGGAGTCGGGCTCGCGGCGCTGACGGTGTTCGTCAAGGACCAGTTCGACGATTCGATCCGCGTTCCCGAGGACGTCGAGCCCAAGCTGGGCCTGCCGTTGCTCGGGGTCGTCCCCCGCTCGCACAGCGGCGAGCCGGACGAAGCGCTGGTCGATCCGAAGTCTCCGATTTCGGAAGCCTACAACTCGCTCCGCGGCTCGTTGCTCTATTCGACGGTCGAAGGCCTGCCCCACGTCATGCTCGTGACCAGCGCGCAGCCTTCCGAAGGCAAGACCACCAGCAGCTTCGCAATCGCCTCGGGCTTCGCGCGGATGGGCAAGCGGGTGCTGCTGATCGACGCCGACTTGCGGCGACCGTCGCTTCACCGCCGGACCGGCTACGACAATGAGCGGGGCCTTTCGACGCTGCTCACCTCGCATGAGCCGATCGAGACGGCCATGCAGCCGTCGGGCCAGGACTATCTGTCGTTGCTGCCGTCGGGCCCGGTCCCGCCGAGCCCGACCGAGCTGCTGTCGACGGCCCGGATCGAGGAGATTCTGCAGGAGGCCGCCAGGCGCTTCGAAGTCGTCGTCATCGACAGCCCACCGATCCTCGGCCTCGCCGATTCGCCGCTGATGTCGGCGCTGGTCGATGGCGTGGTGTTCGTGGTCGAGGCCGACCGCAGCCGGCGCGGCTCGCTCAAGACGGCGCTGCGGCGCCTGCGCGCGATGCGGCCGGTGATGCTCGGCGCGGTGCTGACCAAGTTCGACCCGCTCAAGGCCGGGAACCGCTACTCCGAATACTACGGCTACGAGTACTACCAATACGAATCGTCGTCCTCGACCAAAACCGCGTGACGTCGGCGCCAGCGCGCGGCGCGCAGCGCCCGGCCCAGAGCCCGGGGCGGCGGCTCGCGATGTGGTTCGGCTGCCTCGTCTTCGCGACCCTGGCGCTGATCAGCGGCCTCGATCGGATGGCTGCGACCGGTCCGACCGTGGCCGCGCACCTGCCGCCGATCATCGCCGTCCAAGGGCTGGACACCCAAGGCCAAAAGCTGATCGCGAGCGACGATGGCGCGGACGGGCTCGCGCTCGCCACCCGCATGGTCGCGCGCGCCCCGGTCGAGCCGGTAGCGACAGCGCTGCTGGGCGCGGCGCGGCTGGCGACGAACGATCCGGCTGGCGCCGATCGCGCGTTCCGTGTCGCCGGTCAGCTCGGCTGGCGTGTCCCGCTGGCCCAGGTCTATTGGTATGATCGCGCCCTGGAACTCGGCGATTATCGCGTCGCCGGCGAGCGGCTGGATGCCCTGCTGCGGCAGAATCCGGCGCTGCTCGCCAGCCGGCCGCTGCTCGATCCGATGGAGCGCGATCCCCGCGGCCGTGTGGCGATCGTCGATCGGCTCGTCGCCCGGCCCGACTGGCTGTCGCACTATGTCCAGGACGTCACCGAGATCTCGAACGACGCGCTGCTGCTGCGCGCGCAAGTCCTCAAGGAACTCAATGGGCGCGGCGTGCAGCTCGGTTGCGACATGGTCGCGCCGCTCATCCGGCGGTTGAGTGGCGACGGCGACGGCGTCGAGGCAGCCGCGCTGTGGCGGAGGAATTGTCGGGAGGCGAGCGGCGGAATGATCGCCGACAGCCATTTCGACGCGCTGTCGCTCGGGACGCCGCGGACCCCCTTCGAATGGGAAGTGATCGGCAACAGCGACATCGCCGCCGATTTCGAGCCGCGCGACGGCCGTCCGCGGCTGGTGGCCTCCAGCACGTCCGAGCACGTCCGCCCGCTGCTGCGCCAGCTCGTGGTTGCGCCGAGTGGGAAATACCGGCTGGCGTGGCGGGCCCGTGACGCCGCCGGACACCCGAGCACGGCAATCCTCGCCACGGTCAGCTGCAGCCCGGACGCGGCCGGCTGGCTCAGGCCGACCCTCGACTCCAGCGGCGATTCAACCACATCGGTGACGATCAATGGCGATTGCCCGGCGCATTGGCTGGCGTTCGGCATCGTCCCCGGCGCGCAAAGCATCGCGCTCGAACAAGTCGCGCTCGAGCCCGCGCGCTGATCACACGCGCTCCGGTCAGCGCGCCACCGCCGCGCCGCTGCCCCGACCAAGCCGCTCCTGGGCCGCTGCCAAGGTCTGCTCCGCGACGGCGTCGCGCGGCCGTAGCTTCAGCGACGAGCGGGCCTCGCGCTCCGCGCCGGCAGCATCGCCCGACGCGAGCAGCGCGGCAGCAAGGTCGCGGCGAACCGGGTACCAGAATGCAGGGGGATCGAAAAAGCGGGTGAAGTCGCGGGATTCCTCGGTTTCAGCGGCGTGCCGGAAGGATGCCGCGGCGTCATCCCAGCGCCGCTCGTCCATGGCGATGCGCCCGGCGAGGGTCGCGCGTGTGATGCCCAGCATCTCCTCGGCCGCTTTGGCGCCCCATCCGGAACCCGGAACCAGGTGCTCGGGAATCGCAGCCAGCTCTGCTCGCGCGCCGCCAAGGTCACTTGTGCGGGCAAGTACTTCGCCTCGCGCGTAATGGCGTGCCGCCTTGAGGTACGGCAGCTTCGGCTCGGGCAACGCGAGAACGGCGTCGGGCGGGGCGAACCGGCCGAGCGCGAAGTAGCCGGAGGCGGCCAGCAGCTGCTCTCCCGGGGCAGCTTGGGCGCGCGCTTGGGCATGAGCCACGAGCGGCTGCGCAAGCATCAGCGCGGTCCGCGCATCTCCCGCCATCATTGCCCCGCCAAGGCCGAAGATCACGTTGTGCGCGTGGTAGGGCAGCCCCCACACCCCATCAGGTTCGGCGAGCCCCAGCCGCCGGGCGTTGGTCTTGCCGATCTCGACCGCGCGCACGTTGGCATCGGCGGCGTCCTGGTAGCGGCCGATCCAGTACCAGGTGTGCGATGGCATGTGGACCAGATGGCTGGCATTGGGCGCCAGCGCCGCCAGCCGATCCGCGTAAGGCTCGGCCTTGCCCGGCACGCCCGCAATTTCGGTGGCGTGGATATAGAAGTGGATTGCCGGCGTAAATTCCGGGCGCCGCACCAGCACCGGCTCGAGCAGGGCCATCGCCCGGCGGCCTTCCGCAACGCCCTCCCGGTCTTCGCCGATCGTCTCGAGCGCCGCATCGGCGGCGAGCACGACGATCGAATCATCGCGCGGAAAGCGCGCGGCAAGCGCCTCCATCGCGCGGTCGAACGCAGCGTCGCGGGCCGCGACGGGAGTGCCCGGCCTGTAGCGCAGGAGTAGCGCCGCGGTCAGCGCGCGCTCGCGATCGGTGCCCGCGGTCCGGGCGAGGGCGTCGGCTTTGAACGCCATGGCGTAGAGCGGCTCGCGCTCCTTGGCGTCCTTGCCGTAGTTGATCGTCGGTCCGGAGACGAACGCCTCGCCCCACAGGCACATCGCGCAAGCGGGGTCGAGCCGGACCGCCTCGGCCATCGCCGCGATCGCGGCCTTGTGCGCGAATGCCGCCGCGAGCTGCATGCCGTTGTCGAAGAACGCCTGCGCTTGCGACACTCGCGTGGTGATCGGAAATCCGCCCGAACCATAGCCTTCGAGCAGTTGCGGCCGCAGCGGCGCAGCCTCGTCGCCGTGCATGTGCATCGCCGGGGATTGCGCCTGAGCCTGGGTCTGTTGCGCGAGCGCAGGGCGTCCCGCCAGCAGCCCGGCCACGGCCAGAATTGCGCCAAGACGTTTCATCGGAGTCGTCCCGTTCACCGCGCGAATCCTCTCACAGCGGGCACTGGTCGGCAACCGGGCGGCGTTTCCTGCGTTACATCATTGCCGCACTGCACAACTTTTTCGTGCCGGTCATTGACCGTTAAGCGGCTTCAGGCAACCATTGCGGGGTCCGCTCTGCTTCACCCGCGATGGGGAAGGAGGTACATGGCCGACAGCGATTTTCGCCTACAGCTCGCCGGGTACGGCCTGGCGACATACGATATTCACTACTACCTGCCCGATCATCCGAGCTTGCTCCAGCAGTTCGTCCTCCAGCGCTACGACATCGCGCCGGAGTTCCCGGAGCTGATCCGCTTCCTCGACTTCTGGCGCCGGGACATCGAGGCCGTGCTGCACTCGGTCCGCGTCGCCCACAAGCGCCTGATCAGCCCGGCCGAATGGCGGGCGGTCGACGGCGAGATCCGGATCCACTAGCGGTTCGAGGGATTGCCCGGGCAGGCAAGTGCCGGCGATTGCCCGGCGAAGATCCGGTCGATATGATCCACAACGGATCGTAACCGGAAGAACGCCGATGGCCACCGCAGCGCAGTGCCCGTTCGAAGGGCGCGACGATCGCAAGACGGCGGCCGCGTTCGAACACGGCGTCCAATACAAGCCTGGGTCCGAGGTGGTCCGCGACTTCGACGGCGTGAAGACGATCCTGCGCAGCAACGCGCTGGTCCAGGATGCGCTCGACGCGGCGGTGGTCAAGCGGATGGCGCCCGACGAAATCCCGCTCATCTTCCTCGATGGCAAGCTCCACCGCGACCGCCGCAAGCAGATCACCGACTTCTTCATGCCGCGCGCGATCCAGGAGAAGTACGAGCCGCTGATGCGCCGCACCGCGGACGTGTTGATCGACGACTTGCGCCGGAACGGGCGGCTGCGGATCGACGAAGCATCATGGCAGATGGCGGTGACGCTGGTCGGCGAGCTGATCGGCGTCACCCGCGGCAAGTCGCGGGCGCGGATGCGCAAGACCGCGCGGCGAATCGAGCGCTTCCTCTACCGGACGCACTTCCATCACCTGACCGGCTGGCGGCTCAAGCTCGCCAAGACCCGCGGCGCGCTTTACGTGCTCGACTTCCTAGTGCGCGACGTGCGCCCGACGGTCCGCGCCCGGCGCAAGGCCCCGCAGGACGACGTGATCTCGCGCCTGATCGCCGAGCGTTACTCGGAGAAGGCGATCCTGATCGACTGCATGACGTTGTGCGGCGCGGGCATGCAGACGACCCGCGAGTTCATCAGCCTCGTGGCCTGGCACCTGCTGGAAAACGAGGAGCTTCGCGCGCAATTCCTCGCCGGCGACGGCGTGGAGCAGACGGCGATCCTCGAGGAGATCCTGCGGCTCGAGCCGATCGTCTCGACGCTCTACCGCCGCGCGCCCGAGGACGTCGGCGATGCGGGCTATGAGCCCGGCCGCTCGTACGCGGTGAGCCTGCGCCATGCCAACGTCGACGCAAAAGCCGCGGGGGCGTGCCCGTTCCAACTCGACCCCAGCCGCAAGGCGCGGATGGGCGACCAGGGCGGCTTCATGAGCTTCGGCAACGGCATGCATCGCTGCCCGGGCTCCCCGCTGGCGCTCAATGAGACGCGCGTCCTTCTCGACATGCTGCTGCGCGTGCCGGGCATCCGCCTCGCCTCGGAGCCGACCGTCAAGTGGGTGCCGCACCTCGCCACGTTCGAGATCGAGAACGTGCTGGTGACGTGCGGCAGCTGACGCGCCGTCCGTCCGCTCAGATGATCCCCGTCGCCTTACCGGCGCGCTCGAACATGCCGACGATCGCCTTGACCTGCTTGGCGGTGTGCTCGGCGCAGAGCGAGCAGCGCAGCAAGGTCATATTGGCCGGCGTCGCGGGCGGGCGGGCGAGATTGACGTAAAGGCCCTCGCGCAGCAGCGCTTCCCACATCGCCGCGCCGCGTTCGAGATCGGGCATGATCACCGCGATGATCGCGCTCTGCGGCTCGCTCGTGCCGAGGCGGAAGCCGCGCCGGGTGAGCTCGCCGTGCAGGCGGCGCGAATTCTCCCACAAGTGGGCGCGCTTGTCGCCGGCATGCATCAGCTTGCGGATGCTCACCGCGGCGGTGGCGACGACGCTCGGCGGCAGGCTGGCGGTGAACACGTACGGGCGGCAGACCAGGCGCATGATCTCGAACTTGGGATGGTTCGAGACGCAAAAGCCGCCGACCGTCCCGACCGACTTCGAGAACGTCCCAATGACGAAGTCGACGTCGTCGAGCACCCCCTGGTCTTCGGCAACGCCGCGCCCGTTGGGGCCGATGAAGCCCATCGAATGGGCCTCGTCGACCAGCACCATCGCCCCGTGGCCTTTGGCGACGGCGATCATCTCCTTCAACGGCGCGATGTCGCCGAGCATCGAGTAGACGCCCTCGAGCACCACCAGCTTGCCCGCGCCCGCAGGGATCCGGCCGAGCCGCTTGCTCATCGCCTCGATGTCGTTGTGCTTGAACGGCACGACCTCGGCGTCGCCCATTTTGCAGCCGTCCCAGATCGAAGCGTGGCTGTCGATGTCGAGGACGATGTAGTCGCCCTTGCCGGCGATCGTGCTGATGATCCCGAGGTTGGCCTGGTAGCCGGTCGAGAAGACCATCGCGTGGTCCATCGCGTAGAACTCTTTGAGCGCCTCCTCGACCGCGCGGTGCCCGGCATACGTGCCGTTGAGCACGCGACTGCCGGTGGTGCCGCTGCCGAAATCGTCGAGCGCCTGCTTGCCGGCCTCGATCACGTCGGGATCGAAGGTCATCCCCATGTAGTTGTAAGTGCCGAGCAGGATCGTCTCGCGCCCGTTGCAGATCGCTTGGGTCGGCGACAGCACCCGCTCCATCACCAGGCTGAACGGGTCCTCGACCCCGGTGGCGAGAAGCGCCCGGCGCTGCTCGATCAGCGGATCGAACTTGGCGAACAAGTCGCCGCAGTGGTTCGGCGGGAGCGGCGTGGGCTGATCCGGTTCGTCGATGCCTTCGGTCATGGCCTTCGGCTTCATGGCTGCTGCAGCTTGACCACCGCATCGACCAGTTGGCCGTAGCTCTCGATCTCGGCTTGCTGGTTCATGCTGATGATGATGTCGAACTCGTCCTCGATCGCGGCGACGAAGTCCATCACGGTGAGGCTGTCGAACTCGAGGTCGCCGGCGAACGTGGTCGCGTCGGTAACGGCGATGCCCTTCTTGTTGAACGGCGCGAGCAGCGTGCGGATCCTCTCGTCGGTGGCGGCGCGGTCCATTCTCATGCTCTCCGAAGGGTGGCGCGGTCCTTGGCCGCCGATTGCGGCGCAAAAGCGGCGTTGGCGGGCGCTGTCAACCGCGGCCGCCTCAGGTGCCGCGCGGGTTGACCACGGACTTCACGTAATCCGCGTCGCGCATCACGTCGACCGCCCAGATGCCGTTCGCCTCAGTCGGGCTCACGAAGGCGATCTCGGGCATGTAGGCGCGATAGCCGTCCCAGTCCTGAAGGTCGACCAATCGGCCGAAGCGGCCTTGAGCTCGCGGATTGCGCAGTAATCCAGCAACTCCTGGAGCTTGTCCTC
>JAEKKO010000230.1 GCA_019510335.1 Novosphingobium sp. | reverse complement strand
CGAGCTTTCCCGATGCGCTGCTCCACCACCCCGAACTGCGCTCCGAGGCGACCGGGGCGCTCGCCAGCCGTGTATCCGTGCATCGCTCGGTGCGTGAAGCACTCTACGAGCGGCAGCGCGCGTTCGCGCTCCAGCCGAGCGGGGCGGTGCTCGACGGACGCGACATCGGCACGGTGATCGCGCCAGAGGCCGAAGTGAAGCTGTTCGTTACCGCGACGGTTTCGGCGCGCGCGCTGCGGCGTTGGCGCGAAATGCAACGACTCGGCGATTCATCGACGCTGCCCGAGATCGAAGCCCAACTCGCCGCGCGCGACGAGCGCGACCGGACCCGCGCTGTCGCGCCGCTCACCGCTGCCGCCGACGCGATCGTGCTCGACAACTCCGAGTTGAGCGCCGCTGCATCCGCCGCCGAAGCGATCCGGCTGGCGGAGCAGCGTCTGCTCGCGCGTTGATTTTTCGGCCCGGTAGCCCGCCCTGGGCGCTCTCAGCGGGTAAATCGCGCGTGCGTTGGTTTCCTCGCTGAAACGTTGTCTATGTTCCCGATAGACATTGTCCTATCTAGAGGGCCCAAGACGCTCCCCTCGAGGGGCGATGCCTCGATCGCCGCGGAGCCTCGATGACCGGTCTGCTCTCCCAAATGGATTTGCCGCATGCACTGGCCGGTCTGCTGGTGGGCGTGGCCGTGGGACTGACTGGCGTCGGCGGCGGCTCCTTGATGACGCCGCTGCTGGTCCTGATTTTCGGAGTCAGCCCGCAAACGGCGGTCGGCACCGACCTGCTGTTTGCGGCCGCGACCAAGACCGCCGGTTCCGGGGTTCACGGCTGGCGCGAGACGATCAACTGGCCGATCTTGCGCCGGCTTGCTTGCGGCAGCATTCCGGCGAGCGTGGTCACGCTGATCGCGCTGTCCGAGCTGGGGCGGATCCACAAGGGCACGCAGCACGTCATCCTGATCGTGCTCGGGGTGATGCTGCTCGTCACTGCCATCGGTGCGGTCTTCCAGAAGCGCTTGGTCGCGTTCGCCACCACGCGCGAGCCGCGCGATCCCAAGCGGATGCTGTGGCCGACCGTGCTGCTTGGGCTGTTCATCGGCGTCGTCGTCTCGATCTCGTCGGTCGGGGCCGGAGCCGTTGGCGTGACCGCCCTACTGATGCTTTACCCGCAACTGCCGGTGGCGCGGATCGTCGGAACCGACATTGCCCACGCCGTGCCACTGACGCTGGTCAGCGGCTTTGGCCATTGGCTGATCGGTGATGTTGACGGTGTGCTCCTTGCCAATCTGCTGCTTGGTTCCATTCCCGGCGTGATCGTCGCCAGCTTCATCTCGAGCCGCGCCCCGGATTCGTGGCTACGCCTAGCGCTGGCGGCGGTGCTGGTCTTCTCGGGCATCAAGCTGCTCACCTGATCCGCCGCTCCAGTGGCTCCGAAGCGCCCATTTGCCTTGCTTTCCGGACGCCTCTCCCTTAAGCGCGCCCGGTTCACCGGACGGCAACGCCCGGCGAATGCCTGTCACGGCATCCGGCCCGGCAGGCGGTTCGGCCACAAGACCGGCGGAGACAACCGCCTGGCCGGAAATACGTCAGTAGGATACCTCGCGAATGGCCACTATGGCACAACCGACGCGCGACGATTTCGCCGCGCTGCTTGAAGAATCATTGGGTGGCGCCTCCACCGGCGGCTTCGAAGGCCGCGTCGTCAAAGGCACCGTCACCGCCATCGAGAACGACAAGGCCGTCATCGACGTCGGCCTCAAGAGCGAAGGCCGCGTGCCGCTGCGCGAGTTCGCCGCGCCCGGACAGCCCGCCGCGCTGAAGGTCGGCGACGAAGTCGAAGTCTATGTCGACCGCGTCGAGAACGCCGATGGCGAAGCGATGCTCAGCCGCGACCGCGCCCGCCGCGAAGCCGCCTGGGACAAGCTCGAGTCGGAATTCGGCGAAGGCAAGCGGGTCGAAGGCGTGATCTTCGGCCGGGTCAAGGGCGGCTTCACCGTCGACCTCGACGGCGCCGTCGCGTTCCTTCCCGGCAGCCAGGTCGATATCCGCCCGGTCCGCGACGTGACCCCGCTGATGGACATGCCGCAGCCGTTTCAGATCCTCAAGATGGACCGCCGCCGCGGCAACATCGTCGTCTCGCGGCGCGCGGTGCTCGAGGAAACCCGCGCCGAACAGCGCTCGGGCCTGATCCAGAACCTCGCCGAAGGCCAGATCATCGACGGCGTGGTCAAGAACATCACCGACTACGGCGCGTTCGTCGACCTCGGCGGGATCGACGGCCTGCTCCATGTCACCGACATGAGCTACAAGCGGGTCAACCATCCGAGCGAGGTCATCAATATCGGTGACACCGTGCGGGTGCAGATCGTCCGCATCAATCACGAGACCCAGCGCATCAGCCTTGGCATGAAGCAGCTCGAGAGCGATCCGTGGGACGGCGTCGCTGCGAAGTACCCGGTCGGGGCCAAGCTCCGCGGGACCGTCACAAACATCACCGAGTACGGCGCGTTCGTCGAGCTCGAGCCGGGCATCGAAGGCCTCGTTCACGTCTCGGAGATGAGCTGGACCAAGAAGAACGTCCACCCCGGCAAGATCGTCTCGACCAGCCAGGAAGTCGACGTGATCGTGCTCGAGGTCGACGCCGAGAAGCGGCGGATCAGCCTCGGGCTCAAGCAGGCCCAGCAGAACCCGTGGGAGTCCTTCGCCGAGAAGCACCCGGTCGGCGCCGTGGTCGAAGGCGAGGTCAAGAACGCCACCGAATTCGGCTTGTTCATCGGGCTCGACGGCGACGTCGACGGAATGGTCCACATGTCGGACATCGCCTGGGGCATCTCGGGCGAGGACGCGCTGGCGCTCCACCGCAAGGGCGAGCACGTCAAGGCCGTGGTCCTTGACGTCGATGTCGAGAAGGAACGCATCAGCCTCGGCATGAAGCAGCTCGAAAAGGGCGCGCCGACCGCCGCCACGGCGACCGGCGGGGCGCTCCGCCGCGGCGAAGTGGTCACTGTCACCGTGCTCGAGGTCCGCGACGGCGGGCTCGAGGTCCAGGCTGGCGAGGACGGCGCAACCGGCTTCATCAAGCGCTCCGACCTTGGTCGCGACCGTGATGAGCAGCGTCCCGACCGGTTCCAGGTCGGCCAGAAGATCGACGCGCTGGTCACCGGGTTCGACCGCTCGAAGAAGCCGAACTTCTCGATCAAAGCCCGTCAGCTGGCGGAAGAGAAGGAAGCGGTCGAGCAATACGGCTCGTCCGACTCCGGCGCATCGCTCGGCGACATCCTCGGCGAGGCACTCAAGAGCCGCAGCTGAGTACCCGAACCAAGCTCTGAACAAGCAAGGCCCGTCCGCTCCCACGAGCGGGCGGGCTTTTGCTTTGCCGGGCTCGGGCGTAGACTTGTTGCGGAGACGCGCCATGCTCGAAGTTCACCAGTTCCCCTGTCTCAGCGACAACTACGGCTTCCTGGTTCACGATCCGGAGAGCACCGAAACCGCCTGCATCGACACTCCTGATGCCGATGCCTACTTGCGCGAGGCCGCGCGCTGCAGGTGGCAGATCACGCACATCTGGAACACCCACTGGCACCCCGACCACGCCGGGGGGAACGCGGCGATCAAGGCGGCGACAGGCTGCAAGGTCATCGCCCCCGCGGCGGAAGCCGAGAAGATCGAGGGCGTCGACCGCGCGGTCCGGCCCGGCGACGTGGTCTGCCTCGGCGACTGGGAAGCGGCCGTAATCGACGTCGGCGGCCATACCAGCGGGCACATCGCCTACTACATCCCGGGAGCGGGCATGGCGTTCGTCGGCGATTCCCTGTTCGCGCTCGGCTGCGGGCGCATGTTCGAGGGCACGCCCGAGCAGTTCTGGGCCAGCCTCGCGCGATTGAAAGCGCTGCCCCCTTCGACGACGCTGTATTGCGCGCACGAGTATACCGCCTCGAACGCCCGGTTCGCGCTCCACGCCGACCCCGACAACCCCACGCTGCGCAAGTACGCCGAGCGGGTCACCGCCCAGCGCGCCCGGGGCGAGCCGACGGTGCCGACCTCGCTCGCCCGCGAGCTGCCGACCAATCCGTTCCTCCGCGCCGACGACCCGGCGATGCAGGCGCGCTGGGGCGGCGGCAACGCGGACTTCGTTGCCGCCGAAGCCGGCATCCGCCAGCTCCACGCCCGCTATGTCGACGCGGTGTTCCGAAAGGATTTCGCGGCGTTTGGCGATTGCTTCACCGACGACGCCGAATGGCGGATCGCCGGGCAGATCCTGCGCGGTCGGCCGCGGATCGTCGGCTTCCTCGAGCGGGTGATGGACAATTTCCACCGTGTGATCATGACCTTCCGCACCCCAATCCTCAATCTGGAGGGGCGAACGGCGCTGGCGCGGACTTACGTGACCGAGAACAACGGGTTCAAGAGCGGGCGGCCGGGGTTCAACATCGGCACGTACTACGAACGGCTCGTCGCCGATGAGTCCGGCGTCTGGCGACGCTCATGGGCGCTGTACCAGCTGCACTACATGGGACCGTCGGACCTGACCGGCAGCTTCTTCGAGCAGCCCGACTACGGTGCCCCTCCTGCCTTTCCGCCGGGCGACGCGACGACTGTCAACTACTCGAAAGTCGGCGGCAACAAGGGCTGACTCAGAGGCTCGAAATCGCCTTGTCCACTTGCGGCTTGTCGGCGCCGGCGTCGTAGCGGGCGGCGATCAGGTCGCGCGCGGCCCCGGCAGCGGCCTGGGCGGCACGCGCGCGCAGTTCGGCGATCGCGCTGCGCTCGGCCGCGGCGATCTTGTCTTCCGCCATCTTCTCGCGCCGGCCGATCACAGCCGTCGTGTCCGCCTCCGCCTTGGCGACGATCGCGTCGGCTTCGTGGCGCGCGTGCTCGAGCATCGCGGCCGCGTCTTTCTCGGCATTGGCGATCTTGTCGGCATATTCGCGGCGCAGCGCCTCGGCCTCGGCGCGCAGCGCCCGGGCGTCGTCGAGCTGCTTGCGGATATCGGCGATGCTCTTGTCGAGCCCCGCCGTGAGCATCCCCGGGACCTTCTTCCACAGCGCCACGCCGAGCAGGACCAGCATGGCCAGGGCGATCCAGGCGCCCGGCGCAAGGCCGAGCGCGCGCGGCTCGGCCGCCTCGCCGGCCGCTGCGGCCAGAATCAGCAGGTCAGGCATGGAGCGCCTCCTTGACCGCGGCGCGCGCGGTGGCTTCGTCGACAGTGATGCCGGCGAGGCGGGCGACGATGTCGCTGGTGGCCTCGCTGGCGACCGTCTCGATCTCGCCGAGCGCGGCGTCGCGGGCTTGTTCGATCCGTGCTTCGGCGGCGAGCATCCGCACGTCAACGCCCTTGCCCGCTTCGACGAGACGCGCCTCGGCGGACTTGGCGGCTTCGGCCTTGGCCGCGGCGATCACCGCCTGGGCTTCGCTGCGGCGTTGATTGGCCTCGGCCCGCCACGCCTCTTCATCGGCATTCGCCGCCCGGCGCGCAGCCTCGGCGGCGGCGAGGTCGGAAGCGATCTGGCGGTCGCGCAAATCGACGGTCGCCATCACCCGCGGCACCATGCCGCGGCCGATGACGAAAAAGACGAACCCGAAGAACACCACCAGCCAGAAGATCTGGCTCGAGTAGGTCGTGGCGAGCTGGGAAATCTGGGGCATGGCGGTGTCCGCAAGCTCGACCGGCCGAGCCCTGCAGGCGCGGCCGATCGTCTCGTGTCAGTGCTTACTTGGCGACGAAGATCAGGATCATCGAAACCACGAACGAGAGCAGGCCGAGCAGCTCCGCCGCGGCGAAGCCGATGAACAGCCGGCCCTGCTGGCCGTCGGCCGCGCCAGGATTGCGCAGCGCGCTCTCGAGGAACGAACCGAAGACATTACCCACGCCGATGGCGGCCATGCCGGCGCCGATCGCGGCGAGGCCCGCACCGATCAGCTTTGCGCTTGCTGCGTCCATTTCCATTAACTCCTTTTCCCTGAAATCCCGAGTGGATGAGTGAGGTTCTTAGTGAAGGTTCTCAGCGTCATTGATATACAGCGAGGTCAACAGCGCGAAGACGTAAGCCTGGATCGCCGCGACCAGCAGCTCGAGCGCCTGGATCGCAATCATCAGCAGGAACGTCGGGATGCCGACGACCAAACCCCACCCCGCCCCGGCGTTGGCGCTGCCGATGACGAAGCTCGACAGCACTTCGAGCAGGACGTGCCCGGCCATCATCGCCACGAACAGCCGCAGCCCCAGGCTGAACGGCCGGACCATGAAGCTGACCAGCTCGATCACGAAGATCAGCGGGATCATCACGAGCGGAGTGCCGTGCGGAATGAACAGCGAGAAAAAGTGCAGCTTGTGCTTGGCGAAGCCGACGATCAGCACGATCGAGAACGACAGGATCGCGAGAATCCCGGTGATCGTGAAGTGACTGGTGAAAGTGAACGGATGAATCCCGATGATGCCCAGCGGGAGCAGCCCGAGAATGTTCGCAAACAGGATGAACATGAACAGCGAGAAGACGTAGGGTACGTACTTTTTGCCGGCCGGGCCGACGTTGGCGGCGAGCAGCCCGTCGACGAATCCGGTGAAACTTTCGACCGCCATCTGCCACCGGCCGGGGACCAGCTGGCGCTTGAGCCCGCCGGCGACGAAGATCAGCAGGACGACGGTCGCGACGGCCATCCACATCGCGGAGTTGGTGAAGGCGACATTGTAACCGGCAATGCTCCAGTGATCGGTGCCGAACAACGGCTCGATCGTGAACTGGTGCATCGGGTCGACTTTGCCCTGTTCGGCTGCCACGCGAAAACCCTTCAGACCTGATGAACGACAGCGCCCCGCCTGCCCCTGCCCGCGGGACTCAGTCGGAGCGCCGGTTTGCAATCCGGATAATGTTCCTGAAGGCGACGACTATTCCGAGGAACAGCATCACCAACAGACCCCAAGGCGACGTGCCGGCGAAACGGTCGATGACCCAGCCGATCAGCGCGCCCCCTATCAGGCCCCCGAGCAATTCGGCGAGCACGCGATTGCCCATGCGATAGCTCGCATCGGCTTCGCTGTTGCCCGGCCGGCTGCGTTCCGCTTCGCGCTCGCGAGCGGCCTTGAGCCGCTTCTCGAGCGCATCCACGCGCGCATCTTCGCCGATGGGGTCCCGTGCGTTCGGCTCGTCGCTCATGCCTTGGCTCCGTTTTGAGGGGAGGACGCGGCACGGGCAACGGCTGCCCGCCGAGGCGCCGCCCCCTTAGGCAGGGGGTGGCCCCGAGTCAACCGGCTGGC
>JAEKKO010000395.1 GCA_019510335.1 Novosphingobium sp. | reverse complement strand
ACCGAGCGCAGCAAGGACACCGCCAAGCTCAACGATCGCTCGGTCGCCGGCGTGGCGACGCCGCGCATGGCGGTCTTCCGTCCCGCCCGTCCCAATGGCGCGTCGCTGCTCGTCTTTCCCGGCGGCGGCTACGTGCGGATGGCGATGGACAAGGAAGGCTATGAGATCGGCCGCCTGCTGGCGGCGCGCGGCGTCACCGTGTTCGTCCTGTTCTACCGCCTGCCCGGTGAGGGTTGGGCGAACCGCGCCGACGTCCCGCTGCAGGACGCGCAGCGGGCGATGCGGCTGATCCGGTCGCATGCCGCGAAATACGGACTCGATCCCCAGCGTATCGGCGCGATGGGCTTTTCGGCGGGTGGGCATTTGTGCGCCGATCTCGTGGCGCGGTTCGCGGCGAAGACCTATGAGCCGGTCGACACCGCCGACACGCTGTCGGCGCGACCGATGATCGCGGCGCCGATCTATCCGGTCGTGTCGATGGACTTGTCGGTCGCGCATGCCGGATCGCGCGAGGCGCTGCTCGGTCCCGATCCCTCGCCTGCGCTGATCGCCGCGCACTCGCCGGACCGCAACATCACCTCCGCCTGTCCACCCTGCTTCCTGTGCGCGGCGGAGGACGACGCGACCGTGCCGGTCGAGAACAGCCTGTTGCTCCACGCGGCATTGCGCGCGGCTAAAGTGCCCGTCGAACTTCATCTGTTCGGCGAAGGCGGCCATGGGTTCGGGCTGCGGGGCGTGGTCGGCAAGCCGGCCGCTGCCTGGCCCGAATTGTTCGTCGCCTGGGCAAAAACGCGCGGCTGGTAACCGCCCGGTCGCAGCGTACCCGTTGAGGCGTTGCTGCTTCTCAATCCGCCCCCGCCAGGGGGAGGTGGCAGCCACAGGCTGACGGAGGGGGCGGACGCCAATCAGCTAGCGTGGTGCCTCCTCCCCCTCCGACGCGCTACGCGCGCCACCTCCCCCTGGCGGGGGAGGATTGGACTATCTCGTCACTGGGCCCGGCTCGCCAGCGGGTAGCTGA
>JAEKKO010000063.1 GCA_019510335.1 Novosphingobium sp. | reverse complement strand
GCCGGAATCTCCAGTCCGAGGAGGCAGCGCAACGTGCCGACGTGGACCCGGGTCAGCTCGGCATGATTCGCGAGCCCGCCTTCGGCCATCTGGCGCAGCAGGTCGCGGTCGCCGCCGGCCGAGAAGGCGCGACCAGCCCCGGTCAGGATCAGCGCCCTCGCCTCGCCGTCAGCGGCGACGTCTTCCAAGTGCGCGAGGAGCCGCTGCTGCATCTCGAGATTGGCGGCATTGAGCTTTTCCGGACGGTTGAGCGTCAGGATGCGGATCGGCCCCAGCGACTCTGCGATCACAGACGGCTGTCCGTCCCCGCTCACCACTCGTCCTCCGGCACGTCGAGCGGCACCCCTTGCGCGAACGGCGCGTCGCGCTCGCGGAACGCCGCCGCGAGCCCGATCTCCTGCGCCCGGGCGGTGAACGCCGCCATCTCCGGCGCCTGGTTGGCGACCGCGTCGAGCGGCGCGGCGATGTCCTGCAGCACCGCCCGGCCCATCAGGTCGAGCCCGCGGTTGAGGACATGCTTGTTGATCGCCACGATGTCGCGCCCCATCGCCGCGATCCGCTGCGCCAGCGCCAGCACGTGATCATCGAGCGCCTCGGCCGGGACCGCCTCGAGCGCGAAGCCGATCTTTGCGGCGAGGCGCCCGGTAAAGGTGTCGCCGGTGTAAAGCAGGCGCTTCGCCCACTGCGGCCCGACGTTGTAGAGCCACATGTTGGTCGGCGGGGTCCCGCCCATGCGCAACGCCGGGAAGCCGATCGTCGCGTCTTTGGCGACGATGACGATGTCGCAGTGGAGCGCGAGGTCGGTCCCGCCGGCGAGGCAGTGGCCATGGATCTGGGCGATCACCGGCAGCGGCGCGTTCCACAGCCGCGACCAGCCGCGCGCCATCGCCACGGTCTCGATCGCCCGGCGCGGAAGCGAGACGTCGGCCGCCGCGGCGCTGTCGGCGCTGGGGGTCACGTCGTAGCCCGAGCAGAACGCCTTGCCGGCCCCGCGCACGATCACCGCATGAACGCTCGCATCCTGCGCGCAAGCTTCGACGCAGCCGACGATCTCGGCCTGGACCGCGCGCGAAATGGCGTTGCGCCGCTCGGGCCGGTTGAGCGTGATCCGCACCACCCGGTCGATCTGCTCGACCAGCAGCGCGTCATAGCGTTGGTCGGAAATCGCCAAGGCTCAGATCGCCCGCCCGGCGTCGGCCCAGTAAGCCTCGCGCAAGTCGCGCTTGCGGACCTTGCCGTTGGGGTCGCGCGGCAGCGTGGCGACGAGATCGACCGACACGGGGCATTTGTAGTGGGCGAGGTTGGCGCGGCAGAAGGCGATGATCTCGGCCTCGCTGGTCTCGCCGCGCGGCTCGACGATCGCCTTGACCTTTTCGCCCCACTGCGGATCGGGCACGCCGATCACCGTCGCGTCGCCCACCGCGGGATGGTTGAACAGCACCGCCTCGACCTCGGCCGGGTAGATGTTCGCGCCGCCCGAGATGATCATGTCCTTCTGCCGGTCGGTGATGAACAAATAGCCGTCCTCGTCCACATAGCCGACGTCGCCGAGGGTGAAGAGATCACCGCGCCAGGTCTGCTGGTCGAGCTGCTGCGCGCCGCGGTAGCGGAACTTCATCATCGGCGTGGCGTAGATCAGGCCCGGCACCCCCGGCGGCAGCGGGTCGCCGGCTTCGTCGAGGATGCGGACCTCGGCGCCGGGCATGAACGGCTTACCGACGCTGCCCGGCTTGGCCAGCGCCTCGTCCGGCGAGATCATCGTGATCGCCCCTTCGGTGCCGCCATAGATCTCCCACACCGTTCCGGGCGGCAGCAGCGCCATCGCCGCCGCCTTGACGTCGCGCGGGCACGGCGCGGCCGAATGCAGCACCGCCTTCAACGAGCTGAGGTCGTAGCGCGCGCGGACCTCCCGGGGCAGCGCGAGGATGCGGATCAGGTGCGTCGGCACGCAAGTGATCCAGCTGACCCTTTCGCGCTCGATCGCGGCGAGGCAGGTCTCGGCATCGAAGCTGCCCGGCATCAGCACCACACGGTGCCCGGCCGAGAGCGCGCCCGTGGCGAAGCCGATCGGCTGCGAGTGGTACAATGGGCCGCACACCAGGTGGACCTCGCCGGCCTGCTCGACGCCGAGGATGCGAAGAAAGCCGAGGCTGCCCAGCGACGCTCGCTGGCTTGGCGTCAGCGGCGGCATCTCGCGCTCGATCGCCTTGGGCCGTCCAGTGGTGCCCGAGGAATAGAGCTCCATCTGCGGCTGCCCCGCGCCGGCTTCGATGCCCGCCGCAGGCTCGGCTTGGGCCAGGCGCGCTTCGTATTCTTCGAGGGAGATCGCCGGCAGGCCCGCCATCGACCCAGCGCTTTCGGCATCGTGGAACACCACGCGCGCATGCGAATCATCGACCAGGTAGCGAACCTCGTCGCGCTTCAGGCGCCAGGCGATCGGCACCGCCTTCGCCCCGATCGCCGCCGCGGCAGCGAGCAGTTCGAAGAACTCGGGGCAGTTGCGCAAGGCGATTCCGACGGTGTCGCCATTATCGACACCGAGCTCGCCCAGCACCGTCGCCGCGCGCGCCACCCGCTCGCGATGCTCGGCCCGGCTGACGCGGCGCGCGCCGCAGACGAACAGGATGTCGCCGTCCGCGCCGCTCATGCCGGGATCAGGCCGGCGATGTTGTCGCGCATGATCGCCTGGACTTGCGGCGGCGCCAGCCCCTTGAGGCAGTTCACGTACTCGCGCGGGCGCGGGACGGATTCGGCGTGGGGCCAGTCCGAGCCCATCAGCACGTGGTCGGCGCCGATCTGCCCGACCAGCGCCGGCACGTCCTCCTCGGGGAACGGCGCGACCCAGACGTGGCGCTTGAACATCTCCGACGGGCGGCCGTCGAGCGTCCCGCCGAACGAGCTGATCTTGCGGTCGATCAGGCCGCCGGCGCGGTCGAGCCGGGTCATCAGGTAGGGCACCCAGCCGCAGCCCATCTCGATCGTCGCGACCCGCAGCTTCGGAAACCGGCCGAACAGGTTGTGGAGGACGAGCGCGGTCAGCGTGTCCATGATCGCGGTGTCGATCCCGGCGATCGAGTGAGCCAGCAGAGCGTGCTCGCGGCGGCGGGGCTGGGGCGGCGCGGCCCACATCCGGTGATAGGCCTCGCTCATTTCCGAGGGGCCCTCGAAGGCGTGATAGGTGACCAGCACGCCGGCTTCATCGACCCGCGCCCAAAACGGATCGAAGTACGGATCGGCGGGCGAGCGGCCGTATGCCGGGCCGGGGCGGATCGTGATCAGCCGGGCCCCGCGTTCGAGCACCCATTCCAGCTCGAAGATCGCGCGCTCGCGGTCGAGCATCGAGATGTACGGCGCGGCGTAGATGCGGTCGCGGTAGCGGAAGCCCCAGTCGTCCTCGAGCCAGCGGTTGAACGCATGGAAGCAGTCGTAGAGCATCCCCGCGTCGTCGCTGACGAAGCCTTCCATCGTCACCGCCAGCGTCGGGAACAGCAGCGTCCGCTCGACCCCCTGCTCGTCCATCACGCCGAGGCGGACGTCGCGGTCGCGGTAGGCCGGGCGGATCGGCTCGAGCTTGCCATAGGCGTCGGCCGAGCGGTCCTTGCCGGTCTCGAGATCCTTCAGCGTCTCATGATAGATGCCCGGCGCGGCGACCGGGTTGAACGTCGGATTGCCAATGACGTTGGCTTCGCGCCCGCCGACGAACAGCCGCCGCCGCTTGCCGTCGGCTTCGGTGACCCAGCGGACGAACTTCTCGCTCCGCATCCGCTCGCTGGCGTAACGGGTGAAGCAGTCCTCCGCTTCGTAGTAGTGCTGGTCGGAGTCGAAAATTCCCGAGTCCATCCGCGTCCTCTGCCCATCGTCAGACGCGCTGTCGCCCGTCTCGTTGGCGGCGAGTATGCCGGCACTTGGCCGGCCAGGACAATTCAAAATGCGAACCGCTAAAGCGCATCGCCGCGGCGGCACCCGACGTGCAAACCCGCGCGCGCAGGGCTATCCGTATCGCAGGAGCGTGCGATGGTGACCGGCTACGCGATGCAGTTCGACCGCGCGGGAGCTCCGCTCCGGCGAATCGAGCGCGTCTTCTCCGCCCCCGCTCCCGGCGAGGTGCTGCTCGAGGTGCTGGCCTGCGGCGTCTGCCGCACCGACCTCCACGTCGCCGATGGCGAGATCGCTGCGCGCTACCCGATCGTTCCCGGGCACGAGATCGTCGGCCAGGTGGTCGAGAGCGGGGCCGAAGTGACCGAGTTAATCGTCGGACAAAGGGTCGGAGTCTGCTGGCTGGGCAGCACCTGTGGGCATTGCCGGTTCTGCCGCAGCGACCACGAGAACTTGTGCGACACGCCGGTGTTCACCGGCGCCACCCGCGACGGCGGTTATGCGAGCCATGTCCTGGCCAACGCGGATTACTGCTTCGCGCTTCCCGATGCGTTCGGCGACGTCGAGGCCGCACCGCTGCTGTGCGCCGGTCTGATCGGGCACCGCGCGCTGACAATGGCCGGCCCCGGCGAGGCGCTGGCGCTCTACGGCTTCGGCGCGGCGGCGCACATCATCGCGCAGGTGGCTGTGTGGGAGCAGCGGCGGGTCTACGCCCTGACCCGCCCCGGCGATACGGCGACGCAGGAGTTTGCCCGCTCGCTCGGCTGCACCTGGGCCGGCGGGTCGGACCAGCTGCCGCCCGAGCCGGTCGATGCGGCGATCATCTTCGCCGCCGCCGGCGAGCTCGTGCCGCAGGCGCTGCGGGCAGTGCTCAAGGGCGGGCGCGTGGTCTGCGCCGGCATCCACATGAGCGACATCCCTTCGTTCCCTTACGCCGACTTGTGGGGCGAAAGGTCGATCGTCTCGGTCGCCAACCTCACCCGCGCCGACGGCGCCGCGTTCCTCGAGCTTGCAGGCAAAGTCCCAGTGCAGACGACGACCACGGCCTACCCGCTCGAACGCGCCAACCAGGCGCTCGCCGACTTGCGCGCCGGCCGCCTCGAAGGCGCGGCAGTGCTGGTGCCGTAGCGCCGGGGCGGTTCCCCGCGTTCGCCACGTCGTCGAGTCTTGCTGCGCGGAAACCGGTGTTCCATCCTCATGCGAAGGCCAACAGACGAGGTGGGTGATGCCAGTGCTCGACCAGCGCACGCGCGCGCTGCCGCGGTATTCCGCCGATCCGCTGCCGCCGGTGCGGCTGCCCGAGGGGCGCACGCTCGGCGCGGTCACCGGGGTCCAGGTCAGCCCTGACGGGCACATCTGGGTGCTGCACATCGCCGCGAACATGGAGTGGGGACCGCCCGGCTCGCTCGACGATCCCACGGCGCGGCTGCCGCCTGTGGTCGAGTTCGCCGCCGACGGGTCCTTCCTCCAGGCCTGGGGCGGCCCCGATCACCTGCCGCACGTCGACGGCCGCGCGCAGTGGCCGCAGCAGGAAGAGACCATCGCCTTCGACGACGACGGCACGCTGTGGGTGTTCGGCGCCAGCGTCGGGTACGACCACGCGGTCCAGCGCTTCACCCGCGACGGCGAGCTGCTGCTGCGGATCGGCCGCTTCGGCGAGACCGGCGGCGACGACAGTCCCGACCTACTCGGCTGTCCGACCGACTGCTGGCACGATGTCGCCGCGCGCGAAGTCTACGTCACCGACGGCTACGTCAACCACCGCGTCGCCGTGTTCAATTCCGATACCGGCGCATTCCTGCGTTCGTGGGGCGCTTACGGCAAGCCGCCGGTGGCTGGCGCCAGCCCGGCCGAAAGCTTCAACAACCCGGTCCACGCGATCAGCCGCGGCCCCGAAGGGCACCTCTACGTTTGTGACCGCAAGAACGATCGTGTGCAGGCTTTCGACGCCGTGGGCCGCGAAGATGCACGGTTCGTGCGCGAAATCACGCTCGACGTGGAATCGCCGTTCGGCTCGACCTTCAACCTGGCGTTCACCCCCGATGGCAAGTTCATGCTCGTCAACGACGGCACGAATGGCCGCATCTGGACGGTCGACCTCGCCGCCTGGTCGTTCGTCGACAGCTTCTACGTGCCCGATGCTGAGCGGCTGGGGATCCTCGGGACGGTCCATAAGATCGTCACCGACGCGGCCGGCAACCTGCTCCTCGGCCGCACCGCCCGCGGGCTCGAGCGGCTGCGCTACGACGACGTCTCATGAGCGCGAGCCTGGAAATCACGATCAGCGAGCTGCACGACAAGCAGGCAATCCGCGAAGTGATCGATCGCTTCGCCCGGGCGCTTGACCGGCAGGACCGCGCGCTGATGCTCGAGTGCTTCCATCCCGACGGGCTCGACGATCACGGCCTGTTCGTCGGCCGAGGCGCGGAATTCTTCGACTGGACGTACCCCAGTCACCTCCACTTGTTCCGCACCCACCAGCACATCATGACCAATCACACCTGCGCGCTCGAGGGCGACACTGCCCATTGCGAGACCTATTGGGCGTTCGCCGGGATGGCCGAGGGCGGCGGCCTTGCCCAGTTCGGCGGTCGTTACGTAGACCGGATGGAGAAGCGCGACGGCGAGTGGCGGATCGCTGCGCGCAAGCTGCTCGTCGAGTGGTGGGCCGAAGGAACGATGGCCCCCGAAGTCATTGAGGCCTACGCCGCCGTCGGCACGATCGCCCGAGACCGCAGCGATTGCTCGTACGATCGGCCGCTGACGATCGCTCCCGCCCGCGTCGGGCTGCGCGGGGGCTTCTGAAGCGCAATGGACGCCGCCTCCCGGATGAAGGAAGTGCTCGGGCACCCGCCGCGGATCGAGCCGCTGGCGCAAGACGAGCTCGGCGCCCGCGAATGGGAGGTAATCCTGCGGCTGCGCGAGACCATCGACTTTCCGCGTGATGCGCCGGTCTCACCGATCTTCCGCACGCTCTGCCGCCATCCCGACTTCTTCCTCACCTTTCTCGAGCCGGGTATCCAGTTCTTCTCGGTCTCGGCGCTGACCGAGCGCGACCGCGAGCTGGCGATCCTGCGCACCGGCTGGCTGTGCGGCGCGCCGTTCGAGTTCGGCGAGCACGTCGGCCGGGCCCGGCGCATCGGCATGACCAGCGAGGAGATCGAGCGGGTGACCCAAGGCTCGGCCGCGGCGGGCTGGGACGAGCGCGACGCAGCCGTGCTCCGCGCGGTCGAGGAGCTGCACGCCGACGCCATGATCGCGGATGCGACCTGGGCCGTGCTCGCCCGCCACATGGACGAGCGCCAGCTGATCGAGCTGCCGATCCTCATCGGCCACTACCACCTCGCCGCGTTCGTCCAAAACTCCCTGCGCTTCGCCTTGAACCCGCACAATCGCGACGGGCTGCACGCCCGCTGAGGAGCCGACGATGGCCACCGCCCCCCTGCTCGGCCGCACGCTCGACGTCGACGGCCACGAATTCGCCCCGCCGCACTTGTGGGGCGAGATCTTCGGCCCCGTCGCCGCCCGCCTCGCCGAGGTCTGCGCGCCGTTCATCGCGGCGATGGGCGAGGATTACATCGCCCGCCCCGGCCAGGCCGCCGACGACGCACCGATGACCGCCGAGAACGTCTGGACGCTGCGCCACACCGGCGCGCCCGGCGCGTTCGACATGCGTCGCCGGCTCGAGGCAATGGACCTGATGGGCATTCGCCGCCAGCTGATCTTCCCCAGCTACGGCCTGTGGGGGCAGATCCTCGCCACCCCCGAGGGCGGCGGCCCGATCGCCGCCGGGATGCGCCAGTTTCTCGGAAACCTTTCGGTCGAGGAGTCGATCGCGCTCGGTTTCGCCGGAACCGACGAGTGGAATGAGTGGGCGGTGCGCACCACCGCGCTCGACCCGGACCGGCTGCGCCCAGTCGGCATGTTCAAGACGCCGCGCGATCCCGAGGACCTGATCGGCCAGGCCCGCGGCTTGATCGACCGGGGCTTGCGCGGGCTGCTGATCAACACCGGCATGCCGCCGGGTGGGTTCTCGCCCGCGGCGGCCGAGCTCGACCCGTTCTGGGCGCTCGTCGCCGCGCACGACGTGCCGGTATTCGCGCATGTCGGCAGCGACCTCGGCCTGCTCGCCAGCTCGACTTGGAGCGAGGCGCCGGCGTTCGCGCCGAACAAGCTGTCGATCGAACTGGGGTTCGAGCCGTACTCGATGGCCTCGATGCATCTCTCGGCCGAGCACTTCCTGATGGTCATAGTGCTCGGCGGCGTGTTCGAACGCCACCCGCGGCTGCGCTTCGGGGCGATCGAGCTCGGCGCCCACTGGCTCGGCCCGCTCGCCGACTATCTCGACATGTGGGTCGAAAAGGTCTTCGCGCGGCGGATCAAGGGCACGCTGTCGCTCAAGCCCTCGGAGTACCTCGCGCGCAATGTCCGGGTTACCCCGCACAACATCGTGGAGCCGGTCGACCGATTTTTCGAGCGCTACCCACACCTCGCCACTTGCTACTGCTATTCGACCGATTATCCGCACATCGAAGGCGGCGCGCACATCAAGGACAAGGTCCTCGCGATGCTCGCCCCACTCGGGCCCAAACGGCTCGAGCAGTATTTCGCCACGAACGGCGAGTGGCTGCTGCCGCCGCTGCCGAACGCCAACGGAGAACAGACGACATGAACCGATCGCTTGCCGACAAAGTCGCCCTCGTTACCGGCGCATCCTCGGGCATCGGCGAGGCGATCGCGATCGAGCTCGCCCGCGCCGGCGCGACGGTCGCAGTTTCGGCGCGGCGCGCGGATCGCCTCGCCGAGCTGGTCTCGCGGATCGAGGCCGACGGTGGCAAAGCCCTGGCGCTGCCCGGCGACATGACGGTCGAAGACGAGGCGATCCGTGCGGTCGCCGAGACCGTTGCAAAACTCGGGCGGATCGACATCCTGATCAACTCGGCCGGGGTGATGCAAGCCGGCGGGATCGAGAAGGCGGACCTCGACGAATACCGCCGCGTGTTCGACATCAACCTGTTCGCGACGCTCTACACATGCCGGGCAGCCGTGCCGATCATGCTCGAGCAGGGCGGCGGCGACATCGTCACGATCTCTTCGCTGGCCGGGCGCAAGGGCGGTCCATTTACCAATGCGTACTCTGCAAGCAAGCACGCGGTGAACTCGATGACCGACGCGATGCGCCAGGAGCTCGGCGACCGCAACATCCGGGTCTCGATCCTGATGCCCGGCGCGACCACCACCGAAGTCGGCGACAGCATCACCGATCCCAACTGGCGGACGATGATCCAGGCCCATGTCAGCAAGGAAGGCGCGGTCAAAGCCTCGGAGATCGGCGAGACGGTCGTGTTCATGCTGTCGCTGCCGCGTAACGTGAACATCTCCGAAATCGCCGTGCGCCCGACGATCGACACCACCGCCTGAGCGGAGGAACCTGAGGCATGCAAGTCGGCGCGATCTATCCCCAGACCGAGCTCGGCGGTGACCCTGCGGCGGTCGACCAGATCGGCCGCGCGGTCGAGGCGCTCGGCTACGATTACCTGGCGATGTTCGACCATGTCGCCGGGGCCGAGCACGCGGATCGCGACCCGCCGCTGTGGGGCCCCTACACCGAGAACGATCCGTTCCACGATCCGTTCGTAGCCTTCGGCTACCTTGCCGGGATCACCGAGCGAATCGAGCTGGTCACCGGCATCCTCGTCCTGCCTCAGCGCCAGACGGTGCTGGTCGCCCGCCAGGCGGTCGATGTCGACCTGCTCTCGGGCGGCCGGCTGCGCCTCGGGATCGGGATCGGCTGGAACTATGTCGAGTTCGAGGCGCTCGGCGAGGACTTTCACGCCCGCGGCAAGCGCATGGCCGAGCAGATCGAGGTGCTGCGCAAGCTGTGGGCCGAGCCGGTGATCGACTACACCGGCGCATTCCACCGCATCGCCCGCGCCGGGCTCAACCCGCGTCCGGCCCGCCCGATCCCGATCTACAGCGGCGGCTTGTCCGAAGCGGCCTACCGCCGCGCCGCCCGCCTGTGCGACGGGTTCATCTTCGGCGGCAGCTCGCTCGAGGAGAGGGTTTTGCCCGCCTGGCGCCAGGTCCAGGAGTACGTGCGCGAGGCGGGCCGCAACCCGGCCGGGTTCGGCGCCGACTACCAGGTCCCGACGACCGTCGACCCGACCGCCGTCGCCGACCTGATGCGGCGCTGGGAGGACGCCGGCGGCACCCATGCGGCCGTCCGCACGATGGGCCTGGGCTTCACCACCGCCCAGCAGCACATCGACTTCCTGGCCGAGGTGCGCGAGCGGGTGCGCTGAAGTCGCGCTCAGTGGTGCTCCCCCCAGAGCGCCGGCCGACGCTGGTCAATCTCCGCGCGGGAGGCTTTCGAGCTCGCGCATGATCTCGGCGTCGGCGTCTTCGTGGCCGCTCTTGCGCCGCGGCAGGTTGCCTTCCTCGATCATCGCGTTGAGCGCGGTTCGCGCCCGGGCGACGCGGCTCTTGATCGTGCCGACGGCGCAGCCGCAGATCTCGGCGGCGTCCTCGTAGCTGAAGCCCCCGGCCCCGACCAGCAGCAGCGCCTCGCGCCGCTCGGCCGGCAAGGTCATCAGTGCGCGGTGCATGTCGGCGAGGTGGAGCGGCCCTTCCTGCCCGGGCGGCGCTGTCAGGATTCGGTCGGCGACGGTTTCGTCGTAGTCGCCGCGGAAGCGGTTGCGGCGCATTTCGGTGAGATAGGCGTTGCGCAGGATGACGAACGTCCAGGCGCGCATGCTGGTCCCGGGCACGAACCGGTCGCGCGCCGCCCACGCCTTGAGCAGCGTCTCCTGGACGAGATCGTCGGCGAGGTCGGGACGGCCGCACAAGCCCCGCGCGAAGGCGCGGAGGTGCGAGACGACGCCCGTCAGCTCACGCTTGAAGGCGACATCCTCGTCGCCCGGTTGCTCTCTGGTCATTTGGACCCGGCGTCTAGCTTCGCCAGCAGGTCCGCGAAGCTCTCGGGCAACGGTTCCTCGACCACGGAATCGTAGAGTTGCCGCAGCCCCTTCGCCCAGTCGGGGTGGCGCTGCGTCTTGCCACGGCCCGGCGATCGGGACGGCACTGGGTTGATCGCGATGTCCTCTGCCATCTGAGCGCTGGTCTGTTCCCCTGCCGGCCTACGGGCCCGCCCTACCTTTTTGGCCACTGCAAGCAACCTAACGTTTGCTGATTGCGGCTGCATACGCAGCTCCCGTCAGGGGCTGGAACGATTTTTGGTGCGTGTGGTTCCCTTTGGGCAAGCGGCAAGGTCATTTTGTGGATTCGATCGCCCCCAGTCGAGGCGGCCCGGCGCCGTGGTTCCTGCGGTTCCCTCGCGCCGTCCCGCTGAGCGTGTTCCTGCTGGTCGCGGCGGTCACCGGCCTCAGCGTGTTCTCGATCGAAAAGGTCGAGGGCGAGCGCGCCGCCACCCAGCACGCTGAAGCCTCGCGCGCGCTGGCGTTTTCGCTCGAGCGGCGGGCCAACTCTCACATCGGCTACTTGCGCGCGGTGGCGGTGCTGCTCGGCTCGCCCGAACCGATCGATGGCGCCAAGTTCCGGCAGTACGCCGCTCAGCTGCGCCAGGACGATACGACCACGGGAGCCGAGGGCATCGGCTGGGCCGAGCGCGTCGACCGGAGCCGGATCGGCGAATTCGAGGCGCAGATGCGCGCCGCCGGACAGCCCGACTTCACTATCCACCCGCCGCTCGCTTCCGACGCGGCATTTGCCGTCCCGGTGACATACATCCTGCCGGACACCCCCCGCAACCGTCGCGCCCTGGGGTACGACATGCACTCCGACCCGATGCGCCGACTGGCGATGGCCAAGGCCGACAAGGACGGCAAGCCGACGGCGACCGGGAAGCTGGTGCTCGTCCAGGAAGGGCCCGGCGGAACCAAGCCGGGCTTCATCATCTACATGCCGGTTTACACCGGCGACACCGGCTCCCTGAAGGGCTTCGTCTACGCGCCGTTCACGGCCCAGTCGTTCCTCGATTCGGCGCTGCCATCTCTCCAACACCGCGAGGTGGGCGTGCGGCTGTACGACGAAACCGATCAGCCGGACCGGCTGCTCGCCGCCAAAGGCCGCCAGGATTTGAGCGGACCGCATTACGATACCCCGGTCGAGATCGCCAACCGCCCGTTCGTGGTCTCGCTGATCGCGCCGCCGCTGCCGTTCCTGTCGGAAATGTCGTTGCTGGCGCTCGCCGCCGGCCTGGTCGTCGCCAGCCTGCTATCGACCATCGCCTGGCTCGTGACCCGCCAGGCGGCCGAAGACCGGATGGCGCTGAGCTGGCTCGAGGAGCAGGCCTCGATCCGCAATTCGCTGACCCGCGAGCTCAACCACCGGGTCAAGAACACGCTGGCCAACGTGCTTTCGATCATCGCCCTGACCCGCCGCCGCGAGACCGATCTCGACACGTTCGCGGACAACCTGTCCGGGCGGATTCGCGCGCTGTCGGCGACGCACGACTTGCTGACCAACTCCAACTGGGGAGCGACGCCGGTGCGCGCGGTGATCGACGCCGAGCTCGCGCCTTACGTCAAGTGGGGCGACCACTCGGTCGTCGCTCACGGGCCGGAAGTCGAGCTTGCCCCCAACGATGCGCTGTCGCTCGGGCTGGCGCTGCACGAGCTTGCCACCAACGCCTCGAAGTTCGGCGCGCTGAGCGCCCCGGGCGGGAGGGTCGAGGTGCGCTGGCAGATGATCGCGCCGGGCCTGGCCCGGATCGAATGGAGCGAACACGGCGGGCCGCCGGTGGCGGACCAGCGCCGCCGCGGCTTCGGTCTCGACCTGATCGAGAAAATCGTCGCCCACGAGCTCCGCAATCCCGTCGACCTGCGGTTCGACAAGGACGGCGTGCGCTGCACGCTGATCGTGCCGGTCCGCGCTCCGGCGGTGTTCCGGATGCGCGCACGGCAAGCCGCGATGGAGGTGAAGCGGAACGGGACCACACCGTCGAACGGGGCGGCGCCCGATGGCGCGGCGCGCAAGGCGCGGGCCTCGTAAGCGTCGGATCAGGCGTAACCGCAAGCTGACTCGGGTTCGCGCCAAACGAGCGGGGTGCGACTCGAAGAGGATTGCGCGGGGCTCGGTGCCGCCCGCCGCTGCCCTTCAGCCGACCGGGCGGCTTGAGCCGAAGAACAGCGCCTGGCCGATCGCGGTGCGCACGGTCGCCTCGCGGAACGGCTTGGTGACGAGGTAGGTCGGCTCCGGGCGGTCGCCGGTCAGCAGGCGTTCGGGATAGGCGGTGATGAAGATCACCGGCACGTCGCCGAGCGCAAGGATGTCGTCGACCGCGTCGAGGCCCGAGCTGCCGTCGGCGAGCTGGATGTCGGCCAGGACCAGGCCGGGGCGGTGCTCGGCGACGATCTGCTGCGCTTGCGCGCGCGTGGCGGCGGTGCCGCAGATCTCGTGCCCGAGGGAGCGGACGAGGTCCTCGAGCTGCATCGAGATCAGCGGCTCGTCTTCGATGATCAGGACGTTGGTGGTGGAAGCCTTGTCGATCTCCTCGACCGCTTCCCGGACCAGGCGTTCGACGTCGCTGGGCGAGAGATCCATGATCTCGCCGGCCTCTTCGGGAGTGAAGTCCTCGAGCGTCGTCAGCAGCAGCGCCTGGCGATTGAGCGGGGTGATCTGGGCAAGACGCGCCTGAGCGGCCGCCTCGTGGGCGACGCGGCTGGGGGCGCGGCCATCATCCTCGCCCACGGCATCGACCTGGAGATAGGCGCTCGACCACACCTTGTTGAACGCGCGGTAGAGCGCGACCCGGCCTTTGGTCAGGCTGTCATGGAGCTCGGTGTCGGCCAACGCGGCTTCGAGGGTGGCCCGGACGAAGGCGTCTCCGGTCGCCTGAGAGCCGGTCAGCGCGCGGGCGTAACGGCGCAGATACGGCAGTTGATTGGCCAGCTGCGTGCCGAGCGACATGAAGTAAACCCCTTCCCTTCTGGCGTGGTCCGTTCGCGGAACGCGTTTGGCATGGTTCCGGTTCCCCTGTCCAACGAGCGCGGGCGACGCGGCGCCGAATTTTTTTCGGGTGCGCCGGGAACTGCCTTCCAGGCCGGGCATTATCCCCTTGTCACCGCCGAGACCCCCCCTCCCGTCCAAGCGGCCGGTGATACGATCCCGAGAGGCCTCCGTTCCATAGAGAGCGGAGGCCTTTTTCTTGGGCGCGGCTGGCGCAGCGTTTCAGAAATTGCAAACACGCGGCTTGGAACGTGCGCGAAGCCGGCGCGTTCGGACGGCATGCGGAGATCCCGACAGCAGGCCGCGCGCGAGTTCTGGCGCATGGTCAAGTGGATCGCGGTTATCGCGGTCTTGGTGGTCATCGCGGCGCTTGCCTATCTCCGCTTGATGGGCGCGTGGGGCATCCATGCGGTGATTGCGACGATCCTGGGCGTGTTCGTTTCGGTCCTTCTCGGCTGCGGCCTGTTCGCGCTAGCGTTCTTCAGCGACAAAAGCGGCCATGACGCCGACGTCAGCAGCAGCACGGCGCGACGCGACGACCTTTAGTCGGCAAGTCCGGTGCGAAAGAGGCGCGACTGGGCCCCGGTCACAGCGGCCTTTCGTAAACTACGTATTCCTTGTTGACCCAGCTCTCAATGGCGTCGGCGATCGCCACCATTCCCTGGTTGTCTTCGAGGATCCAGCCGATCTCGCCGCGGGTGCTACCGTAGCGCGCGACCGCGGCGCGGCGAATGTATTCGATCATCATGAAGGCCAGCTGGCTCGCCATGCGCGAGGCCTGGAGCCGCTTGACCACGCCCATCAGCGGCACCCGCATCGTGCGCTGCTTCGGCTTCCACAGCCACGCCAGCAGCCTGGCCCAGCCAAGCGGCGACGGCCGCGGGCCGACCTTGAGCAGCAGCTCGTTCATGTCCGGCAGCGTCATCATGAACGCCACCGGCTCGCCATCGAGCTCGGCGATGCGGATCAGGTCTTCGTGAACGAGCGGCTTCAGCTTCTTGCCGGTGTAGGCCACTTCCTTGTCGGTGATCGGGACGAAGCCCCAGTTGTCGGACCACGCGTCATTGAGAATCGCCAGGATCGTCGCCGCTTCGGTGTCGAACTTGCTCTTGTCGACCTCGCGGACGCGGATCCGCGGGTTCTTCTCGCCCGACTGGACGATCCGCTGGACCAGCGGCGGGAAGCCCTTGGTGATGTCGAGCTCATAGGTCAGCAGCCGCTTGGCCGGAGCATAG
>JAEKKO010000229.1 GCA_019510335.1 Novosphingobium sp. | reverse complement strand
CGAGGCGCGTGCGTTCGACCTCGACCCCGGTGACCTTGTCGCTGCCGAGGAAGCGCTTGGGCGCGGCGAAGAAGTCGAACTCGACGTCGATCCGCTTGGCGGCGCGGGTGGCCTCGTCCGTCGCCGCGAACGAGCGCAAATGGGTCACCGACTTGCGCTGGCCAGGCTCGAGCGCGGCGTCCTCGGCCACATCGGGCAAGTCGTCCGGCTCGACGCGCGGGCTGGCGCGCTCGAGATGGCCGAGCTCGCCGAGTTCCTTGGGCGTCATTGCGATCTGATGCGGACCGCGCCGGCCGAGGATTGTGATGCGCTCGATCTGGGAATGGTCGAGGGCATCGAGCGCCAGGCCGACGATGTCGCTGCCGGTGAACTCGGCGCGGCTCTTGGCGAGGATCCGCGCCACGTCGAGGGCGACATTGCCGTTGCCGATCACCGCCGCGGTCTTGCCCGAGAAGTCGGGGCCGAGCTGCGCGAACTCGGGGTGTCCGTTGTACCAGCCGACGAACGCGGCGCTGCCGAAGACGTTGGCCAAGGTCTCGCCCGGCAGGCCGAGCGGCTTGTCGTGCGGCGCGCCGGTGGCGAGGACGACCGCGTCGTACAGCTCCTGGAGCTCGGCAATGGTCACGTCGGGGCCGATGTTGACGTTGCCGACGAAGCGGACGGTGCCGCCGGTCGAGGTCGCCTCGTAGCGCCTGGACACCGCCTTGATCGACTGGTGGTCGGGCGCGACGCCGCTGCGGATCAGCCCGTAAGGGACCGGCAGTCGGTCGAACAAGTCGACGCGGACGGCGTCGCCCCACTGCTTCTGCGCGGCTTCGGCGGTGTAGTAGCCGGCCGGACCCGACCCGATGATTGCAATGTGCCGCACGGCGCGAACCCTCTCCCATCGTTCTTGCGACTGGCTTTGGCCTTAACCGGTTTCGCCGCCGCGCACAGTGGCAAATTCGGCAGCGGGCGGGAAGCATCGCCGCCGCAATCGCGCAGCCGGCGAGGGCGCTTATCGTTAGCCATTCGTCAACTCCGCATCCCTAAAAGTCGACGGGCGAATGGCGGACCGCGGCGGTCGCCAAATCCACGCGCGAGGCGGACTCACAAGTGTTGGACGGGGCGGCATAAGCGCATGGCGATCGGAAAATTCCGCGGAATGCTGCGCGGGGGCACGCCGCCGGAACCGTCGGGCGGCGATGCCTCCGAGGCGCTGGCGCTGCTCCACGACTACGAGGCATCGGGCCTCGGTTGGTTCTGGGCGAGCGATGCCGAGGGCCGCATCACCTATTTGTCGGACACCGTCGCCGAGCGCCATGGCACGACCACCGCGGCCCTGCTCGGGCAGCCGTTCCACAGCCTGTTCGTGATCCAGCGCAGCGAGGAGGATTCGGGCGCCAGGACGCTTCCGCTGATCCTCAGCGCGCGCAAGACTTTCTCGGAACTGGCGGTGCGCGCCGCCCTCGACGAAACCGAGATCTGGTGGTCGATCTCGGGACGTCCGCAGTTCGACGCCGGCGGCACGTTCACCGGCTATCGCGGCAACGGTTCCGACGTGACCGAAGCGCTGCGCAGCCAAAAAGACGCATCGCGGATGGCGATGTACGATTCGCTCACCGGCCTCGCCAATCGCCACCGCATGTCGAAGCGGCTCGAGGTGACGCTG
Source organism: Novosphingobium sp. (assembly GCA_019510335.1). Lineage (GTDB taxonomy): Bacteria > Pseudomonadota > Alphaproteobacteria > Sphingomonadales > Sphingomonadaceae > Novosphingobium. The sequence goes on along the minus strand of JAEKKO010000229.1, from coordinate 5,805 downwards.
ACCGCCTACAAGGCGGCCAAGCGCAGCTGCGCGGTGATGATGATCGACCTCGACCGATTCAAGCAGGTCAACGACACGCTCGGCCACCCCGCCGGCGACGAGCTGCTCAAGCAGGTCGCGCAACGGCTCGAGCGGGTGATCGAGAAGACCTGCGAGATCGGCCGGCTCGGCGGCGACGAGTTCCAGGTGATGCTGCCTGACATCGACGATCGCGGCCGGCTCGGCGAGATCGCCGCCAAGATCATCGCGATCGTCTCGCAGCCGTACTCGATCGACGGCAGCCGCTGCGTGATCGGCGCCTCGGTCGGCATCGCCATCGCGCCGTACGACGGGATCGACAGCGACGAGCTGATCCGCAGCGCCGACCTTGCGCTGTATGCCGCCAAGGGCGGCGGGCGCGGCCAGTTCCGGTTCTACTCGCGCGACCTCCACAGCGAGGCCGAGCGCCGCCGCCGGATCGAGGAGGACTTGCGCGACGCACTCGCCCAGGACCAGATTCGCCTCGCCTACCAGCCGATTGTCGAGAGTACGAGCAACAAGGTCATCGGCCTCGAGGCGGTGATGCGCTGGCTTCACCCCGAGCTCGGCAACGTCTCGCCGGCGATCTTCATCCCGATCGCCGAAGAGACCAACCTGATCGGCTCGCTCGGCGAATGGGCGCTGCGCCAGGCGACCGCCGATGCGGTGCAGTTGCCCGGCAGCTTGCGGATCGCGGTCAACGTCTCGCCTGCGCAGTTCTCCAACGCCGCCTTTCCGAGCACCGTGGCGCAAGCGCTGGCGAACTCGGGACTGCCGCCGGAGCGGCTCGAACTCGAGCTGACCGAATCGATCTTCCTCGCCGACGATGACGCAACCGATCGGATGTTCGCGGCGCTCAAGGCGCTGCGGGTGCGGCTGGCGCTCGACGACTTCGGCACCGGCTATTCCTCGCTGGCCTATCTGCAGCGCGCGCCGTTCGACAAGATCAAGATCGACCAGGGCTTCATCCGCGGGGTGACCGAGCCGGGCAGCCGCAACAACGCGATCATCCGCGCGATCGTCGCCTTGGCCGAAGGCCTCGGGATGGACACCACCGCGGAAGGGATCGAGGCGCTCGACGAGCTCGAGATGATGCGCCAGCTCAAGGTCGGGCAGATCCAGGGCTTCGTCTATGCCCAGCCGGTCGGCTTCGACGAGGTCACTGAGGCGATGGCCAGCGGCAGCTGGGTGATCGAGCCGAACGGACCGAGCAAGTACCGCTCGGAGCGCAAGACCTTGCTGCGCAAGGTCGGCCTGATTCACGAGGACCATCGCTACGACGTGATGCTGCGCAACCTCTCGCGCTCGGGGGCGCTGGTCGAAGGGCTGGTTGACGTGCCCGCCGGCACCGAGTTCGTCATGGACTTCGGCGAAGGCCAGTTGACGGTAGCGCGGGTACGGCGCTCGTCCGGTTCGGTCCAGGGGCTGCAGTTCGAGACCCCGCTGGTCGATGATGGCGCTGGCGGGCTGTGCACCCGTCACCGCATCTCGCCTTACATGCTCGCCGCCGCGGGGATGCCGCTCGCCGCATTGCCGGCCGGGGAGTACCCGCTGGTCGGCGGACAGAACGGCAACTTCAGCCTGCCCAAGTTCGGCACCGCCCCCGAAGCCCCGAAACGCAGCATCCGCGCCGCCTGAGCGCCGCTGCTGACAGGGGGCTGTCCGGCGGCTAAGGGGCGGCATGACTCCGCTCGACCGCATCCGCAATTTTTCCATTATCGCCCATATCGACCACGGCAAGTCGACCCTGGCCGACCGCCTGATCCAGGCCACCGGCGGGCTCACGGATCGCGAGATGAGCGCGCAAGTCCTTGATAACATGGACATCGAGCGTGAGCGCGGGATCACCATCAAGGCCCAGACGGTGCGCCTCAACTACACCGCGCAGGACGGGTTCGCCTACGAGCTCAACCTCATGGACACCCCCGGCCATGTCGACTTCGCCTACGAGGTCAGCCGCAGCCTCGCCGCCTGCGAGGGCGCGCTGCTGGTGGTCGACGCCAGCCAGGGGGTCGAGGCCCAGACGCTGGCCAACGTCTATCAGTCGATCGAGCACGACCACGAGATCGTCCCGGTCATCAACAAGATCGACCTTCCCGCCGCCGAGCCCGAGGCGGTCCGCGCCCAGATCGAGGAGATCATCGGCCTCGACGCCAGCCAGGCCGTGCTGACCAGCGCCAAGTCCGGGATCGGCATCGCCGAGGTGCTCGAGGCGGTGGTCCAGCGCATCCCCCCGCCCAAGGGCGACCGCGACGCGCCGCTCAAGGCGATGCTGGTCGATTCCTGGTACGATCCCTACCTCGGCGTGGTGATCCTCGTCCGGGTCATCGACGGGGTGATCAAAAAGGGCCTGCAAGTCCGCTTCATGGCCGGCGGCACCGAGCACCTGATCGACCGCGTCGGCTGCATGCGCCCGAAGATCGAGCAGCTGGCCGACCTCGGCCCGGGCGAGATCGGCTTCATCACCGCCCAGATCAAGGAAGTCGCCCAGGGCGACCGAGCCGCTCCCCGGGTTCAAGCAAGTCCAGCCGGTGGTGTTCTGCGGCCTGTTCCCGACCGACGCCGCCGACTTCGAGAAGCTGCGCGATTCGATCGCCAAGCTGCGCCTCAACGACGCCAGCTTCAGCTATGAGATGGAGACCAGCGCCGCGCTCGGCTTCGGCTTCCGCTGCGGCTTCCTCGGCCTGCTGCACCTCGAGATCATCCAGGAGCGCCTTGCCCGCGAGTACGACCTCGACCTCATCACCACCGCGCCGAGCGTGGTCTATCGCCTGGCGATGACCGACGGCTCGACCCGCGAGCTCCACAACCCGGCCGACATGCCCGACCCGGCGCGGATCGCGACGATGGAGGAGCCGTGGATCAAGGCGACGATCTACACCCCCGACGAGTACCTCGGTGCGATCCTCAAGCTGTGCCAGGACCGCCGCGGCATCCAGACCGGGCTGACTTACGTCGGCGGCCGCGCCCAGGTGAACTACGAGCTGCCGCTGAATGAAGTGGTGTTCGATTTTTACGACCGTCTGAAAAGCATTTCGCGAGGCTATGCCTCCTTCGACTACGAGCAGATTGGCCTGCGCGAGGGCGACCTCGTCAAGATGAACATCCTCGTCAACAACGAGCCGGTCGACGCGCTCTCGATGATCGTCCACCGCAGCCAGGCCGAGGCCAGGGGCCGCGGCCTGGTCGAGCGCCTCAAGGACCTGATCCCGCGCCACATGTTCAAGATCCCGATCCAGGCCGCGATCGGCGCGAAAGTGATTGCGCGGGAGACGCTCAACGCGCTGCGCAAGGACGTCACGGCGAAGTGCTACGGTGGGGACATCAGCCGGAAGAAGAAGCTGCTGGAGAAGCAGAAGGAAGGCAAGAAGCGCATGCGGGAGTACGGCAACGTGCAGATCCCGCAAGAGGCGTTCATCGCCGCGCTGCGGATGGGGGAAGAATAACCGCAGGCGCCCAAGCGACGTTTGCCCGGCAAACGGCAGCTTGGAAGCCGGTGGCCGATGGCCAGCGGTTATTCCGGCCGGGGACCGGCGAGCCCATTGCGAGCCGAGCCCTTCGACGACGCGGCTTTGCCGCGGCGGTTCTTCCTTGTTCTACGCGGGGGCCATCGCCCCCGCGCCCCCGGAACTTGTCCGCCGTGAGATTCGTCAAACGCCCCCGATCAGGACGTCGATGGCGCTGGTGATGTCCAGCGAGCGGTGGGCCATCGATCCAACTACCGGGCCAAGTTCGCTGCGCCGCACGGCCGCGGCCGTCTGGGTCAGCATCACGTATTCTTCGCCTTCTATCGTGAAACTCGGATTGAGCCGGCGTGCCGGCGGCGGCGCTTCGCCGCGCCGCACGAGCGGAACGACGAACCGACTGTCGATGTGGCTCAGAAGGTCCGATTGGCAGTCGACGACCAGCCCACTGCTGCGCGCGAGCCGGTGGACATCGAACTGAGGCATCTCAGAACAGGCGCTGATCTGCGAGTGGCAGTCCGTACTTCTGGACATAGTCGTTGTACGCATCGAGAGCCGCGCCGTTCTCGTCGAGCCAGCGCGCCGCGCGTGCCTCTGAGATCGCCTGCCGTAGCCCCCGCTCGCTTGCTTGCGAGATATTGACCCCAAGGTCCTTGGCCTCGGCGACGAGGTCGGGGCTCAAGCTCACGTTCGTTCCTCGGCGTGGCGATGCGTCGCGTCGTGCGCGTTGGAAAGAGCGGTTAGGCATGCGCATCATGTATGCGCATCTTGTGCGGTTTGGAAGTCAAGTAATCGTGCTCGGTCAGCAGAGAGCGTCGCTATTTTCGCGCAGAGGCGCAGAGGCGCGCAGGCGCGGAGGGGCCGAGCTTGGTGGCGCAGCAAGCTTGCTGATCGGACCCGTCCCGATCGGGTGTGGGTTCGGATGGAGGGCGGCTGCGCCGCGGGCACTTCTTCTCCGCGCCCCCCGCGTCTCCGCGTGAACCAACCTTCCTCGCGCCTTTGCCTTTCGCGTCCACTCCGCCTAAACGATCGTTCAGCATGGCCACGAGCGCGACACTGACCGACTCCTCCCCCCGGCCGGCGCGGCGCGTCGGCGGGGAGGGCTCGGTGACGCGCGCGGCGATCCTGACGGCGGCCGAGCACGTGATGCGCGACGAGGGCTATGCCGCGGCGAGCACGCGGCGGGTCGCGGCGCGGGCCGGGCTCAAGCCGAGCCTGGTGCATTACTACTTCCCGACGACCGACGACCTGCTGCTGGCGCTGTTCGAGAAAGGCGCGGCCGAAAGCGACGCCGGGCTCGAGGCGGCGCTCGCCGCGCCCGATCCGCTGCGCGCGCTGTGGGCGGCGCTGACCGACACCAGCCGCACCGCGCTGGCGCTCGAGTTCATGGCCCTGGCCAACCACCGCCCGGGCTTGCGCGCGCGGATCGCCGAGCACTCCGAGCGGATGCGGGCGCGCCAGGTCACGCTGTTCGACCACGCGCTGGGCGAGCGCCTCGCCGCCGAGGGGGCGTGCCCGGCGGCGGGGCTGAGCGTGGTCCTCGCCGGGATCGGCCGGGCGCTGATCATGGAAGGTGCGCTCGGCGTGACCGGCGGCCATGCCGAGGCGCGGGCCTGGGTCGAGGCCTGGCTCGACAAGCTGGCGCCGGCGGGAGCACCTCGCAGGGATTGATTTTCGCGGCGCTCCGCTGTACATGTGTTCAGCACCCGCGTTTCCCCCCAGCAGCGAGAGTTCCCCGATGAGCGTCACCGAACTGACCCGCGTCCGCGCCGAGGAGGTCAAGCCCGGCATCGGCGCCCGCGTCCTCAATACGAAAGACGAGCTGCTGTCCGGCGCCCTCTCCGGCGAACTGCGCGAGCTGCTCGAGGACCGCGGCATCCTGGTGTTCCCCAAGATTGGCTTCACCGACGACGAGCAGGTCGCGTTCACCAAGACGCTCGGCACTTTCGCCCCGGAGATGACCGACAAGGACGGTGACGAGAAGGTCCACGCGATCACCCTCGACGAGAAGATCAACCCCGGCGCCGCGGCCTACCTCAAGGGCTCGCTCTACTGGCACATCGACGGGACGATGAACGAGCGCCCGATCCTCGCCTCGCTGCTGGCGTGCAAGGTGCCGAGCCCCAGGGGCACCGGCAACACCGGCTTCGCCAACACTTACGCCGCCTACGAGGCGCTGCCTGAGGAAAGGAAGGCCGAGTTCGAGGCCTACCGCGTCCGCCACGGCGCCTGGGCGACGCTGTTCTACTACGATCCCGAGCCGAGCCAGGCGATGCTCGAGCGGATGCAGGCGATCGGCGACGTCGAGCTGCCGCTGGTGTGG
>JAEKKO010000062.1 GCA_019510335.1 Novosphingobium sp. | reverse complement strand
CCGCGCGCAATCGCGACCCGATCGTCGCGGTCTTGCGTGAAGTGCTGCCGGCAAGCGGGCTCGTGCTGGAGGTCGCCAGCGGCACCGGGGAGCACGTCGTGCATTTCGCGCGCGATCTGCCGCGGCTGCAGTTCCAGCCATCCGACCCGTCGCCCGCCGCCCGCCGTTCGATCGCCGCCTGGACCGCCGCAGCCAACGTCTCCAACGTTCGAGAACCGCTCGATCTCGACGCCGCCGGCGAGAGCTGGCCGATCGATCGTGCCGATGCGGTGATCTGCATCAACATGATCCACATCAGTCCGTGGAGCGCCGCCGTCGGGCTGCTCCGCGGCGCCGCTCGCATTCTGCCGCGCCAAGGACTGCTGTTCGTCTACGGGTGATCAGGGGCTCGTGCTGGATACCGTTGTCGCAATGCCCGCGAACAATCTCTCGGTGGTGTTTCGCAAGTCGTGACCGCAAGCGGTTCGCCGATGGTTAACGGGACCCTAACATATGATAGGAAAATTCGCGTTCGCGCGGAACCGCGGGCCGGCCGGACCATTCTGACACTCACATGTGCCGGGGTTGATGGGTCGATGAATCAAAATCATGCAAGGGTGCTGATCGTCGAAGACGAGCCCCTGATCCTGTTCTACGCGGCGGACTTGGCCGAACAGGCCGGTTTCGCCGTCGAGGAAGCGGGCAATGCCGAGGAGGCGATCTCCATCCTCGAAAGCCATCGCGACATCCGCGTGGTCGTCAGCGATATCCGGATGCCGGGCGCGTTCGACGGGTTGGGCTTGGCCGAGCTGATCCGGCAGCGCTGGCCGGAGATCGAGGTGATCCTCACGTCTGGTCACGCGCGGGCGGAGGACGCCGATCTGACCGGGGCGACGTTCCTGCCGAAGCCGTACACGCCGCAGGAGTTCGTCACGACGCTGCGCGACCACAGCGGCCCTGGTGAACCGTCGCGGAACCAATCTGCCGAGGTCGTTTATGCCCAGTTTGCCGACCGCCAAGGATCGGCGATGGGGCGCTGAGCAGCGGTCCACATGATCGGCCGCGGATGAGCTTGCAACCACGGCGCATTCGGGCAGTTTGCCAAGCATGCCCACGCGCCTTTTTTCTCGCGCGCTGATCCGCCTTTCGGCCGGCGCCGAGGGCGAGGACGTCGCCGACTTCCTGCAAGGAATCATCACCCAGGACGTCAGGGGGGCCCTGCCGGTCTGGTGTGGCTTGCTTACGCCGCAAGGGAAGGCGCTGTTCGATTTCCTGATCTGGCCCGGCGGTGGCGATTTGCTGATCGACTGCGAGGCCGATGCCGCCGAAGACCTGATCGCCCGCTTGACCCGCTATCGGCTCCGCCGGCGCATCGCCATTTCGCTAGAGCAGGAGCTCAGCGTGCATTGGCGCCCCCACTGGGGCGACGGCGCGGCGCCCGACCCGCGGCTCCACGCGCTCGGCGAGCGCTGGATCGCCCCGCAGGCGGCCGACGATGATGAATCCGCCGACGACGACTGGCGCAAGCACCGCCTGACCCTCGGTGTGCCGGAGGGGCGCGCAGAGCTCGGCGACGGCGAAACGCTGTGGCTCGAGTGCAATGCCGCCGAGCTCAACGGGGTCAGCTTCAGCAAGGGCTGCTACGTCGGCCAAGAGAACACCGCGCGGATGAACTGGCGCCAGAAGGTCAACCGGCGGCTGCTGGTGGTGCCGCTCGCCCGCTCCGACCACGCGCGGCGACGGGCTGCCTACCCGGAGCTGGGGTTTGCCGTCGACCACGTCCGCGTCGAGGACATCGATCCCGCGCTCGCGCCCGAGTGGTTGCGCCCGGCGCTGGTTTGATGGGCCCGCGCGGCCGCAATGATCAGCTTGGCTGCGCGGCGCCCGCCTTGGCCGCAGCCTCGATCAGCATCCGTTCGGCGATCTCGCGCGCAGCGGTGCGCGGGAGAGCCAGCGACTGGCTCAACCCGGCGCCGAGCTGCGCGTCGCCGAGCGCGAGCAGAACCAGGCTGAACGTGGTCTCGCGCATGGTCGCGGAGTCGTACTCCGGGTCGTGGAGCTGCTCGACCACGTCGTGAATCGCCTCGACGATCGGATCGAGCGCGTCCTCGTTGCCCGAAAGCAGCATCCACGAGGCCAAGGCGCCGCCGCCCTCGCGATCGAACGCATCGAAGGTCAGGTCGACCACCTGCCGATGGCTCCCGCTGCCGGCGCGCGTGGCGATCACCGCCGCGGCGATGCTCGCACAGATCGTGCCGGCGAGGTACTGCGCGAGCGCTTTTTGCAGACCGGCGGCCGAGCCAAAATGATGGAGCACGTTGGCGTGGGTGCGGCCGATCCGCGAGGCGACCGCCTTCAGCGTCACAGCTTGCGGGCCGGCTTCGATCAGCAGCGCCCGCGCCGCTTCCAGTGCCGCGGTGCGGCTCGCTTCGGGGCTCAGGCGCTTCCTTATTGACATATATGTAAGTTAAGTCCAGGAGTGCGGCATGAACGCGCCCAGCCGATTCTCCGCGGCGGTAGAGCCCGCCGCCCCCGCCGACAAGGCGCGCAGCCCGGCCGATCTCACAATCACCGTGCGCGATCGGCGCTTCGGCAGAGGCCGCAAGGCGCAGCGCTGGTGGCTCAATGGCGACCCGGTCGCGAGCGCGTGGCACACCGCGCTGTCGGCGACGTTCCCTCGCGGCGAAGCGTTCTTCATCGAGGCCGTGAAAGCGCACCGCAACGACGCCCCGCCCCGCCTGGCGGAGGAAATCCGCGCGTTCATCGCCCAGGAGGTCAACCACTCGCGCGAGCACGTCGCGTTCAACCGCGCAGCGGGCGAGGCTGGGTACGACCTGACCCGAATCGATGCGCGCGTCGCTGAGTTCATCGCGCGCACCCGCGACCGGCCGGCGATCGTCAACCTCGCGGCGACGATGGCGCTCGAGCACTACACGGCGATGATGGCGCACCAATTCCTGGCGCGGCCTGCTTACTTTGCCGGCACCGATCCCGAAACGGCGGCGCTATGGCGCTGGCACGCGGTCGAGGAGATCGAGCACAAAGGCGTGGCCTACGACACCTGGCTGCACGCGACGCGCGGCTGGAGCCGGTGGCAGCGCTGGCGATTGAAGGCGCTGATGATGCTGATCGTCACCCGCAATTTCCTGCGCCACCGGATCGAAGACACGCTCGACCTGCTGGCGCAGGACGGATTCACCGGCGCGAAATGGAAGGCGCGTCTCGGCTGGTACCTGCTGGGGAAGCCCGGCGTGCTGCGCCGGATCTTCCCCGCCTGGCTGGCTTACTTCGCGCCGGGGTTCCATCCATGGAACCGCGACGAACGCGCGCTGGTGGCGCAATTCGAAGCGGACCCGGCGCGGAGCTGACCTGCTCGCTGACGTCCCGAATGAGCGGTCTTGCGACCGCTCAGGCGACCTCGCGCATGGCATCGTCACAGGGTTCGTCGTCGCAGTCGCAGGGGCCGCCGAGCGCGCGTTCGTAAGCAAGCGCCGGCGCCTCACCGCCACGGCCGAGGCTGTAGCGCGGACGCACTTCACCGGTCGGCCGGAAGCCGAGCTTGGCGAGAACACGGCCCGAGGCGGGATTGTCGGCGAAGTGGTTGGCAACCAGCTGCCGATGTCCGAGCGTGCGGGCAAGGCCGATCACCGCGCTGGCAGCTTCCGTGGCATAACCCTGCCCCCAGCATGGCCGCGCGATCCAGTAGCCGAGCTCGGCTGGGGCGCCCGCCCCCGCTTCGCCGCGGGTGAGCCCGACGCAGCCGACCAGCCGCGCGCCCTTGGCGCCAGGCAGCGTGATCAGGAACCGCGGCAGGCGCCCTTCACGGGGCTGCGCAAGGAAGCTGCGGGCGTGCTCGGGGCTGTAGGGCCACGGCGCGCGGGCGAGATTGCGCACGACCGCCTCGTCGCCGATCAGCGCGTGGAGCTCTTCCCAGTCCTCCGGCCAGCCGGGCCTCAGGAACAGACGTTCGCTGCGAATGAACACGTCGCTCTCCTCTCGTTCGCCCCGCCACGTGGAGTAGCCGCGTGGCGTGACGTTTCCATGACTTTCCGGCCATTTGAGGGCCAGGTCGGATAAACTGAGGGAGACGTGCAAAGAGGGAGACGGGCGGGCCCCTCTCCCTCACTCGGCCGGATCAAGTCCGGCGGGGCCACCCGTCAGGATGGCCCGTTGGCGACCATCCGTTATTCCGCGGCTTGTGCCGCCATGTCGACCGAAACGTATTTGCGGCCGAGCTTGCCGAGATGGAATCGCACGCGGCCCTCGGCGAGCGCAAACAGCGTGTGGTCCTTGCCCATGCCGACGTTGGCGCCCGGATAGACGCGGGTGCCGCGCTGGCGGATGATGATGTTCCCGCCGAGCACGTTCTCGCCGCCGAACTTCTTCACGCCGAGCCGCCGGCCGGCGGAATCGCGGCCGTTTCGCGACGAGCCGCCTGCTTTCTTGTGTGCCATCTCGAACTGCTCCGGATCTTATTCGCCAGTGACTTCGGCGGCCGCCGTTTCCGCGGCGGCGACCTCGGCCGGCTGCGCCGCAGGCTTGGCCGCGGCGGTCTTCTTAGCCTTCTTCTCTTCCCCGCCGACCGAGAGGATCCGCAACAGCGTCATCTGCTGGCGGTGGCCGTTCTTGCGGCGGTAGTTGTGGCGACGGCGCTTCTTGAAAACGACGACCTTCTCGCTCTTGGCCTGGGCGATGATCTCGGCCGAGACCGTCACCTTCGCGGCGTCGGCGAGGTCGCCGCCCTCGCCCGCGAGGAGGACGTCGCCCAGCGTGATCGTGTCGCCAGCGTCGCCCGCCAGCTTCTCGACCGCGATCTTGTCTCCGGCGGCAACCCGGTATTGCTTGCCGCCCGTGCGCACGACTGCGAACATGGTAGGTCTATCCGTTCAATTGCATGTGCCACCCCGGCTCCGACGTTGGGCATTGCCCGTACCGAAACTCAGGCGGCGCGCCGACGCCCCCGCCCGATGCGAGGGTGTCGAAGAAGGCGTGCCGTTAGTCGAAGGGTCCTGCGCTGTCAATTCTGAATGGACCCGACCGAGCACCCTTCCGGCGACTGGGCAAGCGCTTGCCGGCGCGATATGCACGGGCGATGCCGAAGCCCTCCCGAGCCTACCTCGTCGCGATGCTCCCGCTGGCGCTGACCGCCTGTGCCGCGGCGGGCGACTATCCCTCGCTTGCCCGTCGTCCCGGCGAGCGCGTCACGGGTTCGGCGCCGCCGGTCGCTCCGGCGGTCGAGCCGAGCACGCCCGCTCCGCCGCCGAGCGCCAGCCTCGCCACTCGGCTCGACCAGCTCGTCGTCCAAGCCCGCGGCGCGCACCAGCGGTTCGTTGCCGCGCAGCCTCGGACCGAACGGCTCGCTGCGGCGGCTCGCGGCGCCGCGATGGGCAGCGATAACTGGTCGGTGGCGAGCATCGCACTGGGCGAGCTCGAATCGCTGCGGAGCCAGGCGATGATCGCCCTCGCCGACCTGGACGCTCTCCATGTGGAGACCACGATTGCCGCGGCGGGAGGGTCCCGGATCGGCGATGCCGCCGCCGTCGTCGCCGCGCGCCAGCAGGTGATCACGCTCGTCGGTAGCGAAGACGACGTTCTCGCGCGGCTCCGGGCCGACCTGCGCGGCTGACCCGATGCGAAAAAAAACGCGGATGGGTCCAGGGACCGCATCCGCGCAGTTGGGAGAGTTCGTGAATCGGGTCGGCGGCGTCAGGTCAGCGCGACGATCACGGCGATTGCGAGGCCCCAGATGAAGATCAGCACCGGCAGGATCAGCACCTGCAGGCTGGCTTCGTTTGCCGTCAGGTGTCCGGTCGCCGTGACGATGCCGCGCCGGCGGAAGCCGTCGTAGCGCATCGGCCGTTGGGCGTGGGTCGGGTGCATCGACGTCCACTTGTGGGCGACACCGAAGAACATGGCGATGAACACCGTGCAGATCACCAGTGGGAGGATCAGCTCGGCATTCTTCAGCATGAGCCACATCACCGCGAGGAAGCCGAGGTAGCCCGCCGCGGTGGCGACGTAGAGCCCGGTCGGCAGCTCGAAGCTGCGGTCGATGGTCTCGCGGATGACTGGCTGCGCCGTGGGCTCCGCCGGGACGGGAGCCGCGACTAGCGCGGCAATGTCGTGAAGTTTTTCTCGAGTGACGAATTCGGCCATCGGTGCCTCCTCAATTGGCACCGCTGTGGCCGACCGATCGGCGATTCGCTTTGACCTCGATCAAACTGGGCCGGGCATGTCCCAGCGGGCGAGATCGGCGTAATCGTCCGGGCGCGGCTCGATCCAGCGCCAGGCGCCGCCTACCCGCTCGCGCTTCCAGAACCAGCTCTCGCTCTTCAGGTGGTCCATTGCGAAGTCGGCCGCGGCAAAGGCATCGCGGCGGTGACGCGCCGCGGCGGCGACGAGCACGATCGGCTCGCCCGGGTTCATGATCCCGCTGCGGTGGACGATCAGCAGCCCCAGCAGGTCCCAACGGCCGAGTGCGCTCGCGGCAAGGCCTCTCATCCCCGGCAGCGTGAGCGGTCCGTAGTGCTTGAGCTCCAGCGCCTCGACCGCGTCGCCAGCGCGGACCTGGCCTAGGAAGCTGACTATGCCTCCGGCGGAAGGGTGCGCGGCGGTGAAATGCGCGAGCTCCGCAGAGGGGTCGAACGGCGTTTCGACCAGGCGCACGTCTGCAGCGACCGCCGTGCCAGACTTCGGATTGCTCGCCATCGTCAGCCGCCGCTGACCGGAGGCAGGAACGCCAGCTCGTCGCCGTCGCTTAGCGGCGTGTCGGCGCTGCAGGGCACGATGCGGCCATTGAGCGCGAGCTTCACCCGCCCGCCCGAAACGGCTTCGGCAACTGTGGGTGGCAGCGATCCGAGCAGGGCGCTCAGCGTCGCGGGCTGCGGCAGCGGCGCCGTCAGCTCGGGTGCACCGGCGGCGTCCTCGAGCCGCCCGAGGAACACCAGCTTGAGGCTCATCAGCCGCCAGTCATCGACATGTGGCGGGCCAGCGCCGGGGCGCCGCCGGGCCGGTCGATCGCGAAATGGTGGCGCGCCGGCTTGATCCGCATCGCCTCGTCGAGCGCCGCGGAGAGCGCCACGTCGGGCTCGGCCGAGCGCAACGCGGCGCGCAAGTCGACCCGCTCGCCGCCGCCCAGGCACGGGAACAGCTGGCCGGTGGCGGTCACCCGGATGCGGTTGCAGCCCTCGCAGAAGTTGTTGGTCAGCGGGGTGATCAGGCCGAGCCGGCCGCCGGTCTCGGCGATGTCGAAGTATCGCGCCGGCCCCCCGCTGCGGTGGGAGCTGGGATTGAGCGTCCAGATCTGTTCGAGCCGTGCCTGCACTTGGCTGAGCGGCAGGTAGTGATCGAAGCGGTCCTCCTCGACCTCGCCCAGCGGCATCACTTCGATCAAGGTCAGCTCGTGGCCCTGGCCATGCGCCCAGGCGATCAGTTCGGGCAGCTCGTCCTCGTTGAGGCCCTTGAGCGCGACGGTGTTGAGCTTGACCTTGAGCCCCGCCGCGCTCGCCGCCGCGATCCCCTCGAGCACCTGGGGCAGCGAATCGCGCCGGGCGAGGCGGGCGAATCGCGCGCGGTCGAGCGTGTCGAGCGAGACGTTGATCCGCCGAACCCCGGCCGCGGCGAGCTCGCCCGCGAACTCGGCGAGTCGGGTGCCGTTGGTGGTCATCGTCAGTTCGTCGAGCCCGTCGCCGAGCTTCCGGCCGAGGGCGCGGACCAGCTCGATCATGTCGCGGCGCACCAGCGGCTCGCCACCGGTCAGGCGGAGCTTGGTGATGCCGCGGTCGACGAAGCCGAGGGCGAGGCGATGCAACTCCTCGAGCGTCAGCACTTCGGCACGCGGGAGGAACGTCATCCGCTCGGGCATGCAATAAGCGCAGCGTAAATCGCAGCGATCAGTCACCGACAGCCGCAGGTAGGTGATCCGGCGCTGGAACTGGTCGACGAGGGGGCGGGTGTCGGTCATCGCTCTCAGGATACAACGGAACCGGCGCCGACGCCATCCAGCACAAGCAGCTGCCCGGTCACGCCACCATTGGCGCGCAGAAAGCGCTCCGCCGCGGCGATCGCCGGCGGCTCGTCAGAGACGATCGCATTGACCCGTCGCGGCGCGTGGGCGCGAGTGAGGCTCTGCACGGCAGCCAGGCGCCAGCCGCGGTGGGTGTGATCGGCCGGGGGAAACACCAGCGTGACTTCGTGCGACGCCTCGGCCAGCGCCGCCTCGATCCGCGGTAGCTCTCCACGGTGGAACGCGGCCGCCGCGGCGAGCGGCGCGGGCGGAAGCTCGCCGATCCGCACCAGCACGATCAGCGCCGCTCGCGTGTCAGGGTGATGCCGATCTTCTCGCCGGCCTCGGCGATCGCGAGCTTGACGATCCGCACCGTCACCGCCTCGACCCGAGCGTCCTGAAGGAGCAGCGTCTCGCAGATATGGTCGGCGACGGCCTCGATCAGCTTGAAGTGAAGCCCCCGCGGCAGCGCCTCGGTCGCCGCGAACTTGAGGTCCATATAGTTCTTGCTGGCGCCGAGCGGCGTGTCGGGGGCGTAGTGCTCGGCGGCCTTGAGCCGCGCCGCGATCGAGATCCGCAGCGGCTGCGGGCGGCCGGTCTCCTCCGAGTAGATCCCGGTGAGCACGTCGGTCTCCAGATCGGCGACTTCGAGGATCAGGCTGTCGGGCATGTGAAGCGGGGGCGATGGCACCGGGGATCGCTCTTGTCCACTCCCGCCAGGCGCCATTGCGCTCGGTTGAACGGCCACAAACTTGGACTATGATCGTGTCAAAAGGAGAGGCTTACATGACACGAATCGCATCGCTTCCGGTCGATCAGTGGGACCCCGAACTGCGCGAGCTGACTCACGGCGAGGAGCTGCCGGAGGTCCAGCAGAAGATGCTCGGGGTCTATGCCAACGCACCTGAGATGGCCAAGCCGTTCCTCCGCTTCACCGGCGAGATGGGCGCGGCGTTCACCTTGCGGCGACGCCTGCTCGAGCTGGTGCGCTTGCGCATCGCGTTCCACAACCAATGCCGCAGCTGCATGGCGGTGCGTTACGAATCCGCGCTCGCCGACGGCCTGACCGAGGACATGGTCTGCTCGCTCGAGAAGCCATACGAGGCCCCCGACCTGACCGATGCCGACAAGTCGGCGCTGCGCTTCGCCGACTTGTTCGCGACCAATCACCTCGCGATCACCGACGAGGTGCTCGACGACTTGCGCAAGCACTACACCGAGAAGGAAGTCGTCGAGCTGTCGATGCACTGTGCTTACTGCGTCGGCTTCGGGCGCATGGCGGCGACCTACCGGATCATCGAGGAGCTGCCCGAGAGCTTCCAGGACACCACCCGCAAGGTCGCCCCGTGGGAGCAGGGTCACACCGAAAAGCTGGTCATCCCAGTCTGAACCACCATTTCTGCCGCCGCGTCATCTCCAACGTGGGCTGCAGAGGCGGACGGATGTTTTAACCGACTTGGGGGGCGATATGACGGAGCGCGACGTCGCAGATCGGCTGGCGATCACCGACCAGATCTACCGCTATTGCCGCTCGGTGGACCGGCTCGACGTCGCCGTCGGCCATCGTGTCTTCCACCCCGACAGCACCGCTGAGTTCGGGATCTACTCGGGCTCGGGCCGAGGCTGGATCGACTTCATCTGCGAGGAGCACCGAAGGTTCCTCCACCACTCCCACCAGGTGACCAACGTCATCATCGATCTCGACGGTGATTGCGCTGGGAGCGAGGCTTACGTCATCGCCACGATCCGCTCGCGCGAGGGCGAGCGGATCGTCCAGCGCCAGTTCTGGGCGCGCTACGTCGATGCGTGGTCGCGCCGCGAAGGGCTGTGGGCGATCGATCGCCGCGAGTGCGTGATCGACTTCGATGCGCTGAGCGAGGTGATACCGCTCGCCCAGCATGAGCGCGCCCGGCGCGACCGCAGTGACCCATCCTACGAAGTGCTAGCCGGCTGACGGCCGCGAACAGGGAGACCCGCAATGAGCCTCGATGCGCAACGCTATGGCCCATGGGCCGTGATCGCCGGCGGCTCGGAAGGGATCGGCTCGGCCCTCGCCGCGATGCTCGCCGATGCGGGAATCAATCTCGTGCTGATCGCCCGCAAGGTCGAGCCTTTGAAGCAAGTTGCCGCGGAGTTGCGCGGTCGCGGCGCCGAAGTCCGCACCCTGGCACTCGACCTGACCGACCCGGCGATGCTCGACGGCGTCCGGGCGGCCACCGACGACCTCGATATCGGCCTCCTGGTTTATAATGCAGGCGCGTCCCACCGCACCGGCATGTTCGTCGATTGGCCGCTCGAGGATGTCATCAAGGTCATCCGCCTCAACACCGAGGGGCAGGCCATACTCGCCCACCATTTCGGCAAGCGCATGGCCGCGCGCGGGCGCGGCGGCATCGTGATTATGGGCTCGCTGGCGGGCAACGCCGGCAGTCCTAGCGTGATCCCTTACGCGGGGGCCAAGGCGTTCTCGCAGATTTTTGCGGAAGGGTTGTGGTGGGAGCTAAAGCAGCACGGCGTCGACGTGCTGCACGTCGTGGTCGGCTCGACCGATACGCCGGCGATGGCGCGGCTCGGCATCATCTTTCGCCATAACGAGGCCGACCAGCCTGAGGACGTCGCGCGAATCACCCTGGACAACTTGCGCAACGGGCCCGTGGTCGTCGTCCCCTCGATGCAGGAGCGGTTCGAGATGCTCGCCACCATCGACCGCGGCGCCGCGACCGAATCGAATGGCGCGTTGGTCATGAGCAACACCAAGCAGACGTGGGAGAAGGCCGACTGAGGTCGAGAGACGGCAGGGGGGAACAACGGCCCAACTCCGCATCCCTCGGCTTGTCGAAGGGCTGCACTTTTTCACTTGCGCCGTTGAAGGACAGGACGGTCCTTCGACAAGCTCAGGACGGACGGGTTTTGGGTTGGGAGGCTCAGCCCTCCGGCAGGCCTTCGGGGATCCAGTTCGGCTGGCGCTTCTCCATGAACGCGCGCATTCCCTCGCGCGGCTCGGGCGAGTTCTGCAGCGACCAGAACATCGTCTGATAGTCGATCGTCCCGTACTGCTCGTTGAGCATGCGCTTGACGTGGGCGCGCGCCTCCGGTGCGGTCTGCAGCACTTCGCGCGCCGCCTGCAGCGCCGCTGAGCGCAACTCCTCGTGCGGGACGATCCGCGAGACCAGGCCGATCCGCTGCGCCTCGCGCGCGTCGATAGTTCGCGCCGAGAGCAACAGGTCGCGCGCCACGGCGAGGCCGACGTGGGCCGGCAGCGTCGCCGCGTACGTCGAATCGACGATCCCGCGCAGCAGCTCGGGGACCCGGAAGATGGCGCGCTCGCTGACCACGGCGATGTCGGACATCATGGCGATCAGCAGCCCGCCCGCCTGACAGATGCCGTTGACGGCGGCGATCACCGGCGCCGTGCTCTCGCGAATGGCTATGAACGGCAGGGTCTCGTGCGTGAGGCCTTCGGGCACCCGCTCGTCGCCGGGCTCGTAGCGGCCGCCGAGGTCGCCGCCCGGGGCGAACACGTCGCCGCTGCCGGTGATGATCAGCGCGCGCAGCTCGGGATCGGTGTTGACCAGGCGCACGGCTCGCTTGATCCCGAAATACATCGCCGGGGTGAGCGCATTGCGTGCCTGCGGGCGGTCGATGATGCACCAGGCGATCGGCCCTTCGCGCTCGAGCCGCAGCGATTGGGTGCCCAAGTTCATCGTCACGTCTCCCGCAAGTCGTTCCCTGCGGTTCTCATGCACCAGGAGCGCCGTAAAGCCGGCCTGGATCGCCGCGGCGTTTAGCGGTTCGTCCACCGCGCAAAAATGGCGGTGGGGAGCAAGCGCGGGCCCTCCCCTTCCTCGCGCACGGCTAGATCGCCGTGCTCGACCGTGCCGGGCAAGTCGGCGAAATGCTCGGCCAAGAGCCCGGCCAAAGCAAGTGAGCTCATCCGCACGGCATAAACCGTGAGGAACAGGAAGCGGCTGTCGCCATCGAGCAATCGCCGGCAGTCGGCGATCAGCGGCGTGAGGTGCTCCTCGATCCGCCAGACTTCGCCGCCCGGTCCGCGGCCGAACTTGGGCGGGTCGAGAATGATGCCATCATAGCGGCGACCGCGCCGGACCTCGCGCGCGGTAAACTTCGCCGCGTCCTCGACCAGCCAGCGGATCGGACGTTCGGCCATCCCGGAGAGGGTGGCGTTCGCCCGCGCTTGGGCGACTGATTTCTTGGAGGCGTCAACGTGGGTGACAGAGCCGTAGGCCGACAGCGCAAGCGTGCCGACGCCGGTGTAGCCGAACAGGTTGAGGGTGGAGAGTCCTCCCCGGGACGGGGAGGTGGCAGCCGCATCAGCGGCTGACGGAGTGGGCTCGCCTCGCGGCACGCCCCCTCCACCAGCCTGCGGCTGGTCCCCCTCCCCGTGCCGGGGAGGATTGAGCTGCTCCCCCATCCAGGCCCACACCGGGGCCATGTCGGGGAAGAAGCCGAGGTGGCGGAACGGCGTGCACTGGGCGGTGAAGCGGACGGTCTCATCGCGGTTCGCCCAGGCGAGCGGCCAGCCGCCAGGCGGGACCGGCCGGGCGAAGCGCCAGCGGCCGCCGCCGTCTTCGTCCGAGCCTGGGACGAATTCGCCGTCGGCGTCCCATTCGGCGAGGCGCGGCGACCACAGCGCCTGCGCTTCCGGGCGGATGAAGCGGTGGGGACCGAACCGCTCGAGCTTGCGGCCGCCGCCACTGTCGAGGAGGCCGTAGTCGGACCAGCCGGCGCCGGCGAGGATCAGCGACGGTTCGGCCAGCCCCGCCATCAGCTCCGCGGCACGGCATGGCTCGCGACGTAGTCGACGACCGCCGCGTAGTCGCCGGGCAGCACCGCGCAGCGCTCCTCGCGCTCGAACAGGTCGCCGACCCGCGCCGGAAGCGCAGGACGGTGGCCGGTCGCCCGCTCGACCGCATCGCGGAACTTGGCCGGGTGAGCGGTGGCGAGCGTCACAACGGGGATGGAGGCATCAATCTCGGCGGTTCGGGCCGCATGGAGTGCGATCGCGGTGTGCGGGTCGATTACCTCGCCGCACGCCTCGCTCGCCCAGCGCAGGGCGTGCGCCATGTCCCCGGCATCGGCCCGGGCGCTGGTGAAGAGGGCTGCCGCTCCGGTCCGCTGCTGCTCGGTCAACTGCATTGCGCGGCTCGCTTCGAAGCCGTCCATCTGCCGGGCGAGGGCGGCGCCGTCGCGGCCGTTGAGATCGAACAGCAGCCGTTCGAAGTTCGACGAGACCTGGATGTCCATCGATGGGGCCGCGGTCGGCGTGACCGACCCGGCCGAGTAGTCGCCGGTCGAAAGTGCGCGGTGAAGGATGTCGTTGACGTTGGTGGCAACGATCAGCTTGGCGATCGGCAGCCCCATGCGAGCCGCGACATAGCCGGCGAACACATCTCCGAAGTTGCCGGTCGGGACGGCAAAGGCGACCTCGCGGCGCGGCGCACCGAGCTGGAGCGCAGCGGCAAAGTAATAGACAACTTGCGCCATCAGCCGCGCCCAGTTGATCGAGTTGACCGCGCTCAGGTGGAACCGCGCGGTGACCGTGGGGTCCCCGAACATCCGCTTCACCATTGCCTGGGCATCGTCGAACGTGCCTTCGATGGCGATGTTGTGGACATTCGGCGCGAGCACCGTCGTCATCTGCCGGCGCTGGACGTCGCTGACCCGGCCCCTGGGGTGGATCATGAACACCTCGACATGGGCGCGGCCGGCGACCGCATCGATCGCCGCCGAGCCGGTGTCTCCGCTGGTCGCGCCGACGATCGTCAGCGGGTCGCCGCCGCGGGCGAGGAACTCCTCGAACAGCAACCCGAGCAGCTGCAGCGCCACGTCCTTGAACGCGAGTGTCGGGCCGTGAAACAGCTCGAGCAGCCACTGCTGCTGATCGAGTTGCTTGAGCGGGGTGACCGCGGCATGAGCGAAGCGGCCGTAAGCCTGGCGGCACAATTCGAGCAGGCGCGCCGGCGCCAGGCAATCGCCGACGAACGGCTGCATCACCCGCTGCGCCAACTCGGCGTACGGCAGCCCCGCAAGGCTGGCGATCTCCTCGGCGGTGAAGCAGGGCCACTCGCGCGGCACATAGAGCCCGCCGTCGGCGGCAAGGCCGGCGAGCGTGACCCCGGCGAAGTCGAGCGCCGGGGCGCTGCCGCGAGTGCTGACGTAGTCCATCGGTCGCGCGGTTAGCGGTGGGGGGCCGGCTAAGCAACCTCCCGCCATAGGGCGGCTATCGTCCGATCAGCCGCTTGCGCAGCGCCAGCACGTAGATCACCAGCGCGGTCGCGGCGAACAGGAACCACTGCACCGCGTACGCGAGGTGGTTGTTGGGAATCTCGGATGGATCGGGCCGGGCGCTTGCCGAAAGGCCGCCCAACGGAGGATCGGCGACGAGCCGCGGCCCCGGCGCGATCGTTCCGCGGACCTCGCCGCCGAGCCACGCCGGCGTCGTCGGCGTGGGCGCCCAGCCGAGCACCACGCTGGCCTCGCCGCCGCCGGCCAGGGCGCAGTGGACGATGTGCGCCCAGCCGGGCTGTCCGTTGGCGCTGCGTCCGGAGACGGTCGCCAGCGAGACGACCCGGGCGCAGCGTAACCGGCTGTGGCGGTAAAGGTCGGCCTGGGCAGTGGCCGGATCGCGCGGCCAAGGCACTTCGGCCTCGCGCGAACTCGATGCAGTATACTGGGCGAGCAGCGCCTCCTTCCACGCCAGGCGCCGGAGCTGCCACACTCCGAGCGCGATCATCGCCGCCACTGCCGCGACGACGATCAGCGTCGGCACCAACGGCACCCGCCCGATGCGGCCCGAGGATTGGCTCACGGGTTGCGGTGGATCGATTCGCCCGCCCGCCGCTGGTATTCGGTAGCGAGGAGTGCCGCCTTGGCGACGCGCAGCCCCCAGACGACGCCGATCACGGTGAGAGGCACCCACAGCACGACGTGCACCCAGAACGGCGGGTGGAACTTCAGCTCGACCACGATCGCAAGTCCGGTGATGATCGCCCCAATGATCAGCGTGAGGAACGCGGCGGGGCCATCACCGACGTTAAAGCTCGAAAAATCGAGCCGACAAGAGGGACAGCGCGGGGCAAAGCGGACCAGTCCATCAAACAGCGTCGGCGCGGCGCACTTCGGGCACAAGCCGCGAAAGGCAACCTGAGCAAGACTCGGTTGTCCTTTGCGGCTCGGTGTAACGTCGGCCATTACTCGGTCGGGTAGCCCCACCCGCCCCAGACGTAGATGCACAGGAACAGGAACAGCCAGACGACGTCGACGAAGTGCCAATACCACGCCGCCGCCTCGAACCCGAAGTGCTGGCGCGGAGTGAAGTCACCGTTGTAGGCGCGCTTGAGGCAGACGATCAGGAAGATCGTGCCGATGATCACGTGGAAGCCGTGGAACCCCGTCGCCATGTAGAACGCCGAGCCGTACGTGTTCTTGCCGAACGAGAACGGCGCATGGGCGTACTCGT
>JAEKKO010000228.1 GCA_019510335.1 Novosphingobium sp. | reverse complement strand
CATCGAGATCGCCGTCGAGCACGTCTCCGGGCGAGGTCGAGGTTACGCCGGTGCGCAAGTCCTTGACCAGCTGATAGGGCTGGAGAACGTAGCTGCGGATCTGGTGGCCCCAGCCGATCTCGGTCTTCGACGAGTACTCGCCGGCCGCCTCGGCCTCGCGCCTGGCGAGCTCGGCCTCGTAAATCCGCGCCTTGAGCATGTTCATCGCGGTCGCGCGGTTCTTGTGCTGGCTGCGGTCGTTCTGGCTGGCGACGATGATCCCGGTCGGCAGATGGGTGATCCGTACCGCGGAATCCGTCGTGTTGACGTGCTGCCCGCCCGCGCCCGACGAGCGGTAGGTGTCGATCTTGAGGTCGCTCTCCTTGATCTCGACGTCGATGTCGTCGTCGATCACCGGGTAGACCCAGACCGAGCTGAAGCTGGTGTGGCGCCGCGCCGAGCTGTCGTACGGGCTGATCCGCACCAGCCGGTGCACGCCGCTCTCGGTCTTGGCGTAGCCGTAGGCGTTCTCGCCCTTGATCAGCAGCGTCGCGCTCTTGATCCCGGCCTGCTCGCCGGCGTGGTAGTCGACCAGCTCGACCTTGTAGCCGTGACGCTCGGCCCAGCGGGTGTACATCCGCTGGAGCATCTCCGCCCAGTCCTGGCTCTCGGTCCCGCCGGCGCCGGCGTTGATCTCGAGATAGGCGTCGTTGGCGTCGGCCTCGCCCGCGAGCAGCGCCTGGACCTTGTCGGCGTCGGCGCGGTCGGCCAGCCGGGCGAGGGTCTGGAGACCTTCCTCGACGATCGCATCGTCATCCTCGGCCTCGCCGAGGTCGACGAACTCAACGGCATCGGCCATCTCTCGCTCGATCTCGCGGACCGTGCCGACGGCAGCCTCGAGCCGGCGCCGCTCGCGCATGACGGCTTCGGCTTGCTTGGGATTGTCCCACAGCTTGGGGTCCTCGACCCGCGCGTTAAGCTCGTCGAGGCGGCGCAGCGCACGGTCCCAGTCGAGGAACTTGCGGACCAGCGCCAGCGCCGCCTCGATACGTTCGATATGGGCCTGCCCTTCGGCACGCATGACCAGACAAACTCCACCAAATCCGCCATGTCCGTTAGCGGACGGCGGTCGATTGTAAAGCGCCGCGGCCCTTCCCGCTCAACGCCCGATCAGGCGCTGCGCCATGGCATCGGCGACCTGGTCGGGCGAACGGCCGGATGCCGCCGCCTCGTCCCAGATGGCGATCAGCCGCTCGGGAATCTGCCGCAAGCGCGCGTGGACCTCCTCGACATCGCAGCGCGCGCCGGACTCGCGGGCGAGGTACTCGAGGGTGACGCTGATGATCCCGCCGGCATTGATGACGTAGTCGGGCGCATACAGGATGCCGCGCGCGGCCAGCGCCGGGCCATGCCCGGGCCGAGCGAGCTGGTTGTTGGCGCCGCCGGCGACGATCGGCGCCTGGAGCCGGTCGATGCCGGCGTCGTCGAGAATCGCGCCCAGGGCGTTGGGGCTGAACACGTCGCAGGCGACGTCCATGATTGCGCCGGCGGCAACCGTTTCGGCGCCGAGCTCGGCCGCGAGCGCCCGCGCCCGCTCGTCGCGAGCATCGGCCAGGGTCAGCCGCGCGCCTTCGCTCGCCAGCAGCCGCGCGACGCCGCCGCCGACGCTGCCGGTGCCCTGGACCGCGACGTGGATCCCGGCCATGCTGTCGCGGCCGAGCTTGTGCGCGACAGCGGCCTTGATGCCGTAGAAGATGCCGAGCGCGGTGAACGGCCCCGGGTCGCCGCCGGCGCTGGTCCCGTCGGCGGCGGGCAGACCGGTAACGTGGCGCGTGCGCCGGGCGATCGCGACCATGTCGGCCTCGCTCATCCCGACATCCTCGGCGGTGACGTAAGCGCCGCCCAGCGCCTCGATCGCGTCGCCAAACGCGGCCAGCATCGCCGGCGTCTTGTTCCGGTCAGCATCGGCGAGGATCACCGCCTTGCCGCCGCCCATCGGCAGCCCGGCCATGGCGTTCTTGTAGCTCATTCCGCGCGACAGGCGCAGCGCGTCGTGCATCGCGTCGGCCGCATCGGCGTAGTGCCAGAAGCGCGTGCCGCCCGCGCCTGGTCCGAGGTGGGTCGAGTGGAGCGCGAAGATCGCGGTCAGCCCGCTGGCGCGGTCATGGACCAGCTCGACCCGCTCGTGCTCGTCGAAATCCGGCTCTTCCCAGAAGGCAGCCACGCGCGTCTCCCACAGGCCGCGCGATCGAAGGGGTGAATGGGGCGACCGATGGGGCTTGAACCCACGACCTCCGGTACCACAAACCGGCGCTCTAACCAGCTGAGCTACGATCGCCACACCCGCAGCGCGTTGCCGAAGGCCGCGCTGTTAGGCAGCGCCAAAGGCCGCCGCAAGCACGGAATGGCGCAGGCGCGCGCTGTTGCACAGAGCGCCCATGTAGGGAAGCGAAAAGTGCCTCGCCGCCCGGCACGCGCAACTTTCGTTCGCGGCGCTTCGGGCTATGCTGGCGACCATGAGCGGGCCGAGCGAATCCACCGCCGCGCGGCTGCGCGCCGTCCCCGGGGTGCAGCGCGTGCCGAGTGCGAAGCTCGAGCTGTTCGTGCTCCGGGGCTTCCTCAGCGGCGAGCAGTGTGCCGATCTGATCGCCCGGATTGACGCCACCCGGCGGCCATCGACGATCGCCGACGACATCGGCGATGCCGCCTTCCGCACCAGCGAGACATGCGATCTCGACCACCGCGATTCCGCCGTCGCCGCGGTCGACGCGCAGCTCGCCGCCCTCTCCGGCATCGAGCGGGCGTTCGGCGAGCCGCTCCAGGGGCAGCGCTATGCGGCCGGGCAGGAGTTCAAGCCGCACACCGACTATTTCGAGCCCGACGGGGCCGACTTCGCCCGCTACACGTCCGTATCCGGGCAGCGGACCTGGACCTTCATGATCTACCTCAACGCGGTCGATGCCGGCGGCGGGACGCGGTTCAAGGCGATCGACAAGATCGTCCAGCCCGAGCCCGGCAAGCTGCTGGCGTGGAACAACCGCACGCCCGATGGCGGGGTCAACCCGGCGACGCTCCACCATGGGATGAAGGTCCGCGCGGGCCTCAAGTACGTGATCACCCGCTGGTACCGCGAGCGGCCGTGGCCGTGGTGAGCGCGCCGGCTACATCACCTCCTCGAGCTTGGTGAAGCGGACCGCCATCACCTCGCGCGTCGCCGTTTCGCCGCCGCTCAGCTTCTCGACCACGCTGAGGCGCTGGACGTCGTCGCCGCCGAGCGGGATGACCATCCGCCCGCCCGGCTTCAGCTGCGCGACCAGCGCGCTCGGCGGCGCCGACGAGGCGGCGGTGACCAGCACGCCGTCGAACGGGGCATGCTCGGCCCAGCCGCGGGTGCCGTCGCCGACCCGGATCTCGACCTCGTAGCCGAGCGCGGCGAAGCGGGCCGAGGCGGCTTCGGCGAACTCCTCGACGATCTCAACGCTGAACACTTTGGCGCCAATCTCGGACATCACCGCGGCCTGGTAGCCGTAGCCGGTGCCGACCTCGAGGATGCGCATGCCGGGGCCGATCTCGAGCAAGTCGAGCATCAGCGCGCCGATGAACGGCTGCGACAGGGTCTTGTCGAAGCCGATCGGCAGCGGCGAATCCTGGTAGGCGGCGAGGATCAGCGGCTGCGGCACGAACAAGTGGCGCGGGACCTCGAGCAGCGCCTGGCGCAGCGGCGCGCCGAGGCGGTCGCGGCCGATCTCGTCGCTCGACAGATCGTAATGCATGTCGATGATCTCGACCATGTGCCGGCGCAGGATCGCCAGGTGCTGCTCGGTCATCGGCTTCATCGGCGGGCTCCCTTGCCCGTCCGAACGGTCCGCGGGGCAAGGCGTTCCGGGGCACGGGCCCGGGCAGGCCGAGGCTGCGAGAGCGCGCCCGAAGTTACCGAAGTTACCGCCGAATCGAAAATTCCCGGGGCGCCCGCGCGGGCTTGGGTCGGCAGGGGGAAGGTGTCGGCGGCGCGGAACATGGGGCGAACGCTGATGGCACCGATCAGGCGCTGTAGGAAAGCGGAAAGTGCGGTGTGCGGGTAGACAGTGGCACCAACTCCCCTCCCCTTGAGGGGAGGGGCTAAAGCCGTGCCTAAACGAAAAAGGGCGGCCGCAGCCGCCCTTTGGCCGTCGCTCGAACGCCGCAGCTCAGCCCTTCTTGAGGGTCAGCCCGCCGAAGCGCTTGTTGAACTGGGCGACGCGGCCGCCCTGATCGAGCTGGCGCTGGCCGCCGACCCAGGCCGGGTGCGAGGTCGGGTCGATGTCGAGGACCAGGGTGTCGCCCTCCTTGCCCCAGGTCGAGCGGGTCTCGAACACGGTGCC
>JAEKKO010000106.1 GCA_019510335.1 Novosphingobium sp. | reverse complement strand
GCGCGACGGCGGCGGCAAGCTCGCGCTGGCGGGGGTCGGGGCTGCCGGCGGTCAGCGCACGCAGGCGCGCGATCGACGGCTCGTGCTGGGCCAGGGCCGCGGCGTATGGAGCGAGATAGCGCTTGTCCAAAGTGATGTAGAAGCCGCGCTGGCCGGTTTCGGCGTTGACCGCGTCCCGGCTGATGTCGCGCAGGACCGTCAGCACGGCGCTGCTGTGGTCGGCGATCTCGCGCTCGTGCCGCTCGGCGCGGATCGTCCCGAGGATCAGCAGCACGCCCCCGATCAGCGACATCGCGACGACGGCGAACACCGCCAGGATCGGCCCGCGCGGGGTCTGCCGCCACAGCTGCCCGCCCAGACGCGCCCGCAAGCGGCTGACCCGAGCGGTCGCCGCCTGGGTGCGAGCGGCCGCCTTTTTTGCGCCGGTCATCGCGCCACCTGCCGTCCCGTCCATCGCGGCCGTCTGTAAGGTCACCGCGCGCAAGCCACAACCCGTCGTGCGGCGCGGCGCCCGCGGACCGTGGCGGAGCGAGTCGTTCCTGGCGCCGGGCGCTGATGCTAGTGCGCCGCGCCCCAGCTGGGGCCGGTGCCGATCTCGATCCCCAGCGGTACCTCGAGCCGCACCGCCGGCAGCGCGGCTTCGGCCATGACCCGCTCGATGACCGGCTTGGCGGCGGCGACGTCACCCTCGGGCAGCTCGAACACCAGTTCGTCGTGAACCTGGAGCAGCATCCGCACGTCGCCCAAGCCAGCCCCGGCGAGCGCCGGGACCATCCGCGCCATCGCCCGCTTGATGATGTCGGCACTGGTCCCCTGGATCGGCGCATTGATCGCCGCCCGCTCCGAACCGGAACGCTCGGCCTGGTTGCGCGAGTTGATCCGCGGGAACCAGGTCTTGCGGCCGAACAGGGTCTCGGAATAGCCGCGCTCGCGCACGCTTTCGAGGGTGTGGACGATGTAGCGCTGAATGCCCGGAAAGCGCTCGAAGTAACGGTCGATCATCGCTTGCGCCTCGTCGGCGCCGACGCCGAGCCGCCCGCCCAGACCCCACCGGCTGATCCCGTAGAGGATCGCGAAGTTGATCGTCTTGGCGCGGCCGCGGGTGTCGCGGTTGACCTCGCCGAACATCTCCAGCGCGGTGCGCGCGTGGATGTCCTCGCCGGCCGCGAACGCCTCCTTCAGGGCAGGAACGTCGGCCATGTGCGCGGCCAGGCGGAGCTCGATCTGCGAGTAGTCGGCCGAGAGCAGGACGTTGCCGGGCTCGGCGACGAAGGCGTCGCGGATCTGCCGCCCGATCTCGGTGCGGATGGGGATGTTCTGCAAGTTGGGATCGTTCGACGAGAGCCGCCCGGTCTGCGCGCCGACCAGGCTGTAGCTGGTGTGCACGCGCCCGGTCGCCGGGTTGATCGCCGCCTGCAGCGCCTCGGTATAAGTCGAGCGCAGCTTGGTCAGCTGGCGCCAGTCGAGCACCTTGGTGGCGACTTCGGCGCCTTGCGCGGCAAGCCCTTCGAGGATCGCCTGGTCGGTCGAGTACTGGCCGCTCTTGCCCTTGCGCCCGCCTTTATAGCCGAGCTTGTCGAACAGGATGTCGCCGAGCTGCTTGGGGCTGCCGATGGTGAATTCCTGACCGCACAGGCCGTAGACCTCGCACTCGAGTTCGGCGATGCTCTTGGCGAACTCGCTCGAGAGCTGGGCCAGCCGCTCGCGGTCGACCTTGATCCCGTGGCGCTCCATCTGGGCAACGACCGGGATCAGCGGGCGATCGACGCGCTCGTAAATTCGCGTCCCGCCCTCGTCGGCGAGCCGCGGCTTCAACACCCGGTGCAGCCGCCAGGTGACGTCGGCGTCCTCCGCGGCGTAGCGGGTGGCGCGGTCGAGCGGGACCTCGCCGAACGGAATCGCCTTCTTGCCGCTGCCGCAGATGTCCTTGAAGGTCAGCGTGGTGTGGCCGAGGTGGCGCTGGGCGAGCTCGTCCATGCCGTGGCCGCCGCCGATCCCTTCCTCGCTGCGGCCGGCGTCCATCGCGAAGCTGACGATCATGGTATCGTCGACCGGCGCCATGAGAATATCGTGGCGGGCGAGGATGTTGATGTCGTACTTGATGTTCTGCCCGACCTTGAGCACGGCGTCGCTCTCGAGCAGCGGCTTGAGCCGGGCGAGGGCGAGCGGCGCGGCGATCTGCTCGGGCGTCTCGGCGAACATGTCGCTGCCGCCGTGGCCGAGCGGAATGTAGCAGGCGTCGTTCGGCCCGAGCGCCAGGCTAATGCCGGCGAGATCGGCGCGCATTGCGTCGAGCATGCTGGTCTCAGTGTCGACCGCCACCAGCCGCGCCGCGAACGCCCGCTCGATCCAGCGGTCGAGCGCTTCCAAGGTCTGGACGCATTCGTAGGCGGCGAGGTCGACCGGCGGCATCTCCGGCGGCGGCTGCCGGCTGCCCTGCGGCGCGGCCGGAGCGCCGGCGGTGACCGGCTTCTCGGGATGGAGCTGGGTCGCCGGGCCGGGGCTGCCGCGGCCGCCGTCGAGCCGCTTGAGCAGGCTGGTGAAGCCGTGCTCGGTGAGAAACGTGGCGAGCGGTTCCTGCGGGATCGCCGTCAGCTTGAACTCGTCCAGCGGCATCGGCAGCGGGCAGTCTTCCTTGAGCTGGACCAGCCGGCGCGACAGCCGCGCCATGTCGGCTTGCTCGATCATGCTGTCGCGCAGCTTGCCCGGCTTCATCGCCGGCGCCGCGGCGAGGGCCGCTTCGAGGCTGCCGTGCTCCTGGATCAGCTTGGTCGCGGTCTTCGGGCCGATCCCGCGAATGCCCGGGACGTTGTCGACCGAATCGCCCATCAGCGGGCGGCACCCCGAACTTCTCGACCACCTCGGGGATGTCGATCCGCTGGTTCTTCATCGTGTCGAGCATGTCGATGCAGCCGCCCTCGGCGCCGTCGTCGGGCTCGGCGCATTTGCCGACGAGCTGCATCAGGTCCTTGTCCGAGCTGACGATCGTCACGTCCCAGCCGCGCCGAGTCGCCTCGCGCGCGTAGGAGGCGATGATGTCGTCGGCCTCGAGGTCGTCCTCCTCGATGGACGGCAGGCTGAACGCACGGGTCGCGTCGCGGATCAGCGGGAACTGCGGGACGAGGTCGTCGGGCGGCGGCGGGCGGTTGGCCTTGTACTGGTCGTACATCGCGTTGCGGAAGCTGGTCGCGCCCTTGTCGAGGATCACGGCGAGGTGGGTCGGCCCGTCGGCCTTGTTGAGGTCCTCGGCCAAGCGCCAGAGCATCGTCGTGTAGCCGTAGACCGCCCCGACCGGGACGCCGCGCGGATTGGTCAGCGGGGGCAGGCGATGATAGGCGCGGAAAATGTAGGCCGAACCGTCGACGAGGTAGAGATGCTGGCGGAGATCCATGGTGCCGCTCCTAGCAGCGCCGCGGGAGTGCGTCAGCCGCGGAAATCGCTGCGTCGGCCAAACAGGACGGCGAGCGAACTCGCCCAGACCTGGCTGGCACCGGCTTAGATTAGCCCCGCAGCAACTCCGCTTTTGAGCGGTCTTGACGCGCCGCGAAGAGCATTTGCGGCGGTCACAACGCTGCCATAATTGCCGCGCAAGATTCGGGCTTATCGCAGCGAAACCATCCGCTCGTCGTGCGCAGCGGCGACTAGCGCTTGCATCACCGCGCCAACGCGGATAATTGACGCGCGAAGTCTACTGTAACGGTAGGCTTTCCGCGCGGCGCGATCCCTGGGGATATCGAGCCGTGCGTGGTCCACTCGCTGTTCAAGGGATTACCATTCATGCGCAAGATCGTTCTCGCTGCTGCGGCCGCTGGCGCCGCCCTCGCCCTTTCGGCGTGCTCTCAGAAGACCGAAGACGCCGCTGCGACGACTGCTGAGTCCGCTGCTACCGACGCCGCGATGAGCGCGACGGAAGCTGCCGGTTCGGCTTCGATGGCCGCTACGGAAGCCGCTGCTGCCGCCAGCAACGCCGGTGCGACAACCGCTTCGGGCGCTGCTTCGGCCGCTGCCGGCGCCGCTTCGGACGCCGCTGCCGCTGCTTCGAGCCCGGCTGCCAAGATGTAATCTTCGCCTCACGGCAAGATTTCAAAGAAGGGCGCGCGAGGATCTGCCTCGCGCGCCCTTTTGTTTTGCTCCGCGCCTCGAGCGGTCGTGGCAAAACATGGTGCGGCAACTTTGTTACAGTGGCTCAATGAATTGAGGCGGGTGTAGCGAGCATCCGTTGCGCGTTCCGTTACCGGCGATAAGCTTGTCCATAGTGCTGCAGCACGGCCGTGCGGTGGCGCTTCGACCGGGGGTCCATCGCCATGCAAGCCACGTTTCGCACCACACTGCTCGCTTCCTTGTCGCTCGGCGCCCTTGCGTCTGCCGCCCACGCGCAGGACGCCGCCCCTCAGGCGCCGGTCAACGATGCCAACATCATCATCGTCACCGGCACGCGCTCCGCCAACCGCACAGTCGAGAACTCGCCGGTGCCGGTCGACGTGCTGTCGGCGCAGGCGATCACCGAAGGCGGACAGACCGAAACCAACAAGATTCTCAACAAGCTCGTCCCCTCGTTCAACTTCCCGCAGCCGGCGATCTCCGACGGTTCCGACGCGGTTCGGCCGGCGACGCTGCGCGGGCTCTCACCCGACCAGACGCTCGTGCTGATCAACGGCAAGCGCCGTCACGTCTCGGCGCTGCTGAACATCAACGGCACCGTCGGGCGCGGTGCGGCGGCGGTCGACCTGAACACCATCCCGGCGCTGGCGATCGACCGGATCGAGATCCTGCGCGACGGCGCCTCGTCGCAGTACGGCTCCGACGCGATTGCCGGGGTCATCAACATTCGTCTGAAGAGCGCCAACCATGGCGGGCGGGTCACCGCAAGTTACGGCGAATACGTGACCAGGCTCGACGGCGTCGCCAATGTCACGGGGCTGCAGACCTCTGGCGGACAGCCGTTGCTGGACCCGGCGGACAACCGCTACTTCCTCGCCAACGTCAATGGCGAGCGCCACGTCCACGACGGCAAGACCTACAGCATCGCCGGCAACGTCGGGTTGCCGTTCTTCGGCAACCAGGACGGTTTCATCAACCTGACGATGGAATACCGGCACCGCGGCTATACCAATCGCCAGGGCTTCGACCTGAGACCGAACTACTTTCGGCCGAGCGCCGCCACGCCGTTTGATCCGCGTGAGCTGACGTTCAACCGCCTCGAGTACCGCTACGGCGACCCGATCGCCGACGATTACATCCTGTTCCTCAATTCGGGGGTGCCGATCGGCGATTCGCTCGAGTTCTTCGCCAGCGCCAGCTTCGACCAGCGCGATTCGCTGAGCGCGGCGAACTTCCGCCAGCAAAGCAGCGCCAACAACCGCGACTGGTCGGTGCTCGCGCCCGACGTGGCGGCGAGCAGCGCGAACTTCGTGCCGTTGACGCCCGACGGATTCCTCCCGTTCATCAAGTCGAACCTGACCGACTACGCATTCACCTTCGGGCTGCGGACCACGGCCGGCGTGTGGCACGCGGAAACCTCGTTCAACTACGGCCACAACGCATTCGATTACGCCGTGCAGAACTCGCTCAACACGAGCTTTGGTCCGGCCTCGCCGCGGACGTTCGATGCCGGCGGGTTGCGCTACAGCCAGTACCTCGCGACCCTCGACCTCAGCCGCGAATTCGACGTCGGCTTTGCCAAGCCCGTGACGCTGGCGTTCGGCGCCGAATACCGCGCCGAGCACTTCGGCGAGCGGCCGGGAGACGTCTTCTCGTACGCCGCCGGGCCGTACTTCCGCGCCCCGGTCGCGACGACGGCGGCGGGTTGCGTGGCGCAGAGCGGGGTCTACGCGGCGGCGACGGGCTTGTGCAGCTTCCCCGGGCGCCAGGCCCTGGTCGGCGCACAGGGCTTTCCCGGGATTCCCGCGGCGAGCGCGACCAGCGTCAACCGGCACAACGTTGCCGGATACGTCGAGGTCGACGCCGATCCCATCCCCGGCCTCAGCACCACCCTTGCCGGGCGCTTTGAGCACTATTCCGACTTTGGAAATACGGTGACGGGCAAGTTCGCCGCCCGCTACGAGTTCATTCCCGGCTTTGCGATCCGCGGCTCGGTCTCGAACGGGTTCCGCGCCCCATCGCTGCACCAGCAGTTCTTCACCACCACTTCGACCAACATCATCTCGGGGACGCTGGTCGACATCAGCACCGTCGCGGTCAGCAGCCCGATCGCCCGCGCGCTGGGATCGCGGCCGCTGCGCCCGGAGAAGTCGGTCAATCTTTCGGCCGGGTTCACCGCCAATCCGCTGCACGGGCTGACGCTCACGGTCGATTACTACAACATCAAGATCAAGGACCGGATCGTCCTCACCGAGAACCTCGGCGCCTCGGGCAGCGGCACCGCGGCCGTCAACGCCGCGGTCAAGGCGGTGCTCGACGCCAACGGGTTCAGTTCAGTGGGCGCCGCGCGGTTCTTCATCAACGGCCTTGATACGCGCACCCAAGGCGTTGACGCGGTGCTCAACTGGCGCCTGCCGCTGGATGCCGACATGGGGCGCTGGAACCTGACCGCCGCCTACAACTACAACAAGTCCAAGATCCTGCGCTACCACAACGACTTGGGCCCGCTGGCGACGATTCCCGGCCTGGTCCTGTTCGGCCGCCAGGAAAGCCTCCGCTTCACCCAGGGGCAGCCGCGCGACAAGGTCGTGCTGAGCCTCGATGGCGACGTCGGACGATTCGGGATCACCGCGCGCACGACGCGCTACGGCAAAGTGGTCTCCCCCGGAGCCGTCGCTCCGGTCGCCAATCCGACGAGCCTGACCGACTACGGCCCCGACGATGTCTTCCTCGGCGCCAAATGGATCACCGATCTCGAGCTGCGGTTCAAGCCGATAGACCGGCTGAGCTTTGCCATCGGCGCCGACAACGTGTTCGACGTCTACCCCGATCGGGTGCCGTTCGGGCTACGTCCGGCGAGCGTCGGTGGCGGCGCTTATCCGGCGACGCAGGAGTTCCTGCCGTATTCGAACTTCTCGCCGTTCGGCTTCAACGGCCGCTTCCTCTACGCCCGCGCCAGCGTCGACTTCTGAGACTTGCCGGCGAGACGAGTTCACTCCTCGTCTGAAGAGGAGGTGAACGGATGCCTTACAGCTGCGGCCGCGCCGGCTCGGGCGTCGAGGCGCGGGCGGCGGTGCGCAGCAACAGGCCGTCCTGCGGCGAGAAGCCTTGCCACACGGCGTGGGCGATGTTGGCGATCCGCGCCTCGCGCCCCGGCTTGCCGCCCTGGCCGGTGACGTAGATCGCCAGGGCGACCGTGCGGCCGTCAGGGGTGCGGATGATGCCCACGTCGCTCGAGGTGTTGGCGAGGGTGCCGGTCTTGTGGCCGACCAGCGAATCCTCGGGGATCCCGGCTTTCATCCGGCGGATACCGGTCTGGCAGCGGCTCATCGCGCCGAGCAGCACTTCGCGGCTGGCCGGCGTCAGCCATTCGCCCTGGTAGAGCCCGGCGAGCAGCCGGACCATCGCCAGTGGGGTGGTGCTGTCGCGCACATCGACGGTGGTGGCCGGGTTGATCACGCCGTCGTCGCGGACCAGCGTCGCGATGTTGCGGTCGAGCCGAATGCCGCTGTTGCCGGTCTTGGCCAGCCACCGGTCGACCGCCTGCGGCCCGCCGATCGCGGCGAGCAGCCCGTCGGTTGCGTGGTTGTCGCTGCGGGTCAGCGCCAACTCGATCAGGTTGAGCGCCGGTAGCATCGCACCCGGCCGTACCGGGGCGCTCGAACCGGCGAACTTCCTGGACGGGATCGGCAACATCAGCGGGTACTGGTCGGTAAGCTGGAAGCGGCCATGGTCGACGCCGTCGAGGAACGTCGCGACGATCGCGACTTTGCCGGTCGAGGCGAGCGGGAACGGCTGGTCGCCAAGGACTTGGACGCTCTGCCCGCTCGACAGGTCGAGCGCGGCGACGCCGATCCGCCCTTCGGAAGCCTCGGCCAGCGAAGTAAGCTGGCGCTCAAACGGGCTCGGCGCCTGCGGTGCGCGCAGCTCGCCGCCGAAGGTCTGGTCGAACGCCTGCTCGAGGTCGCTTGCGCCTGCCGCTGCCGGTGTGAGAACGCCTGCGACAATTGCCGCCAGGCCGATGACCCGTGCCCTGATTCCCGTCCGCATGACCCGTTTTGTACCCCGACCGACCTTTGCCGAAGATTAACCGATGTGGTCCCCCCTGCGGAAGATTCGAGCGACGAAGCGTGAGAAAGTTGCGGTGAGGGACCTGGCGCGCAGGGAACAGCGTGATCGGGATCAAAGCGCCTGATCAGATCGCGTATTGCGCGCCGAGCTCGATCACCTTGTTGGGCGGGATGTTGAAGTAGTCGGTCGGATCGGCGGCGTTGCGATGCAGGAGGATGAACAGCACGTCCTGCCACACCGGCATCCCGACCTCGGCCGAGAACGCGTAGTTGTTGCGGCCAATGAAGAAGCTCGCCTTGGCGGCATCGGCGATCACCCCCGAACGGATCAGGTCGTCCCGCACCAGCGGCTGCTCCATGAACCCGTAGCGCAGCTCGACGCGGGCAAAATTGTCGTCAATCGGCTCCACCTTGAGCCGCTCGTCGGGATCGGCGTACGGCTTCTGCAGCGTCCGCACGGTCATCACGTAATTGTGCCGGTGCAGCACCTGGTTATGCTTGAGATTGTGCAGCAGCGCGTGCGGCGTGAGGGTGTTGTCGGCGGTCAGGAACACCGCGGTGCCGGGGACCCGTGCCGGCGGCCTCTTGGCGAGAGCGGCGGCGATCCCCGCCAGCGGAATCGCGCCCTCGGCTTCGAGACCGTTAACGAAGCGCCGCCCGCGCATCCACGTCCAGATGACGCCGAGCATGCCGGCGCCGATCAGCAGCGGCACCCAGCCGCCCTCGACCACCCGCAGGATGTTGGCGCCGAAGAACACCAAATCGACGATCAGGAAGGGCGCAATCACGGCGATGCTCACCGGCAGGCTCCAGTGCCAGCGCCGCCGGGTGACCATGAACGCGAGGCAGGTGGTGACGACCATCGTCCCGGTGACGGCGATGCCGTAAGCCGAAGCCATTGCGCTCGAGCTGCGGAAGCCGAGCGCCAGCATCACCACTCCGAACAGCAGGCTCCAGTTGACCATCGGCATGTAGATCTGCCCGGCATGGCCGGCCGAGGTCTGCTTGATGTGCAGCCGCGGCAGCAGGCCGAGCTGGATCGCCTGCTGGGTCAGCGAATAGGCCCCGGTGATGACCGCCTGGCT
This sequence comes from Novosphingobium sp., assembly GCA_019510335.1. Lineage (GTDB taxonomy): Bacteria > Pseudomonadota > Alphaproteobacteria > Sphingomonadales > Sphingomonadaceae > Novosphingobium. Next base: position 43,976 of record JAEKKO010000106.1, on the reverse strand, counting down.
GGCGATGATGGTCGCCAGCGTGGCCAGCAGGACCATCGGCAGGCGAACCGGCTCGGGGATCGTCACGAAGAACCAGTCGAGGTTCTCGAACGGCTTGCCGAGCTGGTTGTCGCGCGACAGCACGTGCATCGCATAGGCGCCTTGGCCGAGGTAGTTGAGCGCGAGGGCGGGGAACACCAGCACCAGCCACGCGATCCGGATCGGGCGCTTGCCGAAGTGGCCCATGTCGGCGGTGAGCGCCTCGGCCCCGGTCACCGTCAGGAATACCGCGCCGAGCACGAACAGGCCGAGCACCCCGTGGCGGGTCAGGAAGACAACCCCGTGCCACGGCAGGAACGCCACGAGGATCGCCGGGCTGTCGCCGAGGTGCATCAGCCCCAACGCGCCGATCGCCAGGAACCAGACGATGCAGACCGGCCCGAACAGCTTCGACACCGTCGCGGTGCCGCGCGCCTGGATCCAGAACAGGCCGACGAGGATGACGAGCGCGATGATCACGATCCGCTCTTCGGTGAAGATCGGGCCGATGCCCTTCAGCGTCTTCAGCCCTTCGACTGCGGCGAGCACCGAAAGCGACGGCGTGATCACCGCGTCGCCGTAGAACAGCGCCGCGCCGATCGCGCCAAGGGCGACGACTACGCCGGCCTTCTGCATGCTGCCCCGGCGAGCAAGGGCGAGCAGCGCCAGCACGCCGCCTTCGCCGTCGTTGTCGGCGCGCATCAGCAGGACGACGTACTTGAGCGTGACGATGAGGATCAGCGCCCACAGCATCAGGCTCATCACGCCGACGATCTCGCCGCGCGCGATCACCCCGTTGTGGACCGTCTGGTTGAGCGCCTCGCGGAAGGCGTAAAGCGGGCTCGTGCCGATGTCTCCAAAGACGACGCCGATGGCGCCGATCGTCAGCGTCGCCAGCTTGGGACTCGCGTGGTGGTGCTGATGGAGCGCCGGGGCGGCTTCGGCAGGTGCGGCAATCGCTATGGATTGCATCGAGTGCATCCTTTCCGGCGCGATGCCGGGGCGGGCGGCGCTTAGACCCGTCGCGCCGCCGCGCAAGTGAATTAAATGCAATCTCGCTTGCGTTCGCCAGCGCTCGCTACAGGCCGAACGGATAGGTGTCCGGAACGTGCCCGGGCAGGTGCTCTTCGGCCAGCGGGGTCACCGCCCGGGTCTCGTCGAACCACACGTAAGCGTCGAACTGGGCGGGCAGCACGGCCTCGCTATAGTGGCTCCAGCGCTCGGTCTCCGGTCGGTAGATCACCCCGATGAAGCGCTCGAGCAGCGGCTCGGCGAGGCGCCGGCGCAGCGCCTCGTCGGCGGCGGGGCGCAGCACGAAGCGCGGCATCCCGGTGTCGTGACAGACCCGCTCGTAGCTGTCGCGGCGCGAGGGCAGGACCCGCTTGGTCTCGGTGTGGCCGTCCCAGTCGGTCGCGCACGTGACGGTGCCGGTGTGGGTGCCGAAGCCGATCAGCGCGACCTCGTCGGCGAACTTCTCGCGGATCAGCTGGCCGATGTTGTGCTCGCCGCGAGCCGCGCCCATGTCGGTCGCGCGGGCATCGCCGATGTGGCTGTTGTGCGCCCAGACCAGCGCCTTGGCGTCGGGCCCTTTGGCGTCGAGCAGGTATTCGAGCGTTTCGGCCATGTGGCTGTCGCGCAAGTTCCAGCTTTCCGCGCCTCCGTAGTACATGATCCGGTAGTAGCGCTCGGCCGAGGCGACCAGCCGCGCGTTCATCGCCGCGTCGAGCAGCCCGTCGCCATCGTCGCGCTCGGCCAGGGCGCGTTCGAGCAGCTCGCGGCATTGCGCGACCACCGCCTGCTCGCACTCGGCATAGCCGCGCGACAGCGCCACCCGGCCATAGACCGAGGGCTCGGCCTGCCATGGGGTCAGGCAGCCGTAGCGCTCGCGCGCGACTTTGGCGGCCTCGGGATCGGTCTGGTCGAGATAGGCGAGGACCGCGCTGATCGAGCCCGACATGTTGTAGATATCGAGCCCATAAAAGCCGACCCGCCGCGCCGGCCCGGCCAGCTTGGCATTGTAGGCGCGCAAATCGTCGGCGAGCTGCGCGACCACGGTGTTGCGCCACATCCACGTCGGGAACCGCTGGAACGACGGCGGTGCGCCGGGCCGGGCAGGGCCGTGTCCGATGTACCGGTCGATCGCCGCGGCATCGGGCCAGTCCGCTTCGACCGCGATGATGGTGAAACCGTGCCGCTCGACGAAGCGGCGGGTGATCGCGGCGCGGGCGGCGTAGAACTCGTGTGTGCCGTGGCTGGCCTCGCCGAGCATGACGATGCGATGGTCGGCGAAGCGGTCGAATGCCTCGGCGAAGCCCGGGTGGTCGATCTCGGGGAGCGGCTCGGCGTGCCGCGCGACCAGCTCGGGCAACGGCAGGTCCCGCGCCGGGCGGTGATCCTTGGCGGCGCGGCTGCCGTCCTCGGCCAACCCGTAAGTTCCGATCAGCGGCACGAACCGCACCGGCCCGAGATCGTCGGTCTCCCACCGCGTCTCGCTGATCCGCGTGATCCGGCACAAGTCCTGGACGTCCTCGCCGCCGACGGGGATCACCAGCCGCCCGCCGACCTTGAGCTGGCGCTTCAGCGCTTCGGGCACCTCGGCCCCGCGCGCCGCGACCAGGATCGCATCGAACGGCGCCTCGTCGGGGAGCCCGCCGCTGCCGTCTCCAGCGATGATCGTGACGTTGTCGTAGCCGAGCCGCGCCAGCCGCTTCTCGGCCGCTTCGGCGAGGCTGCGGTGGCGCTCGATCCCGAACACCCGACCCGCGATCCGCGACAGCACCGCAGCGGCGTAGCCCGAGCCGGCGCCGACCTCGAGCACCTTGTCGCCGGGGCCGACTTCGGCCGCCTCGATCATCGTCGCGACGATGAACGGCTGCGAGATCGTCTGACCTTCGGCGATCGGCAGGGGGCTGTCGTCGTAGGCGAACTCGGCGAGGTTCTCGGGCACGAACGCCTCGCGCGGGACCATGCGCATGGCTTCGAGCAGGACCGGGTCGCGGATCCCGCGGGCGACGACCTGGCGGTCGACCATGCGCTTGCGGCGGGATTCGATGTCGACGGCCATCCCCAGCAGCCTTTCGAGCCAGCGGCGGATCGCGCGTTCAAGCAGCGACGACCGCCTTGAGTATGTCGGGACCGGGCATGCCGGTCAGTTGCTTGTGAACCTCGCCGGCCAGCGCGGCTTCGGTCTGCTTGTGATAGTGGCGCCGCATCTCGCCGAGCGTTTCGGGATCGGCGACCACCAGCAGCTGCTCGATGCGGTGGGTCAGGACCTGATGGTTGAGCCACTCGGCGACGGCGGCGGCATGGGCAGCCCGGTCGTGCGGCTCGCCCCAGCGGCGATGCTCGCTTTCATGCTCGCGCTGGCCGGCGCTCTTGTTGGTTTCCTCGAGCGATGGCTCGGCCTCGAGCTCCAGCTTCGGCTCGGCGGTGGTGCCGCAGTTGCGCATGAGCAGGAAGCGCTCGCCATCGACGACCGCGACATGGGCATTGGCGGGAAGCCGCATCGGTCCGTTCCTCCTCGGTCCTGTGCCGGGAAACAACGGACGAGCGCGGCTCTGGTGCCAAAGAAAAGGGCCGGGGGATCGCTCCCCCGGCCCGATTTCTTTACGACTTGGGGTGTGGACTTAGAAGTCCATGCCACCCATGCCGCCCATGCCGCCGCCGGGCATGCCGCCCATCGCCGGCTTGTCCTCGGGCCGCTCGCTGATCGCCGCCTCGGTGGTGATCATCAGGCCGGCGACCGAGGCCGCGTCCTGGAGCGCGGCGCGGACGACCTTGGTCGGGTCGATCACGCCAGCCTGGACGAGGTTCTCGTAGGTGTCGGTCTGGGCGTTGAAGCCCTGGTTCTCGTCGTTCTCACGCAGCAGGTTGCCGGTGATCACGGCGCCGTCGTGGCCCGCGTTCTCGGCGATCTGGCGCGCCGGCGTCTCGATCGCCCGACGGACGATGTCGATGCCGCGGGTCTGGTCGTCATTGGCGCCCTTGAGCCCGTCGAGAGCCTTGGTCGCGTAGAGCAGGGCGATGCCGCCGCCCGGAACGATGCCTTCCTCGACCGCGGCGCGGGTCGCGTGGAGCGCGTCGTCGACGCGGTCCTTGCGCTCCTTGACCTCGATTTCCGAGGCGCCGCCGACCTTGATCACGGCGACGCCGCCGGCGAGCTTGGCCAGGCGCTCCTGGAGCTTCTCGCGGTCGTAGTCGCTGGTCGTGGTCTCGATCTGCGCGCGGATCTGCTCGACCCGCCCCTTGATGTCCTCGGCCTTGCCGGCGCCGTCGACGATGGTGGTGTTATCCTTGTCGATGGTGACCTTCTTGGCCTGGCCAAGCATGCCCACGGTGACGTTCTCGAGCTTGATCCCGAGGTCCTCGCTGATCATCTCGCCCGCGGTCAGCGTGGCGATGTCGCCCAGCATGGCCTTGCGGCGATCGCCGAAGCCGGGCGCCTTGACTGCCGCGACCTTGAGGCCGCCGCGCAGCTTGTTGACGACCAGCGTCGCCAGCGCCTCACCCTCGATGTCCTCGGCGATGATCAGCAGCGGACGACCCGACTGGACCACGGCTTCGAGGATCGGCAGCATCGCCTGCAGGCTCGAGAGCTTCTTCTCGTGGATCAGGATGTAGGGGTTCTCGAGCTCCACCAGCATCTTCTCCGCGTTGGTCACGAAGTACGGCGAGAGGTAGCCGCGGTCGAACTGCATGCCCTCGACCACGTCGAGCTCGAACTCGAGGCCCTTGGCTTCCTCGACGGTGATCACGCCTTCCTTGCCGACCTTTTCCATGGCTTCGGCGATCTTCTCGCCGACTTCACGGTCGCCGTTGGCCGAAATGATCCCGACCTGGGCGATTTCCTGCGAGCCGGAAACGGCCTTCGAGCGCGCCTTGATGTTTTCGACGACCTTGGTGACGGCGAGATCGACGCCGCGCTTGAGGTCCATCGGGTTCATGCCGGCGGCAACCGACTTCATGCCCTCGCGGACGATCGCCTGGGCGAGCACGGTCGCGGTGGTGGTGCCGTCGCCGGCGAGGTCGTTGGTCTTCGAGGCGACCTCGCGCAGCATCTGCGCGCCCATGTTCTCGAACTTGTCCTTGAGCTCGATCTCCTTGGCGACGGTGACGCCGTCCTTGGTGATCCGCGGCGCGCCGAAGCTCTTGTCGATCAGCACGTTGCGGCCCTTGGGGCCGAGGGTGACCTTCACCGCGTTGGCGAGGATGTCCACGCCGGCGAGAATTTTTTCGCGAGCGTCGCGCGAAAAGCGTACGTCCTTAGCAGCCATGATTGTTTAATCCCTTGTTTGGAGTGGATGAGAGAGCGACGACTCAGGCGGCCTTGCGGGCTGCGCTGGTGGTCTCGACGATGCCGAGAATGTCGCTTTCCTTCATGATCAGAAGGTCCTCGCCTTCGAGGCGGACCTCGGTGCCCGACCATTTGCCGAACAGGATGCGATCGCCGGCCTTGACGTCGAGAGGGACGAGCTTGCCGGATTCATCGCGGGTGCCGGCGCCGACGGAGATCACTTCTCCCTCTTGCGGCTTTTCCTTGGCGGTGTCGGGAATGATGATCCCGCCGGCCGTCTTTTCTTCGGCTTCGACGCGACGGACCAGAACGCGGTCGTGCAGCGGACGGAAAGTCATAGGAGCTACCTCTCTGCAGGTTGGTTATGAAATTGGCACTCCCGGGGTGAGAGTGCCAGCGGCCCGCATATGGGCGGCTTGCAGGTAGGCGTCAAGCGGTGCGCGGCAACAAAAAATGCGTCAGTCCGGTAGCAGGCCAAGGCGGGCGCGGCGGCTCCAGCGGTGCAGGAGCGAACCGGCGACGACGACGATCGCCAGACCGATCCAGATGCCCAGCCCCTTCAGCGGCGTGAAGAAGCCGACAACGTGGTGTCCAGGCCCGGCACCAATTAGCCGAGCAGCGCAATCGTCATCGGCACGCAAGGGGGCGGTTGTCTCAGCAGGGCTGCGTTCCTACGCCACTCGCGTCCCGCTCATCGCCATCGTGCCGAACGCGCCCGCACGCACCTGGCCCGTCAGCGCATTGCCGTCGACGGTCGCCTCGCACTCGAGGGTCATCGGCATCGGCACCTTCATGTCCATCTTCCAGGTCAGGCGATTGCCGTCGACGTGGCCGTCGGTGACTTCCATCGTGCCGAGCGGGCCCGAGTTGCTGCCGGTGAAACGGTCGCCGTCGACGTTGACCGTGAACGTGCTCTTCTGGTCGCCCATCGGGGTCTTGGTGACGCACTCGTAGGTGCCCGCAACGGTCGTCATGATCTCGGCCCCTCCTGTGTCGGTGGTGGTGTTTCGGGCCTTGCGGCGGCTCCGTCAACCGGGGGCGCGGGCGCGGCGCGGTATTCGACGGGCAGCGCGAGACCGGCGAGCTGAGGCGCGATCTGCTTGCGGTCGCCGACCACCACGACGGTGAGCCCGTCCGGCTGGAGGTACTGGCGGGCCGCCGCATCGAGCGCCTGGGCGCCAATCGCGCGATAGAGCGCCGGGAGCGTTGCGTAATAGTCGTCGGGGCGGCCGAGGCGCTGGTTCTGAATGATCGCCTGCAGCACTTCCGCGTTCGTCTCGAAGCGGTTCGGCAGCCGCCGCACGTCGCCGAGAGTGACGCGGGCGACTTCCTCGGGCGTGACCGGCTTGGCCGTCGGGAAGGCGCGCATGTCGGCGAGCAGTTCCTTCAGCGCGTCGCCGGTCTTGTCGGTCTGGACAGGCGAGAGGACCAGGAACGTGCGCGGACCGAGCGGCTGGCGCACCCCGCTGCTGACGCCGTAAGTCCAGCCTTTCTCCTCGCGCAAGTCCATGTTGAGACGCGAGAGGAAGCCATTGCCGAGCACCTCGTTGGCGAGGTCGAGAGATTCGTGGCCCTGGTCGCGCCCGGTCAGCGGCAGCACGCGGCCGGCGACAATGACGGACTGCGGCGCGCCGGGGCGGTCGAGCACGACGATGCGGCTGCGCGGGGCTGGCACGGGGGCATCGAGGCGCTTGACCGGCCGCGGTCCGGGCGGCGGGGCCCACTGGCCGTACGCCTGCTCCAGTAGCGGCAACAGCCGATCCATGGTGATGTCGCCGACGACGGTGATCCGGGCGAGGTCGGGGCGCAGCCAGGTGTCGTGGGCGGTGCGCAGCGCGGCCGGCGTCAACGCGGTGACCGAGCCGATCGTGCCGAGTCCATCGCCAGGCATGCCGTAGGGATGGCCTGGGCCGAACAGCAGTGGCGGGAGCGTCCGCATCGCCAGCTGCTGCGGCGCGTTCTCGACTTCGGCGAGTTCGGCGAGGCGCTGCGCCTTGACCCGGGCGACTTCGCTCGGGGCGAACGCCGGATGGCGCACGAGCTCCGTCATCAGCGCCAGCGACGGCGCGAGGTTGGGGGTCAGCGCGCTCATCGTGACGGAGCTCGCATCCAGGCCCGCCCCAGCCGTGATCGTGGCGCCGAGGCGTTCTTCCTCCTCGCGAATCGCGGTGGCGTCGCGGGTGGCGGTGCCCTCGTCGAGCATGCCCATCATCAGCGACTGGGTTCCCGCCGTGCTTGGGGTATCGGCGGCATAGCCCGCGTCGAACTCGAGGCTGACCAGCACCGTCGGCACCGCGGTCCGGCGGGCGAGGGCAACCGGAATGCCGTTGCTGAGCCGCGCCCGCTCGACCTTCGGAAACGTCAGCGCGGCGACATCCGCCACCACCGGCGGCGTGCGCTTCGGCCCGGGCGGGATCGGAGGGACCGGCAGGTGCGGATCGGCCGGACGGGCGGGGGTGGTGGCCTCGTCGCCCCAGCCGCCCATCTTCGCGCCGTTCTCGGTTCGCTGTCCGGGGACGACCGCCAGCGCGAAGGCCGGGCGGCTCAGCCACCGCTGCAGGGCAGCGCGAACGTCGGCCGGGGTCAGCCGGGCGGTCTCCTCGAGCTCCTTCTTGTAGTGCGCCGGATCGCCCGAATAAAGCAGCCCTTCGGCCAGCGTCGCACCCTTGCCGCCCATCCCTCCAACCTGCTCGAGCGCGGAGATCTCACCGCTGACCGCTTGGGTGGCGGCGCGGCGGAGCTCGTCGACGGTCGGGCCGGTGCGGACAAAGTCGCGGATCAGCCCGTCGAAGCGGGCCTCGGCCGCAGCGCGGTCGACGCCGGGCTTGATGTCCATGGTCGCGGTGAGAAAGCTGACTTCCTCGTGCTGCTCGTCCTCGGCGGTGACTCCGACGGCGAGCTGGCTGCCGCGGACCAGCGCATTGTCGAGCCTCGAGCTGGCAAGGCCGCCGAGCACGCGCATGCCGACGTCGAGCGCCACGGCATCGCGATCGTTGATGCCGGGGCCGCTCCACGCGCGGTAGAGCCGGGTGGTCGAGACCTGGTCGGTCATCTGGCGCTTGGCGGGCGCGGCGAGGGTGACCAGGGCGGCCGAAACCGGCTGCACCCGCGGCCCGGCTCCGATGTCGCCATAGTACTTCTCGACCAGCGGGCGGGCGGCCGCCACGTCGATGTCGCCGGTCAGGACGAGGATGGCGTTATTGGGGGCGTAGTGGTCGCGGTACCACTGCCGCACGTCGGGCAGGGTGGCCGCGTCGATGTCGGCCATCGAGCCGATCGCCGTGTGGCGATAGGGATGGCCAACCGGGAACAGTCCTTCGCCGATCGCATAGCCGGCAAGGCCGTAAGGCTCGTTGTCGTCCTGGCGCTTCTCGTTCTCGACGACGCCGCGCTGCTTGTCGAGCTTGTCCTGGCTGAGCGCACCCATCAGGTGGCCCATGCGGTCGCTCTCTTCGAACAGCGCCAGCTCGAGCGCGCCCTTGGGCACCGTCTCGACGTAATTGGTGCGGTCGTACCAGGTCGAGCCGTTGGTCGGCACCGACCCGGCCGCCTCGAGCGGGACGTCGAAGCTGGGCACGTTCTCCGAGCCGCCGAAGAACAAATGCTCGTACAAGTGCGCGAAGCCGGTGCGGCCGCGCGGCTCGTTCTTGGAGCCGACGCGGTAGTAAGTGGTCACCCCGACGATCGGCGCCTTGCGGTCGGTGTGGACGATCACCCTGAGGCCATTGGGGAGGGTGAACGTCTCGAACGGGATATCGACGGCCTTGACCAGCTCGGCGAGCGGAGCGGGCTGAACGGTGGCGGCCGCAGGTTGCGCGGGCGCCGGAATGGCGAGGTTCAGGGCGGCCAGGCAGACGGTGAGCTGAAGGGGGCGCAGGAAACGGGACATCGGATCCGTTCGATGTGGCCGGCGAGCGGAATCTGCATCGCCGTCGGGGAGCTACTTAGGCCGCCTTAAACGAAATTTCATCGCGACCCGCTAGCGCAAACTCTCGGAGAGGCCGGGGGGCCAAATGAACCACAACGACATCCTGTCTACGGACAGTGCTCGCGCGCGCCTCTGGCGGGTGGCATTCCACACCATCCACGGGCTCGCCTGCGTGATCACGGCTCTGGCGCTGTTCGGCCCCGAGCACCTCGTGCGCATGGCCGCGGCGTTTGCGGTGGCGGTGATGACGACCGGGCTCCTCCTTGGTCTGACCCTCAGCCACAAGGCCCATGCGGAGCAAGTCGAACGGGCGGGGATGGTCGCTGATGCCCGCGATGCGCGCCAGCAGACCGAAGAGCTTTTCGCGATGACCGACATGCTGCAAAGCGCCGACGGCTACGACGATGCCGCCGCGGTGCTGATGGCGACGAGCATGCGCCTGCTGCCGGGGTACGGCGGCGCGCTTTACGTCTTCAACAACTCGCGCGACCGGCTCGACCTCGCCCTCGCCTGGAATGGCGACGAACAATTCTCCGCGCCCGAGAGCCTGCTGCCGTCCAACTGTTGGGCGCTGAAGCGCGGCAAGGCGCACGTCAACGACCGCGGCGCGGCAACGCTGTGCTGCATGCACCACCTCGGCAGCGTCGCCACGCTCGAGCTGCCGATGATCGCCAAGGGCGCGGTCTATGGCCTGCTGATCCTCGCCACGCCGGCCGAAGGCGCCGCCGAGCGCCTGTCCGGGGTGCGCCGGATCGGTCAGGCGCTTGGCGATTCGATGTCGCTGGCGCTGTCGAACATCGCTCTTCGCGAGAAGCTGCGGACGCAGTCACTGCGCGATCCGCTGACCGGGCTATACAATCGCCGTTACATGGAAGACGCGCTCGAGCGGTTCGTCAGCCTGGGCGAGCGCTCCAGCACCGCCACCTCGGTGATCATGATCGATCTCGACAACTTCAAGCGGCTCAACGACGAAAACGGCCACGCCAAGGGCGATGCGGTGCTGCGCGACGTCGCCGCCCAGCTGGTCGGCGCCTTGCGCCCGTCCGACGTGATCGCCCGCTACGGCGGCGAGGAGCTGGTCGTCATCCTACCGAGCTGCGCGCTCGACGATGCCCGGCCCAAAGCGGAAATGTTGCGGGCGCGGATCGAGGGCCTGACCGAAGCCCACGGCGTGCCGATCAGCGCGTCGTTCGGGATCGCTTGCGTTCCCGATACTTCGGCCAATGCGATCGACGTCATCCCGATGGCCGACAACGCCCTGTATCTAGCCAAGCAGGCGGGCAAGAACTGCATCCGCGTTGCCGAGCGCCGCAGCGGCGCCCACGAGTTCCAGCCGCGCCTCGCCGTCGGCTGAGCCGCCGTCCATCGCGTGGCTCGCTCCGCGTGCCGCACTGGCGAGTTCAATTCGCCGCGGTCCTGTTCTACGGTGCGGCGATGAGCGAAGCGGAATACCTGACGGGACGGCTGCTGCTGGCGATGCCCGGCATGGCCGATCCGCGCTTCGCCCGCGCCGTGATCGCGATGTGCGTCCACGACGAGAACGGCGCGCTCGGGATCGGCATCGGTCACGTGCGCTCCGGCCTCAACTTCCACGAGCTGCTCGAGAACGTCGGGATCGAGCCCGGCCAAGCGCCCGATTGCCCGGTCCACCACGGCGGTCCGGTCGAGCCCAGCCGCGGTTTCGTCCTCCATTCTCCGGAATGGTCCGATGGCGAAACCATCAAGGTCGGCGATGGCTGGGCGTTATCGGCCTCGCTCGATCTGCTGCGCGAAATCGCCGCCGGCGGGGGTCCCGAGCGCTGGCTGATCGCCCTCGGCTATGCCGGCTGGGGCGCTGGCCAGCTCGACGGAGAGATGCGCCGCCACGGCTGGTACGCCGCGCAGGGTCGGCCCGAGCTGCTGTTCGGCACTCCCGCCGAGACCCGGTGGGCAGCAACCTGGCGAGCCGAAGGAGTCGATCCGGCGCTGCTGGCCAACACCACCGGACGCGCCTGAAAAAACTCTCGGCGCTCCGGCGACTTACCTATTGTGTTGCACAATCGCAACACTATCTCCGGCCCGTCAGGAGGAGATGCACCCGATGAATCTCGAGAAATTCACCGACCGCGCCAAGGGCTTCCTGCAGTCGGCGCAGACCGTCGCGATCCGCATGAACCACCAGCGGATCAGTCCCGAGCACCTGTTGAAGGCGCTGCTCGAGGACGGCGAGGGCATGGCCGCGGGGCTGATCCAGCGCGCCGGCGGCAACCCGAAATTCGCCGCCGACGAGGTCGATCGCGCGCTCGCCAAGATTCCGGCGGTGTCCGGCGGTGGCGCCCAGGCGACCCCGGGTCTCGACAACGACGCCGTGCGCGTGCTCGACCAGGCCGAGCAGATCGCGCAGAAATCGGGCGACAGCTTCGTCACGGTCGAGCGGATCCTGGTTGCTCTGGCGCTCGCCACGACGACCGCTGCCGGGCAGGCGCTCAAGGCCGCCAATGTCACGCCGCAGGCGCTCGAGGCGGCGATCGGCGAGCTGCGCGGCGGGCGGCGGGCCGATTCGGCATCGGCCGAGGAAAGCTACGAGGCGATGAAGAAGTACGCGCGCGACCTCACCGAGGCGGCGCGCGAAGGCAAGCTCGACCCGGTCATCGGGCGCGACGAGGAGATCCGCCGCACCGTCCAGATCCTCGCCCGCCGGACCAAGAACAATCCGGCGCTGATCGGCGACCCGGGCGTCGGCAAGACCGCCATCGTTGAAGGCCTGGCGCTGCGCATCGCCAATGGCGACGTGCCCGAGAGCCTCAAGGACCGCCGGCTGATGGCGCTCGACATGGGCTCGCTGATCGCCGGGGCCAAGTACCGCGGCGAGTTCGAGGAGCGGCTCAAGGCCGTGCTCGACGAGGTCAAAGGCGCCGAAGGCGAGATCATCCTGTTCATCGACGAGATGCACACGCTGATCGGCGCAGGGAAGAGCGAGGGGGCGATGGACGCCTCGAACCTGCTCAAGCCGGCGCTCGCCCGCGGTGAGCTCCACTGCATCGGCGCAACCACCCTCGACGAGTACCAGAAGCACGTCGAGAAGGACCCGGCGCTGCAGCGGCGCTTCCAGCCGGTGTTCGTCGGCGAGCCGAGCGTCGAGGACACGATCTCGATCCTGCGCGGGCTCAAGGACCGCTACGAGCTGCACCATGGGGTGCGCATCACCGACGGCGCGATCGTCGCCGCGGCGACGCTGTCGAACCGCTACATCTCGGACCGATTTCTCCCCGACAAGGCGATCGACCTGATGGATGAGGCGGCGAGCCGCATCCGCATGGAAGTCGAGAGCAAGCCCGAGGAGATCGAGAACCTCGACCGCCGGATCATCCAGCTCAAGATCGAGGAGATGGCGCTGTCGAAGGAGACCGACCAGGCCTCCAAGGACCGCCTCGCGGCATTACGTGAAGAGCTCGCCAATCTCGAGCAGCAGTCGTCCGAGCTGACCACGCGCTGGCAGAACGAACGCGACAAGATCGCCGCCGAGGGCAAGCTCAAGGAGCAGCTCGACCAGGCCCGGATCGAGCTCGAGCAGGCCCAGCGCAACGGCGAGTACCAGCGCGCCGGCGAGCTCGCCTATGGCCGCATCCCCGAGCTCGAGCGTCAGCTCGCCGAAGCCCAGGGACAGGCGCAGACCGCGCTGTTGCGCGAGGAAGTCACCGCCGACGACATCGCCGGCGTGGTCAGCCGCTGGACCGGCATCCCGGTCGACCGGATGATGGAAGGCGAGCGCGAGAAGCTGCTGCACATGGAGCGAACCCTCGGCGAGCGGGTGATCGGTCAGGAGCAAGCCGTCGAGGCCGTCTCGAAGGCCGTCCGCCGCGCCCGGGCCGGGCTGCAGGACCCCAACCGTCCGCTCGGCTCGTTCCTGTTCCTCGGCCCCACCGGCGTCGGCAAGACCGAGCTGACCAAAGCCCTGGCAGGGTTCCTGTTCGACGACGACCACGCGATGGTCCGCATCGACATGAGCGAGTTCATGGAGAAGCACTCGGTCGCGCGGCTGATCGGCGCGCCTCCGGGCTACGTCGGCTACGAGGAAGGCGGCGTGCTGACCGAGGCGGTGCGGCGACGGCCCTACCAGGTGGTGCTGTTCGACGAGGTCGAGAAAGCCCATTCGGACGTGTTCAACGTGCTGCTGCAAGTGCTCGACGACGGGCGGCTGACCGATGGCCAGGGCCGCGTGGTCGACTTCACCAACACCCTGATCATCCTGACGTCGAACCTAGGCAGCCAATTCCTCGCCAGCCTCGGTGAGGGCGAGGAGGTGACCAAGGTCGAGCCGCAGGTGATGGAGGTGGTGCGGGCGCACTTCCGGCCCGAGTTCCTCAACCGGCTTGACGAGATCGTGCTGTTCCATCGCCTCGGCCAGGAACACATGGCCCCGATCGTCGAGATTCAGGTGCGGCGCGTCCAGAGCCTGCTCAAGGACCGCAAGATCCGCCTCGATCTGACCGACGCGGCCAAGCGCTGGCTCGGCCGGGCCGGCTACGACCCGGTGTATGGCGCCCGGCCGCTCAAGCGCGCGGTCCAGCGCTACCTGCAGGATCCGCTGGCCGAGAAGCTGCTCGGCGGCGAGATTCCCGACGGCAGCACGGTGTGGATCGACGAAGGCGACGGCGCGTTGACGATGACGGTGGCGTGATAGGGCAGCGGCGTCCCGGGATCCGCCAGCTTATCGGCTACCGGGTCGCGTTATAAGCCAGCTGGTTCTGGTCGAGCTGGAAGCCGACCAGAACCTCGAACGTGGCGCGGGCGACGGCGGTGCGCACGTCCGGTTCGGACAGCGGGTCGACGGCCGCCTCGGCCTCGCCGGCCTTGCGCCGGCGGGTGATCCGCTCGCGGATGTCGGCCGGGAGCGTGGCCTCGGCGCGATTGACGTAAGCGCCGCCCTGAGCCGTGGCCCGCGCGCGCTCCTGCCCGTCGGCGAAGTCGAGCGTGACCTGGCCGACCCGCTTGCTGATGACGGCGGTGCCGCCGCGCAGGACGGTGACGAAGTATGGCAGCGTGACGCGGCGGGCGCCGTGCACGTCGGCACGCCGGCCGAGCACATCGAAGTTGACGGTCGTGTAGACCTTGTCGGTGCCTTCGCTGCACTGCGAGCGCACGTTGGTCATCACCGCCGTCACATCGATCGAATTGGCGTCGGTTGCGCCGGGGGTGCGGAACAGGGTGACGTCGCCGGTGTAATCGGGAATGCCGACTGCGGGGCAAGCCGAGCGCACCGCGGTGATGCCGACGCCTTCCTCGACGACGAGATCGCCGCTGTGCTTGCACCCTGCCAACGCGACCGTGGCGGCGATGGCGAGCAGCAAACGGGTCCGTGGCGTCATTCCGGTGATCCTGTCGTTCGGCGTGCGCCCGCCCTAGCGATGCACGGGCCGAAGCGCTAGAGGCGCGAAGATGAATGCCCCCTTTCTCGCCGGCGCCCCCCGGATAGGCGCCGAACGACCGCCGCTGACGCTGCTGATCGCCGCGCCGCGCGGCTTTTGCGCGGGCGTCGACCGGGCCATCGAGATCGTCGAGCGCGCGCTCGAGCGCTATGGTCCGCCGGTGTATGTCCGGCATGAGATCGTCCACAATCGCACGGTGGTCGACGGGCTCAAGGCCAAAGGCGCGGTGTTCGTCGAGGAGCTCGACGAAGTGCCGGACGGCGCCCCGGTCATCTTCAGCGCTCATGGAGTGCCCAAGTCGATCCCGGAGACGGCGAGCGCACGCGGGCTCGCCTGGCTCGACGCGACGTGTCCGCTGGTCAGCAAGGTCCATCGCCGGGCCGAGCGCCAGATCCAGGCCGGGCGCCACATCGTCTTCGTCGGCCACCGCGGCCATCCCGAAGTGATCGGCACGTTCGGACAGGTGCCCGAAGGCACGATCACCTTGATCGAGACGGTGGCCGAAGTCGCCGCGTTGCCGTTCGCCGCCGAGGCGCCGCTCGCTTACCTGACACAGACGACCCTGTCGGTAGACGACACGGCCGAGATCGTCGCCGCGCTGCGCGCCCGCTTTCCCGGAATCGTCGGGCCGCGGGCCGAGGACATCTGCTATGCGACCTCGAACCGCCAGGCGGCGGTCAAGGCGATCGCCCCGCGTTGCCAGCTGGTGCTGGTCATCGGCAGCCCGAACAGCTCGAACTCGCTGCGCCTGGTCGAAGTCGCCGAGCGCTGCGGCACTCCGTCGCGGCTGATCCAGAACGCCGCCGAAATCGCTCCCGACTGGCTCACGGGCGTGGCGACGCTGGGCCTCACCGCGGGAGCGTCGGCGCCGGAGCGGCTCGTGCGCCAGGTCGTCGAACGGGTGGCGGAACTGCGGTCCGTCGCCGAGGAGCACGTCGTCACCGCCGAAGAGAAGATGGTGTTCAAACTGCCGCGCCAGCTCGTCGACTGATCCGGACGGACAAGCGAATGGCGGTCTACACGCAACTCGGCGCCGAAACCCTCTCCGCACTCCTGGCCGAGTTCGACGTCGGCGCGCTGCGATCGGCCAAGGGCATCGCCGAGGGCGTCTCGAACAGCAATTGGCTGATCGAGACCAGCGGCCGCAACGGTAGCGGCGCGCGGTTCATCCTGACGATGTACGAAATGCGGGTGGCAATCGAGGACCTGCCGTTCTTCCTTGGCCTGCTCGATCACCTCGCCGCGCGCGGCTGTCCGGTGCCGCGGACGATCCACGACCGCAAGGACCGGCCGTTCCGGAAGCTTGGCGACAAGGCCGTGGCGCTGATTGAATTCCTCCCCGGCGTTTCCGTCTCGGCGCCGACGCCGGGCCAGGCCCGCGCAGTTGGTGGCGCGCTGGCGCAAGTCCACCTCGCGGGAGCCGATTTCCCGCACCAGCGCGTCAACGATTTTGGCCACGCGCACTGGCGTGAGTTGGCAGACGCGTGCGGCGCCGATGCCCTGGCCTCGATCGATCCGCAGCTCGGAGCGCTGGTTGCGCGCGAGCTCGCGCTGCTCGCCGAGCGCTGGCCCGCGGACCTGCCGCGCTCGGTGATCCACGCCGACTTGTTCCCCGATAACGTGCTGATGCTCGGTGACACCGTCAGCGGGTTGATCGACTTCTACTTCGCCTGCACCGATCTGACCGCTTACGACGTCGCCGTGACTCACGCGGCGTGGTGCTTCGATGCGGACGGGCGGCGGTTCGATCCCGCGCTCGGGGCCACGCTGCTCGCAGGCTACGAAGCGGTCCGCCCGCTCAGTGACCGCGAACGCGCGGCCTTGCCATTGCTCGCGCGGGGCGCGGCCCTGCGCTTCGTCCTGACCCGCGCCTACGACTGGGTCAATACCCCGCCCGGAGCGCTCGTCACCCGCAAGGACCCGCTGGCGTTCGCCCGACGGCTGGAATTCTACGCCGATCCTGCTAATGCGCGCTGCTTCGAGCCATGACCGAAACGATCACCGAACCGACATTCGACAAGCCGCTGAAGCAGGTCGAGATTTTCACCGACGGCGCCTGCAAGGGCAACCCGGGCCCGGGCGGCTGGGGCGCGATCCTGCGGATGGGGCGCCACGAGAAGGAGCTGTCCGGCTCCGAAGCGGAAACGACCAACAACCGGATGGAGCTGACCGCGGCGATTCGCAGCCTCAAGGCGCTGATCGAGCCGTGCGAGGTGATCCTCCACACCGACAGCAAGTACGTGCTCGACGGGATTACCCGCTGGGTTCACGGGTGGAAGCGCAATGGCTGGATCAACGCCAGCAAGCAGCCGGTGCGCAACGCCGACTTGTGGCACGAGCTGATCGCCGCCGCCCAGCCGCACAAGATCAAATGGGTGTGGGTCAAGGGCCACAACGGACACGTCGAGAACGAACGGGTCGACCGGCTCGCCAGCGACGCTGCACTGGCCGCGGCGCGCCCTAGATCGAAGCCAGCCGGCGCGAAGCCCGCGCTCAAAACGAATCAGGCGAATCGGGCCGGAGAGTAGGGCGCCGGGTCGACCGGCCCGCCGCTGCGGCGGAGGATCAGGTCCGTGGCGAGGGACGCCGCGGCCGGCGCGGTCTGGATGCCAAACCCGCCTTGTCCGGCAAACCAGAAGAAGCCTCGCTGATCCGCCGCGAAGCCGTAAACCGGCAGGCGATCGGGGGCGAAGCTGCGCAGGCCCGCCCAGGCGTGCTCGACCCGGTCGACTCGCCAGTCGACGACGGCTTCGAATCGGGCGATCGCAGTGGCGACGTCGATTTGCTCGGGCGCGGCGTCGCATGGCGGGCTCGGAGTCTCGTCGTGCGGGCTCAGCCACAGCCGTCCGGCTTCGGACTTGAAGTAGAATTGCTCACCCAGGTCGAGGACCAGCGGCAGGTCCGCCGGCGCCGCTGGGGTCGTGTGCACTTGCGCGATGGTCCGGCGGTACGGCGCGATGCCGAGCGGGCGGACGCCGGCGAGCTCGGCGACCGCGTCGGCCCACGCGCCGGCGGCATTGACGAGCATGTCGGCGACCAGCGCGCGGCCGTCGGCGAGGGTCAGCCGCCACCCATCGGCTTCACGGCGCGCCTCCGTCAGGCGTGCGCGACAGGCGAGCTCGCCTCCGGCGCGGCGCAGGTCGGCAAGGTAGTGCTGGTGGAGACCGGCTACGTCGATGTCCGAGCAGTCCGGCTCGAGTGCGCCGAGGGTCCAGTCTTCGCGCAAGCCCGGGACGAGGGCCTCGAGAGCAGGCCGCTCGAGCAGCGCGACTCGCACGCCGAGCGCGGCGAAGCGGGCGACGAAACCATCGATCTCGTCCGCTTGCGAGCTGTGCGCGAGCGTTAGCGCGCGGCGCGGGGTGAGCAGCCCGTGCTCGCGCAGGAACGGGCCAGACGCCGTGGTCAGCGGCTGGATCGCCGCGCCGCCGTAGCTCTCCGTCCAAAACGCGGCCGAGCGCCCGGTGGCGTGGT
This sequence comes from Novosphingobium sp., assembly GCA_019510335.1. Classification (GTDB taxonomy): domain Bacteria; phylum Pseudomonadota; class Alphaproteobacteria; order Sphingomonadales; family Sphingomonadaceae; genus Novosphingobium. Next base: position 25,858 of record JAEKKO010000106.1, on the reverse strand, counting down.
AGCCGGGCGTGTCCTCGGCCTCGATCACCAGGACCCGCGCGGCGCCGGCGAGCGCCGCGCCGAGCGAGGCCCCCGCCATGCCCGCGCCGACGATCACAATGTCGTAGCGCTCCATCACGAGGCGCTCACCGGCACTGGTGAAGGCGCCGGCGCGACGCGGTCGAGGAAGGCGTCGATGGCACCGAGCGCACGCTCGCGGACCGGGTCCATTTCGCGCAGGATTTCGTGATGCGCTTCGCCGCCGAACCGGACCAGCTCGGCATGCGGCAGGCGCCGGGCCGCCCGCACGATTGCGCCGAAGTTGACCAGCCGATCGCCCTCGACGCCGAGGATCAGCACCGGTGTCGTCACCCGCTCGAGCACGCCGTGGCGCTCGAGCGCGCGAATCGAGGCGCCCGCGCTGATCACCCAGCCCCAGCTTGCCGGCCCCATCACCAGCTCCGGGCGTCGCTCGCGCCACCAGCTCTCGTCGGCATAGCGGGCCGGATCGTGAGTCAGCAGATCCATTCGGCCGGCCGGGAATGCGCCCGGCTTCTCGCTCCATTTCCATGCTGGACGTCGCGGATCACCCATCCGCGCCAGCACTCGGGCCAGCATCAGGAGCAGAGCGGTCGGAAGCCCTTTGGCGACGAAGCCAAGCATCGGCACCGAGAGCACAGCTGCGTTCGGGTCGACCTTGCCTTCGGCAAGGGCGCGCAGCACGAGATGACCGCCCATCGAGTGACCGACGACGACGTGCGGCGCGGGGGTCGCATCGCGCCACTCGCCCCAGAACGCGGCGAGATCGTCGACCCACTGGGTGAAGTCGCCGTGACCGGTCACCGGATCGATCCCGAGCCGGCCGGAACCGGCCTGGCCGCGCCAGTCCAGCGCCGTGACATTCCACCCCCGGTGGTACCAATGAGCCAGTGTTTCCAGATACTTCTCGTAACTGTCGCCGCGCCCGGGCAGGAACAGGAGGCTGCCCCAAGGTGGCCTGGTCGGCGCCGTCCAGTCGATCCGCCGGATTGCCGTGCCATCGGGCGCGAGCCAGCGCGATTCCGCCGCTTCCGCGGGGATGGCGCGGCGATCGAAGGTCCCTTCAGGCCGCCGCTCCGCATCGCTCAACTGGCTAATAACGGCCTCATTTCGTTGGTTACTTTTTGGTAAGTCCTCTCCGCTAGAAATGCCCTTGGATCAGGGGGCATCGCCAATGCAGGGCGGGATTTTAGCGTACGGTTTGCTCGCGTCATTGGCAATCGCGCTGCTCGTCGCGGCGTTCACCGACTTTCGTCGCCGCCAGATCGACAACTGGCTCAACGCCGCGGTCGCGCTCGGCGCGCCGCTGTTCTGGTGGGCGAGCGGCTTCACCTGGATCGACATCGCCTGGCAGCTGGGGATCGCCGCGGCTACCTTCGCAGTGCTCGCCGGCCTCTTCGCGATGCGCGCGATGGGCGGCGGAGACGTCAAACTGCTGACGGCGCTGGCGCTGTGGCTGCGGCCGCAATGGTTTCTGCAGCTGATGGTGACGATGGCGCTCGTTGGCGGCGTTCTGACGCTGGCGTTCGGCGCCTGGCATATCGCCCGGCGGCGCAAGGACCGCCTCGCCGTGCCGTACGGCATCGCCATCGCCGTCGCCGGATTGTGGGTTCTTGGGGACAGTGCGCTGCCGGCGCTTCAGCGCGCCACAGGGTGACTTGATCTTAACCATTTTGCCCGAATGTCGGCACTCGACTTCGGGGTTGTTTTGAGGGGGCTTTGCTGAGCCATGGACAAGAAGAAGCTGATGCTGCTGCTCGGCGCGATGGTTATCGCCATCGGCACCGCGCTCGCTGCGCGAAGCATGTTCACCGGTGCTTCGGCGCCGAAAGCCGAGGCCGCCCAGCTGGTCCCGAAGGGTCCTAAAGTGCTGGTCGCCCAGCGCGCGCTGCCAGTCGGCACGATCATCACGGCCGACGCGATCTCATTCCACGACTGGCCCAAGGGCATGGTCCAGGACGCCTACTTCGTCGAGGGCGAGGCGGACATGAAGAAGCTGCTCGGCACCGTCGTGCGCTATCCGATCACCGCCGGCCAGCCGGTTACCCAAGGCGCTCTCGTTGCGCCGGGGGATCGCGGCTTCCTCGCCGCGGCGCTCGGACCGGGGATGCGCGCGGTGACGATCACCGTGTCGGTCCAGTCGGGCGTCGCCGGTTTCATCTTCCCGGGCGACCACGTCGACCTCATGCTGACCCAGTCGGTCAAGGGCGAGGGAGAGTCGCTGAACACCACCGAAACGATCCTGCGCAACTTGCGCGTGCTCGCCACCGACCAGTCGACCGAGAGCGAAACCGCCAACGGCAAGACCGTGGTACACGAGTTCCGCTCGGTCACGCTCGAGGTGACCCCGCGGATCGGCGAGAAGATCCAGGTCGCGCAGACCATCGGCACGCTCAGCCTGGCGCTGCGCTCGCTCTCAGACAACCAGTCCGAGCTCGAGCACGCCATCGCCAACGGGTCGATCAAGATCCCCGATGGGGCGTCGAAGGCCGACGAGGACAAGCTGCTCGCATCGGCCGGCAACCGTCCGCAGGACGGCGCGACCAGCTTCGTCACCGGCGGCGACGTGTCGCGCTTCCAGCGCCGCACGGTGCCGCCCAAGCAAGGCTCGATGGCCGGGCAGGCGATGGCGATGCTCGCCAGCGCGGCCGCGGCTCATGGCGGTGGTCCGGGCGCTGCTGCCACCGAAACGGTGCTGCGCGGTCCGGTCGTGCGGGTCATCCGCGGCAAGGACGTGACCGCCGTGATGGTCGGGAAGAACTGAGATGCTGAGCAGCAAATCCGGCGCCGAAACCGCCGTTGCGAGGGGCAAACCAATGGATCGCCGCGTGATTTCCACCCTGCTGACCGCGGCTTGCGCCGTCGCTCCGCTGGCCTTCGTGCCGCTCGGCGCGGCCCATGCCCAGACGGTCACCCGTCCCGTCGGCAACATCGTGCTGTCGATCGGCCGCGGTCAACTGATCACCACGCCCGGCCGGATGACCGACGTGTTCGTCGCCGACGACAAGGTCGCCGACGTCCAGGTCAAATCCGACCACCAGCTCTACATCTTCGGCAAGGGCGGCGGCGAGACCACGGTCTATGCCAGTGACGCCGCCGGCAACACGATCTGGTCGGCCAACGTCCGGGTCGGATCGAACATCGACAGCGTCGACCAGATGCTGCGGGTGGCAATGCCCGACGCCAAAGTCTCGGTATCGACGATGGGGGTCAACACGTTCCTTCTTACCGGGACGGTCGGCGCGCCCGAGGATGCCGCCGAGGCCGAGCGCCTGGTCGCCGCGTTCGTCGGCAAGGACGCCAACGTCATCAGCCGCTTGAGGATGGCGACGCCGCTGCAGGTCAACCTGCAGGTGCGGATTTCCGAGGTCAGCCGCTCGCTGGTCAAGTCGCTGGGGGTCAACCTCAATTCGATCGACCGGTCCAGCGGTTTCAAGTTCGGCATCGGCCAGGGCCGCGCGTTTACGCCGCAGCAGACCGCCGGGCAGACCGCACTGATCATCGGCACGCAAGGCAGCGCCGGGACCAGCGTGATAACGCCGCTCACCGGCTCGACGACGCTCGGCTTCGCCGGCAAGTTCCTCGGCCTCGACCTGCTCGGCGCGCTCGATGCCGGCGAGACAGCCGGCCTCGTGTCGACGCTGGCCGAACCGAACCTGACCGCGCTGTCGGGTGAGACTGCCGACTTCCTCGCCGGCGGCGAGTTCCCGATCCCGATGAGCCAGGGGCTCGGCACGACGACGATCGAGTACAAGAAATTCGGCATCAGCCTTGCCTACACACCGACCGTGCTGGCGAACGGGCGCATCTCGCTCCGCGTTCGCCCGGAAGTGTCGGAGCTGTCGAGCGAAGGCGCACTGCAACAGGGCGGCTTCAGCATTCCTTCGCTGACCGTCCGCCGCGCCGAAACGACGGTCGAGCTGGGCTCGGGCCAGAGCTTCATGATCGCCGGGCTGATGAAGAACAGCTCACAGAACACGGTCAAGAAGCTGCCGGGCGCCGGAGACATTCCGATCCTTGGCAGCCTGTTCCGGTCGACCAATTTCCAGAAGGGCGAGACCGAACTGGTGATCGTGGTCACCCCGTATCTCGTCAATCCGGTGAACGGGAGCGAGATCAAGCTGCCGACCGACGGCTATCGCGACGCCAACGACATCCAGCGAGTGCTCGGCAACATGCTGACCGATGGCAAGAGCGGCGCGGTCGCGCCGAAGCCGAGTTCTGCCGGTGCTCCTGTCGCCCCGCCCCGAATCGGTTCGCTCGGCGCACCGGCGGCGCCGGCCCCGGTCCGCCCGGCCGACACGCGCGGCAGCAAGCAACGCACGGCCGTGGCGGCGCCCGCCCCCGGCTTCAGCCTGAAATAAGAGAGGGGACGACGATGCGCCAATTCCTCACCCGCGCGGCCCCTGCTGCGTTCGCCCTTTCGCTTGGCCTGGCGCTCGCCGGCTGCGGCGGGATGGCGACCAACCAGGGCCTCGAGAGCATCCACCAGCCGGTGGTCGACCGCACCAACTACACGATGGACGTGACCACCGGCCCCGGCGGTCTCTCGCCAGGCGAGCAAAGCCGCCTCGCCGGCTGGTTCGAGGCGATGAACTTGCGCTACGGCGACCGCATCGCGATCGACGATCCGCTGGCAAGCGGCGCGACCCGCGACAGCATCGAAGCCGTCGCCTCGCGCTACGGCCTGCTGGTCAGCTACGACGCGCCGCCGACGCCGGGCCCGATCAATGCCGGCACCGCCCGGGTGATCGTCAGCCGGACAATCGCGACCGTCCCGGGCTGCCCCGACTGGTCGGCGAATTCGGGCACGAACCTGCTCAACGCGACGAGCTCGAACTACGGCTGCGCCACCAATGGCAACCTCGCGGCGATGATCGCCAACCCCGAGCACCTGATCAAGGGCGCTAGCGGCGACCACGAAACCACGGTGATGAGCTCGACCAAGGCCATCGCCACGTACCGTTCCGCGGTGCCAACGGGCGCCGGCGGCCTCAAGCAGACCTCGAGCCAAGGCGGGAAGTAAATCGATGAACGCTCCGTGGAAACCCGGCGGGAACGGCCCGCGCGACGCCTTCGCCGCCTTCATCTGCGACGACGTGTCGCTCGACATGCTGCGCCCGGTGGTGATCGAGCTCGGCTGGCAGCCGGAGAAGTGCAACAAGGGCGGACTGCGCAATGCGGTCCAGTCGCTGTCGATCTCCGCCAGCCCGAACATCCTGATGGTCGATTTGTCGGAGAGCGGCGATCCGCTCAACGACATCAACGCGCTGGCCGAGGTCTGCGAGCCGGGAACGGTGGTGATCGCCATCGGCCAGGTCAACGACGTGCGCCTCTACCGCGACCTGCTGGCGAGCGGCATCCAGGATTACCTGCTGAAGCCGCTCAATGCCAACCAGCTGCGCGACGCGCTGACTCACGCCCAGGGCATCTTCAGCGCGCCCAAGCACAGCGATGCGTCGGCCGCCAAGAAGCACTTGTCGACGGCGATCGTTGGGACGCGCGGCGGGGTCGGGGCGTCGACCCTGGCAACATCGCTGGCGTGGCTGTTCAGCACCGATCACAAGCTGCCGACGGCGCTGCTCGACCTCGACGTCCACTTCGGCACCGGCGCCCTGGCGCTCGATCTCGAGCCGGGCCGCGGCCTGACCGATGCGATCGAGAATCCCAGCCGGATCGACGGGCTGTTCATCGAGCGGGCGATGATCCGCGCCAACGACAACCTCTCGATCCTTTCGGCCGAAGCCTCGATCAACTCGCCGCTGATGACCGATGGCGCCGCGTTCGTGCAGCTCGAGGAGGAATTCCGCCAAGCCTTCGAGATGACGGTGATCGACCTGCCACGTAACATGCTGATCAACTTCCCGCAGCTCCTCGCCGACGTGAACGTCGTGGTGCTGGCAACCGACATGACCCTCGCCTCGGCCCGCGACACGATCCGCATCCTCTCGTGGCTGAAGGCGAATGCCGTTCATGCCCAGACGATCGTCGTCACCAACAAGGTGCAGCAGCAGGTTCTGGAGATCAGCCGCAAGGATTTCGAGGCCTCGATCGAGCGCAAGATCGACTACGTCATTCCCTACGACGTGAAGGCTGCGGCGAATGCTGCCAAGCTCGGCCAGACGTTCGCCGATGCAAACCGCGCGACCAAGGCCGCGGCCGTGGTCCGCGACATCGCCAACAAGATCACCGACGCCACCAACGTCGAGGCGAGCGACCCCGAACCGCGGGCGAGTGCTGCGGCGAAGAAGTCGCTGCTCGGCAAGCTCGATATCAAGGGCATGCTGGCGAAGAAGGACAAGGTTCCCGCCGGCGCGAGCTGAGCGGTCGCGGCCAGCACACCCTGGCTTCGCCATGGTCGCCGGCCGGACGGTTTGAAAGGGAAGGCGAAGCACGCCCATGAGCTTTTTTTCGCTCCTGTTGATCTCGCTTGGCGCCGCATTCGCCGGGTTGCTGTGGATCGTGCTGGCCAACGCGTCGGCGGCCAAGGCGATGACCCGCCGACTTCAGGCCGTGCGTCTGCGCCATACCGACAACACGACGGAGAAAGTCGAAGCGCAGTTGCGCAAGGCGGTCGCGGCGCGGATGCCGAAAAAGCACAAGGTCGCCGGATCGGAATCGCGGATCGCCGCGCTCAACGTGCGGCTCGACCGCACCGGCAAGGGCTGGAGCGCGACCCAGTACCTTTATGCCTCGGTCGGCATTGCCTTGGCGGTGGCGGCGCTCGTGTTCCTGCGTTCGAGCGCGCTGATGCTCTCGCTCGGAATCGGCGTCGTGTTCGGCGCGGGCATCCCGCACATGGTCGTCAACTTCCACATCAAGCGCCGCACCAACGCCTTCAACACGAAATTTCCCGATGCCATCGAGCTGCTCGTTCGCGGCTTGCGCTCGGGCCTGCCGGTGACCGAGACGCTGACCGTCGTCGCTGCCGAAATTCCGGCGCCGGTCGGCGCGGAGTTCAAGCTGGTGACCGAGCGGATCCGCATCGGTCGCTCGATGGACGAGGCGCTGCAGGAGACCGCCGACCGCCTCGGCACGCCTGAATTCCAGTTTTTCTGCATCACCCTGGCGATCCAGCGCGAGACCGGCGGCAACCTTGCCGAAACCCTCTCGAACCTCGCCGACGTGCTGCGCAAGCGCGCGCAGATGAAGCTCAAGATCCGGGCGATGAGCTCGGAATCGAAGGCTTCGGCGTACATCGTCGGCGCCCTGCCGTTCCTCGTCTTCGGAATGATCTGGTGGATCAATCCCGAATACATCGGCGGCTTCTTCAAGGATGAGCGGCTGATCGTCACCGGTCTCGGCGGCTTCACCTGGATGGGCATCGGCGCCTTCATCATGGCCAAGATGGTCAGCTTCGAGATTTGAACGGGAGCAGCGGACACAATGTTTGAGACTGCTCACGGCCCGACGCTCCTGGGTGTCGACGTCATCGCGGTGGGCACGCTGCTCTCCGCCGTGGCGGCGATGGCGGTGATGCTCGCGATTTACGCCGCGATCACCGTCCGCGACCCGATGCAGAAGCGCCTCAAGGCGCTCAACGAGCGGCGTGACCAGCTCAAGGCCGGCATCGTCGCGGTCCACTCGCGCAAGCGGACGAGCATTGTCCGCCGCAATGACCGCGCCGACAAGCTGCGCGACATGCTCAAGTCGGCCAAGATGCTGCAGGAGAGCCAGGTCGCCGACGTGCAGCAGAAGCTCGCACAGGCCGGCATCCGCAAGAAGGAAATGGCCGTCGCGGTGATCGCCGCGCGCCTGGTCCTGCCGGTCGCGCTGGGCCTTCTGGTCGCGCTGATGGTCTACGGGATCAACTACTTCCCGCTGTGGGGCGGTATGAAGCGGCTGTTCGCCCTCGCCGCTGCCGTCGGCATCGGCTACAAGGGCCCGGACTTGTTTCTCAAGAACAAGATCACCAAGCGCACCGCCGCGATCCGCAAGGGCTTGCCCGACGCGCTCGATTTGCTGGTGATCTGCGCCGAAGCCGGCCTCACCGTCGATGCCGCGTTCAACCGCGTCGCCCGCGAGCTGGGCCGCGCCTATCCCGAGCTCGGCGACGAGTTTGCGCTGACCGCGATCGAGCTGTCGTTCCTCAACGAACGGCGTCAGGCGTTCGAGAACCTCGCCTACCGCGTCGACCTCGACGCGCTGCGCGGCGTGGTCACGACGATGATCCAGACCGAGCGTTACGGCACCCCACTGGCTTCGGCCTTGCGCGTGCTCTCGGCCGAATTCCGCAACGAGCGGATGATGCGCGCCGAGGAGAAAGCGGCGCGGCTGCCGGCGATCATGACCGTGCCGCTGATCCTGTTCATCCTGCCGGTGCTGTTTATCGTGATCCTTGGCCCGGCGGCGTGCTCGATCTCCGACGCGTTCTCGCACCACCCCGGGCAGAACGGCTGATCGCTCAAGCAGGAGAGGGATGCCGCGCTGACCTAGACGGGTACGCGGCATCCTCGCCTCAACCGGCGCGGCCCAGGCTCTCGCGAACTTGCTGCATGATTCGACCGAGCATCTCCTGAAACGACTCGCGTTCGGCGGGAGTGAGAGTGGCGAAGATCCGGGCTTCCATCTCGCGGGCGAGCGGCATGATTTCGCCGTGCATCGCGTGGCCGGCGGCGGTCAGCTCGAGATGATGCGAGCGACCGTCGCGCTCGTTGGGACTGCGTGATACGAGGCCGCGGTCCTCGAGCACCTTGCAGGCGCGATTGACCGCGACTTTGTCCATCAGCGTGGCCCCGACCAGCGCCCGCTGGGTCAGCGCACCGGCATCGCCGAGCACGGCCATGACCCGCCACTCCGGGATCTTGAGCCCGAAGCGCTCTTGGTACTCCTCGGCGATTCGCCCGCTCACCGCATTCGAGGTGACCGCCAGCCGGTAGGGCAGGAAATCGGCCAGGCGGGAGATTTTGGCGGGCATCGCAACCGGTTCCTAATGCAACCAGTTGTCTCCGCCAAGGCGCTTCCGCGATCGGCCGCCGCGGCTCAGGCGGGTTTCGCCGCCTCGGGCGCGGCCGCGGCGACAGCGGGGTGCGCGCGCGCCTCGGCATCGATCCGCAGCAGGCGCGGAAAAGCATCGACCGCGATGTCGAAGCGACGGGCGTTATAGAGCTGCGGGACCAGGCAGACGTCGGCCAGGTTCGGGACCGAACCGCCGAACAGGCCCTGTTCGGGCGCCTGGGCCTCGAGCGCTGCGAAACCGGTCGTCATCCACTGGGCCATCCACCGCTGCCGCGTGGACTGGTCGGCGCCCAGCTCGTCCCGCAGCCACAACTGCACGCGCAAGTTGTTGAGCGGGTGAATGTCGGCGGCGACGATCAGCGCCTGCGCGAGCGTGTGGGCCCGCGCCGCCGGGTCGTCCGGAAGCATCGCCGGTCCTCCGCGGGTGATATCGAGGTAATCGATGATCGCCAGCGACTGGGTGATCAGATGACCGTCAATCGCCAGAGCGGGGATCAGCCCCTGTGGATTGAGTTCCCGGTAGCGGGCTCCGGTCTGCTCGCCGGCGCCGAGGTCGACCTGCTCGGTGCGATAGGCGATGCCCTTGAGCTGGAGGACGATCCGCACCCGGTACGCCGCCGAGGAGCGCCAGTAGTCGTAAAACACCGTCTCGGTCATCGCAGCACCCTTCCTGCCACGGCATCAAGTCGCGCGACGAGTGCCGGATCGCGCGCCTCGCGCGGCGTTGCAAGTGCGCTGTCGAGGGTGCGATCGATCGGGCTCGGCTCCCGCCGCGGCGGCACGGCTGCGGCGAGCCGGCGCACGGCCTCCCGCGCGAGGGCGGCGTTGGCGTGCATCACGGCGAACACTTCGGCCGCTTGGACCCCAGCATCCCCGGTGCGCCAGCTGTCCCAATCGGTGACCATCCCGAGCAATGCATACGGCAGCTCGGCCTCGCGGGCGAGCCGCGCCTCGGGCATTGCCGTCATCCCGATGACGTCTCCGCCCCATGTGCGGTAAAGCCGGCTTTCGGCGCGGGTCGAGAACTGCGGCCCCTCGATCGCGACATAGCACCCGCCGCGGTGGACGGTTGCGCCGGCCGCTTCCGCGCCGTCCGCGGCGAACCCGGATAGCCTCGGGCAGATGGGGTCGGCCAGCGGCACGTGGGCGACCAGCCCCGGACCGAAGAAGCTGCGCTCGCGCCCGGTGGTGCGGTCGATCAGTTGATCGACCGCCACGAATTGCCCCGGCGCCAGCTCCTCGCGGAGGGATCCGATCGCGGACAGCGCCAGGACGTCGGTGACCCCGCAGCGCTTGAGCACGTCGACGTTGGCGCGGTAGTTGATCGCGCTGGGCGGGATCGTGTGGCCGGTGCCGTGGCGGGCGAGGAAGACGAACCGAACGCCCGCGAGGGTGCCGATCACCACTGCCGCCGACGCCGCTCCGAACGGCGAAGCGACCGCGATCTCCTGCGCATCATCGAGGCCGATCCCGGCGGCGAGCCCCGACCCGCCGATCACGCCGATGCACCAGCGTTCGGCCGGGTTCATGGCCACGCTCGCCGCCGCCCTCAGCGCGGCGGCATGCGGATCGCGCCGTCGAGCCGGATGTGCTCGCCGTTCATGTAGGCGTTCTCGAGAATCGCGACGGCGAGCTGGGCATACTCGGGCGGGCGGCCCATCCGCTTGGGGAACGGCACCGACGCGCCGAGCACGTCGCGCGCCTTCTCGGGCAGCGCCATCATCAACGGGGTCTCGAAAATCCCCGGGAGGATCGTGTTGACGCGGATGCCGTCGTTCATCAGGTCGCGGGCGACCGGCAGGGTCAGCGCGACCACGCCGCCCTTCGACGCGGCGTAAGCGGCCTGGCCGATCTGCCCGTCTTCGGCCGCGGCCGAGGCGGTGCTGATGATCGCCCCGCGCTCGCCTTCGTCGAGCGGATCGAGCGTCAGCATCCCGGCGGCCGACTTGGCGATGCAGCGGAATGTGCCGACGAGGTTGATCTGGATCACGAAATTGAACGCGTCGAGCGGGAAGTGCTTGATCGCGCCGGTTTCCTTGTCGCGGCTGACGGTCTTGATAGCGTTGGCGATGCCGGCGCAGTTGACCAGGATGCGCTCCTGCCCGTGCGCGGCCCGCGCTTGGGCGAAGCCGGCGTCGACGCTCTCGTCCGAGGTCACGTTGACCTCGCAGAACACCCCGCCGAGCTCCTTGGCCAGCGCCTCCCCCTTCTCCTGCTGAAGGTCGAAGATCGCCACCCGCACGCCCTTGGCCGCGAGCGCCCGCGCCGTCGCCGCGCCGAGCCCGGAGGCGCCGCCGGTCACCACCGCGGCGATCGAGGAGTCGAGTTGCATGAGACCGGCCCTTCCCTGAGGTTAGGCCGCGCGGCTAACCGGGGGGCCAAGTGAGGTCAAGGCGAGAGGACGCCGTCCCACGCCTTCCCCCATTGACGAAGACAGGATCGAACGACTCCGGAGGGCGGTCGCGCCATTTGCAAGCAAGCGCAAACCCGCTAACCGCGCGCCATGCATCAGGCCCAGACCATCCACGCCGCGTTCGTCGGCCACGTCAGTGCCGCGCTCGATGCGCTCGAGGCGGCGGGGACTCTGCCGGGTGGCTTGAGCCGCGGGGCAGTGACGGTCGAGCCGCCGCGCGATCCCACCCATGGCGATCTCTCCACCAACGCCGCGATGGTCCTCGCCAAACCCGCCGGCACCAATCCGCGCGCGCTCGCCGAGGCGCTGGCCGAGCAGCTGCGGGCCGCGCCGCAGGTCACCGACGTGGCCATCGCCGGACCCGGGTTCCTCAACCTGCGGCTCAACCGCGACGCCTGGCTCAACGAATTGCGCGCGATCGGAGTGCTCGGGGCCGAGTACGGCCGCTCTGAGGTCGGTTCCGGGACTACCGTCAACGTCGAGTACGTCTCGGCGAACCCGACTGGCCCGATGCACATGGGCCACTGCCGCGGCGCGGTGGTCGGCGACGCGCTCGCCTCCCTGCTCGAGTTCGCCGGCCACGAGGTGATCCGCGAGTATTACGTCAACGATGCCGGCGGGCAGGTCGACGTGCTCGCGGATTCGGTGTTCCTGCGCTATGCCGAGGCGCTCGGCACGGAGATCGGCGAGATCCCCTCCGGGCTGTACCCAGGCGAGTACCTCAAGCCAGTCGGCGAAGCGCTCGCGGCCGAGTGCGGCGCCAGCTACATCGGCGAATCCGCGGACAAGTGGCGGCCCGTATTCCGCAAGCGGGCGGTGGCGATGATGATGGAGATGATCAAGGCGGACCTCGCCTTGCTCGGCATCGCCCACGATGTCTTTGCCTCGGAGGCCGAGCTCCAGGCAGCGGGCAAACCGGCCGAAGCCGAAGCGTGGCTGCGCGCCCACGACCTGGTCTACGACGGCATGCTCGAGGCGCCAAAGGGCAAGACCATAGAGGACTGGGAGCCGGAGGCGCTCCCGCTGTTTCGCTCGACCCGCTTCGGCGACGACCAGGATCGGCCGATCCGCAAGTCCGACGGCAGCTGGACCTACTTCGGCGCGGATCTCGCCTACCATTTCCAGAAGGCCCACAGCGCCGATGCGCTGGTCGACATTTGGGGCGCCGATCACGCCGGGACGGTCAAGCGGATCAAGGCGGCGGTCGCGGCGATGACCGGCGCGGTCGGCCACCCGGTTCCGTTCGAGATCAAGCTGGTCCAGATGGTCCAGCTCTTGCGCAACGGCGAGCCCGTCAAGATGTCGAAGCGCGCCGGGACGTTCGTGACGCTCGCCGATGTCGTGCGCGAAGTCGGCAAGGACGTCGTCCGCTTCACCATGCTGACCCGCAAGCCCGAAGCGCAGATGGATTTCGACTTCGCCAAAGTGGTCGAAGCCTCGAAGGACAATCCGGTCTTCTACGTCCAGTACGCCCACGCGCGGATCAGCTCGACCATGCGCAAGGCCGCGGCGGCTGGCATGGGACCGTCGCCCGAGGGGCTCGACCGCCTTGGCGAGGAGGAGCTGGCGCTGGTCAAGATCGCCGCCCAATTCCCCCGCGTGATCGAGGCCGCCGCGGCCGCGCGTGAGCCGCACCGCGTGGCTTTCTTCCTCTATGACCTTGCCGCGGCGTTCCATGCGTTCTGGAATCTCGGCAATGACCAGCCGGAGAAGCGGATCATCGTGGCACAAGACGCGAGCCTTAGCGGGGCAAGGCTTTTCCTCGCCGCGCAGATCGGGCAGATTGTTCGCAATGGCCTGGCGCTGCTTGGCGTTGTGGCGGTGGAGGAAATGTGATCATGGCGGACGGCCGGATCGAGGGCGACGACCCCAACGAACAGGCGGAGCCCGATGCGGTGAGCGAATCCGCGCCCCCGCCGTCGCCGAGCACGGCCCCGCGCCTCGCCCTCGACGACGACGAGCGCCTGCCGTGGCTCGAATCCGCCGACGACGATGACGACTACGGCGCCGTCGACACCGGAAGGGTGATCGGCTTCGTCCTCGCCGGGCTCGCCGCGCTGGTGCTGATCGTCGGCGGCATCTGGTGGGCGACTCACCGCAGGGGCGCCGAAATCGCCGCCGCCGATGGCAGCCTGATCGTGCCACCGGCGCAGCCGTACAAGGAAGCGCCGAAGAACGCGGGCGGCAAGACGTTCGCCGGCACCGGCGACACCAGCTTCGCGGTCTCGCGGGGGCAGACCCGGCCGGCGCACCTCGCCCAGGCGACCACCGCCGCGCCCGAGCCGACGGCGAGCGCCAGCCCCAGCAACACCCCGACTGCGACTCACTCGCATGCCCCCAAAGCAAAGCCGGCAGGCGCGGCGCCGGCCGCGCCCGTTGGCGTGGGGGTGCAGGTCGGCGCTTTCTCGACACAGGCCTCGGCCGAAGCCGGGTGGACGCGCCTGTCGAGCCAGTATCCGGCGCTCAAGGGCCTCCATCACCGGGTGATCGAAGGCAAGGCCGACATCGGCACGGTTTACCGCCTCCAGGCACTCCCCGGCGACGCCGACGCAGCGAACGCCTTGTGCAGCAACTTGCGCGGCGCCGGGCTGGCGTGCCAGGTGAAAGGGTAGCCACACCGTTCCTCCCTCGCGGGAGGACCGGTGGGCTCTTCAGTAGAAGCTTTACTTGGCGGTTCCCGCAGCCGCCGGCGGCGCTGACTGGGCGCCCGCCTTCTGCGCCGCCGCGGTAAGCTCGGCCTTCGTCATGGGGATCGCGACGCCGTTGGCGGTGTTCGAAAACGCCGCTGCGGGGAGAGCAACGCGGGTGCCGGCGATCGGCACGATGGCGTTGCCGCCCTGAATCGCCTCGATCGTGCCGAGCTCCTCGCCGGCTTTGTCGAAGACCTTGGTCCCAGCCGCCAAGTGGACCGCCGCCGCCGCCGCCGCGGGCGCCGAAGCCGGCGCCGCCTGCGCGAACGCAGCTGGGCTGACACAGACCGAAATCGCGGCAATGAGTACTGGAATCAAACGCATCCATTTTTCTCCGTGGTTTGAGGAGCGGCAGACATACGGAGACTCCCGCTCTTGGCAGCGGCGAAACGATGAGCCGTTGATCGGATGGGGCGAGATGAGCACGCGCGGCACGACTCGCATTGGCAATCGCCGCGACTCGCAAACGGGCAGCGGACCCTCTCCGGCTTTCCACACCGGCAATCCCCCGCAACTTGCGGAACCGATGCGATGCTGCGATTCTACGGCGATGACCCCGGCGATCTTCGGTCTTTCCGGCACCATCCTCACACCCGGTGAGCGCGCCTTTTTCGGCGAGTGCGATCCGGCCGGTTACATTCTGTTCGGCCGCAACATCGAAAGCCGCGATCAGCTGCGTGCGCTCACGGACGAGGTGCGGGAGATTCACGGACGCGAGCGGACGCTGATCTGCATCGACCAGGAAGGCGGCCGGGTTGCGCGGATGAAGCCGCCGGTGTGGGCCAGCTATCCCCCCGGAGCGGTATTCGATCAGCTTTACGATCTGGCGCCGGCGAGCGCGATCGAGGCCGCGCGGGCGAATGCCGAGGCGCTGGGGCTCGACCTCGCACAAGCCGGGATCACCGTCGATTGCCTACCGCTGCTCGACGTTCGCCAGCCCGGCGCGCACGACGTGATCGGCGACCGCGCATTGGGGGCCGAGCCCCTGCGCGTCGCGGCGCTGGGGCGGGCAGTGCTCGACGGGCTTGCCGCGGCGGGCGTCGCCGGCGTGGTCAAGCACATCCCCGGGCACGGCCGGGCCCATGCCGACAGCCATGTCGAGCTGCCGACGGTCACCGCGACCGAGGCCGAGCTCGAGCGCGACATCGCGCCGTTCCGCACGCTGACCCATGCGCCGGCGGGCCGGGCGTTGATCGCAATGACCGCGCACGTCCGCTACACCGCGTGGGACGCAGACAACCCGGCGACCCAGTCGCGGTTCGTGATCGAGGAGATTGTCCGCAACCGCATCGGCTTCGACGGGCTGCTGCTCAGCGACGACCTCGACATGGAGGCGCTCGCCGGCTCGGTGCCCAAGCGAGCCGAGCAGGCGGTCGCCGCCGGCTGCGACATCGCGCTCAATTGCTGGGCCAACATGGACGACATGATCGGCATCGCCGACCGGCTCCCGGCGATGTCTGAATTGGCGGCGGCGCGGCTGGAACGGGCGCTCGCCGGGACGTCCATCGAGGCCAGGGCCGACCTGGCCGCGCGCCAGGCCGAGTGCGTCGCCAAGCGCGACGCGCTGCTCGCCCTCATCGGCGCGCGGGTGTGATGGACCGCATCGCCGAGCCGGCGCTGTTCACCGGCGACGAGGCGGAATGGGACGGCCCGGCCCCGGCCGCAGCGCGCGAGGACGCGGCGCTATACCTCGCGCTCGACGGCTGGGAAGGGCCGCTCGACCTCCTGCTGGACCTGGCGCGGCGGCAGAAAGTCGACTTGCGCAAGATCTCGATTCTCGCGCTGGTCGACCAGTACCTCGCCTATATCGAACGCGCCGAGGCGCTGCGGCTCGAGCTTGCCGCCGATTATCTGGTGATGGCGGCATGGCTCGCCTATCTCAAATCTGCCCTGCTGCTGCCGCGGGAAGAGCAGGAGGAGCCGAGCCCCGAAGAGCTGGCGATGCGCCTGCAGTTGCGGCTGCAGCGCCTGGCCGCGATGCGCGACGCCGCTGCACGGCTGATGGCGCGCGACCGGCTGGGGCGGGACGTGTTCGCCCGCGGCGCGCCCGAGGGGCTGCGGATCGATCGGCGCAATCTCTGGCAGTGCGACTGGTTTGAGCTCGTCCAGGCCTACGGTCAGGTCAAGGCGCGCACCACGCCCGTCGTCCACATGGTCCGTGAGCGGCCGGTGATGACGCTCGATACGGCCTTGGCGCGGGTCTCGGCCATGCTCGGGGTGCGGCTCGAGTGGATCGAACTCTGCGAATTCCTGCCCGCGACCTGCGACGGCGACTGGGCCGACCCGCGGTTGCGGCGTTCGGCGCTGGCGTCGAGCTTCGTCGCCGCGCTCGAGCTGGCCCGGCTCGGCAAGGCCGAGCTGGCGCAGGACGAGGTGTTCGGGCGCTTGCGGCTGCGGGCGGTGCGGGCATGATGCTGGGATCAGGTTCCGAGCCGGACGATCTGGTCCGCGCCGTCGAGGCGACGCTGTTCGCCACCGCGGAGCCGATGACCGCCGAGGCGATCTCGGCCCATCTCGGCGGCGCCGACGTGAGGAGCGCGCTGGCCGAGCTCGCCGAGCATTACCGGCGCCGGGGCATCCACCTGGTCGAACGCGGCCGCCGCTGGCATTTCGAGACCGCTGGCGACCTCGCCCATCTCCTCCGCCGCGAGCGCGAAGAGGTCCGCCGCCTGTCACGCGCGGCCACCGAGGTGCTGGCGATCGTCGCCTATCACGAGCCGGTCAGTCGCGCCGAAATCGAGGCGATCCGAGGTGTGCAGACCGCCAGGGGCACGCTCGACGTACTGATGGAGGCGGGCTGGGTCCGCGTCGCCGGTCGGCGCGAGGTGCCGGGGCGCCCGGTCGTGTATGCGACCACACCCGAGTTCCTCGAGCACTTTGGACTCGGTTCGCGGCGCGATCTCCCGGGAATCGACGAGTTGCGGGCGGCGGGATTGCTCGACCCGGTCGAGGACGCGCTCGCCGATGCGCTCGGCGGAGGAACGACCGAGGTCGACGACCCAAGCGTGGGGTAGTAAGCGGCGCGCATTGTCCCTAGATAGGAATTGATAGGGAGCGCCGTGGTACGCCGGCTCCGCGCGCATGGCGCGAGAACATCTGGAGTGGTTCGATGATGGGTCTTTCGTTACCCCACCTGATCGTGCTGGCGCTCGTCGTGCTGGTGCTGTTCGGCCGTGGCCGCATCTCCGAAATGATGGGCGATTTCGGCAAAGGCATCAAAAGCTTCAAGGAAGGGATGACGGATGAGACCACCAATCGTCCGGTGACCCCGCCGCCCGCGCAGATCCCGGCACAGCCGGGGCAGACCGGCATCCCACCGCAGGCGGTCCAGCCGACCCTCAACGGCGATCCCGTGGCGGACCCCAACCGCACCACGCCCTAAGCTTCCGGCGCAGGTTGCCTCGCGATGTTCGACATCGCCCCTTCGGAGATTCTGCTCACCGTCATCGTCGCGGTGGTGGTGATCGGCCCCAAGGACCTGCCACGCGCGCTGCGCACGGCGGGGCGGTGGATCGGCAAGATGCGCCGCGTCTCGGGCCACTTCCGCGCCGGCATCGAGACGATGATCCGCGAGGCCGAGCTCGCCGAGATGGAAGAGAAATGGCGCGAACAGAACGCGGCGATCCTTGCTCAGCACCCGGTCGGGAGCGAAGCGGCAGGCGCCACCGTTACGACGGAAACGGCCGGCGAAGCGGTTCAGCCCACCGCCGGCGAAGCCGTTCAACCGGAGCTGACCGCCGCTCCGCAGCCCCGGGCGGTGCCTGGGCTGCCGCCGCACGACGCCGACGCAGCGGATTCGCCGCAGCTTCCGCTGCCGCCGCCATGAGCGCCGCCGGCCAATGCTGAAGATCAGGGACATCGACGAGAGCCAGGCGCCCCTGCTCGACCACATCATCGAGCTGCGCGCGCGGCTGATTCGCAGCTTCCTCGCGCTCGGCGCGGCATTCTGCGTCTGCCTCTATTTCGTCGAGCCGATCATGACCTTCCTGGTCCATCCGCTGAAGGCGGCGGGGCAGGACCGGTTGATCTATACCAAGTTGTACGAGGCATTCTTCGTCGAGCTCAAGGTCGCGCTGTTCGCGGCCTTTTTCATCAGTTTCCCGATCATCGCCAACCAGCTCTGGGCGTTCGTCGCTCCCGGGCTCTACGCGCGCGAGAAGCGCGCATTCCTGCCATTCCTGATCGCCACGCCGATCCTGTTCACCAGCGGCGCGGCGCTCGCCTATTACGTCGTGATGCCGACGGCGTTTCACTGGCTGCTCGGCTTCGGCGGACTCCACGGCGGGGTCCACACCGAGGCCCTGCCGGGAATCGACAATTACCTCAGCGTCGTCATGCAGTTCATCCTCGTCTTCGGGATCTGCTTCCTCCTGCCGGTCCTGCTGCTGCTGCTCGCCCGCGCCGGGATCGTGACTCGCCGGCAGCTGTCGGGAGCGAGGCGCTACGTCATCGTCCTGATCGTCGCCGTCGCGGCGTTGCTGACCCCCCCCGACGTCATGTCGCAACTGCTGCTCGCGGTGCCGATGCTGCTGCTGTTCGAGGGCACGCTCGCCTTCATGTGGTTCGGCGAGCGCCGGGCGGCCAGGGAGGCGAGCCGGACGGCGGCGTCGACCGATCTGACGGCTCCTCCGGCCTAACCACGCAGTCTTACGACTATCGGCCTTCGCCCCCGGTGCCGCGGGTCCGCGCCGGTTCCGCCGTCTTGGACAGCGGCCGGTTGCCTTCTTCCCAAGCGAGGCGGCCGTTGATCCAGGTTTGCAGGACGCGAGTTCCGCGCAGCTCGGCCGGAGTGGCGAGCAGCGGGTCGTGGTCGAGCACGAGGAAGTCGGCGCGTTGGCCGCGCTCGATTCGGCCGAACCGCCCTTCGGCGAAACCGGCGTAAGCGGCACCGGCGGTGTAGGCGGCAAGCGCGGCTTCGCGGGTGACCTTCTCCTGCGGTTGCCACCCGCCGAACGGTTGATCGTCGTCGCCCTGGCGGGTGCTCGCGGCGGCCATTCCGGCGAACGGATCGGGGGCATGGTCGGGGGCGTCCGACCCGAACGCCAGTGTCGCGCCGGTGGCGGCAATCGAGCGCCACGGGTAGGCCCCGGCGAGACGTTGCGGCCCGAGCCGCGCCTCGGCAGCGGTTCGGCCGGTCGTCAGGTCGAGGGGCTGCAGCGAGACGACGATGCCATGGCTGCCGAACCGGCGCACATCGGCGGGATCGACCGCCTGGGCACGCTCGATCCGCCAGCGACGGTCACCCTTGTAAGTCTGCGTCAGCGTGTCGACGGCGTCGAGCACTTCGGCGGTAGCGGCATCGCCGCTGGCATCGACCGCGACCTGGAAGTTGTCGATCGCCGCCCGGCTCATCAGGTTCTTGAGCTGGGTGTCGCTGAGCAGCGCATCGCCGCGGGTGCGCGGGTCATCGGCATACGGCGCCTTGAGCAGGGCCCCGCGCCACGCCAGCGCACCATCGGCGGCCAGCGCGACGCCGTTCATCCGCAGCCGATCGTCATAAAGCCAAGGCGTCGGGCCTGGGCCGCCGATCAGCGCCATCGCGTCGACGCCGCGGGCGTAAGCCATGATGCGCATGCTGAGTCGCCCGATGTCACCGGCGCGGCGAAAGGTCTGCCAGTCCTCGATCGTCGTGCCCATGTCGGTCGCGGTGGTGATCCCGTGGCGCAGCAGCGCATCCTGGGCGAGGGCGAAGGCGACGTCGCGGTCCTCCGGCCGCGGCGGCGGCACCACCCGATCGACCAGCGCCGCGGCGGTGTCGATCAGCACCCCGGCGGGACGGGTCGTCCCGGCGGTCCGTTCGATGCGTCCGCCGGCGGGATCGGCGGTCGCGGCGGTGACACCGGCCAGCGCCAGGGCCTTGCTGTTGGCCCATCCGGCGTGGCCGTCGGCACTGGTCAGCCAGACTGGGCGATCGGGGACGAGGGCGTCGATCTCGGCGGCCGTGGGAAAGCGGCCAAGGCCCCACGCGTCGGGATTCCAGCCGCTGCCAATGACCCAGGCGCGGTCGGGATGCTCCGCAGCGTAAGCGCGGATCTTCGCTTGGGCTTCCTGCAGCGATCGGGTCTCGGACAAGTCGAGGGTCAGCTTGGCAAAGCCGATCGCGAGCAAGTGGAGATGGGAGTCGATCAGTCCCGGGATCACCACACGGCCCTTGCCGTCGACCCTGTAATCGACTCGGGCCGGACGCTTGTCGGTGCGCTCGAGTACTTCGGCGATGCGGCCGTCGGTGCCGACGACGATTCCGGTGAAATGCCGCACCCGCCCTTGCGCGTCGAGCGTGATCCCGTCGAGGTTGTCGAACAGGGTGTCGGCGAGAAGCGCCGACGGAGTGAGCGCGAGCAACAGCGCGATGGGGAGGGCTTTGTTACGCATCGCTACCTTGCGCGGGGGAGGCCGCCGCCGGCGCGGCGTCGTCGGTCAAGTCCATGGGGCGGCCTCTTAGCCGCTTTGGCACGCCTCGCCAGCCCCCGCGGTGAAGAGGACTTTGCCGCAGCCCGGCGAGCCGCTAACGCCGTGGCCCATGAGCCTGTTCTCCGATCCGCGCTTCGTTCGCGCTTGCCGCGTGGCGTTCTTCATCGCGTTGGTGTTCGCCATGGTGATGGCGCTGCTGCCGAAGCCGCCGCACCTGCCGATCGACCGCTTCGGCGACAAATTCGAGCACATTCTCGGCTTCTCGGTGCTCGCCGGACTTGGAGTCCTGAGCTTTCCCGCGGTGAATCGCTGGCGGATCGCCGAGCGGTTGAGCTTTCTCGGCGCATTGATCGAGGTCTGTCAGAGCATTCCCGCGCTTCATCGCGATTGCGACATCCGCGATTGGATCGCCGACACGATCGCAATTGTCGTCGTCATCGGTCTGAGCACGCTCGTCTTGCCGCGGTTGAACGGGCGTCATCCGGCTGCCGCCGCGGGGTGATAGCGGTTCCCATCGCCGGTCCTTTCCGATAGGGCGCGCGGGCCATGTCCAGCCCCGCGCTCCACCCCGCCGTCAGCCTCAATGCCGACGACCCGTCGCTTCTGACCCTTGCCGATGTCCGCGCGGCGGCGGCGCGGATTGCCGGCGCGGTGGTGCGGACGCCAACGCTCTACAGCCGCACTCTGAGCCAGATCACCGGCGCGGACATCTGGCTCAAGTTCGAGAACCTGCAGTTCACCGCCGCCTACAAGGAACGCGGCGCGCTCAACGCGCTGCTGTTGCTCGGCGGCGAGAAGTGCAACCGCGGAGCGATCGCGGCGTCGGCCGGCAATCACGCCCAGGGCCTCAGCTATCACGGCAGCCGCCTCGGGGTGCCGGTGACGATCGTCATGCCGAAGACGACGCCGACGGTGAAGGTGATGCAGACCGAAGCGGTCGGCGGCACCGTGGTGCTCGAGGGCGAGACATACGACGAGGCTTATGCGCATGCTCGCCGGCTCGAGGAGGAGCTCGGTCTGACGTTCGTGCATCCGTTCGACGATCCCCACGTCGCCGCCGGACAAGGCACCGTCGCGCTCGAGATGCTCGAGGACGTGCCCGAGCTGGACATGCTCGCGATCCCCGTCGGCGGCGGCGGTCTCGCCTCCGGAATGGGGACAGCGGCCCGCGCGCTCAAGCCGGACATCGGGCTGATCGGGGTCGAGGCCGAGCTCTATCCCTCGATGTACAACCGGCTGAAGGGCACTGTCCTGCCGACCGGCGGTGACACCCTCGCCGAGGGCATCGCCGTCAAGGAGCCGGGCGAGTTCACCGCCAGGGTGCTCGCCGGGCTGCTCGACGACTTCGTCCTGGTCAGCGAATCCGCGCTCGAGAACGCGCTGGCGCTGCTCCTGCAGATCGAGAAGACCGTGGTCGAGGGCGCAGGCGCGGCCGGGCTGGCCGCCGTGCTTGCCCATCCCCACTTGTTCCGCGGCCGGAAGATCGGGATCGTCCTCACCGGCGGCAACATCGACACGCGCTTGCTCGCCAACGTCCTGCTGCGCGACCTCGCCCGCTCTGGCCGGCTCGCCCGGCTGCGGCTGACGCTGCAGGACCGGCCCGGCGCGCTCTACAAGGTGATGCGCGAGTTCGACGCGCACAACGTCAACATCATCGAGATCTACCACCAGCGGATCTTCACCACGCTGCCGGCCAAAGGCCTGATCACCGACATCGAGTGCGAGGCGCGCGACAAGGAGCAGCTCGACGCCTTGGTCGAAGCGCTGCGCAGCAAGGGCTATGCGGTCAGCCAGGTGGAGCTGAACTGAGCTTGCCGGAGAGCAGGCATGTGAAACATATCGTCACCAGAAAGGTTGAAGGGGCGATGGATTTCACCGTTTGCGCATTCCCAGCCGGGATCGCGCTCTCGCTCGCGGCTTGAGCGATGGAGCTCGACTACGTCGTCGAAAGGCTCGACGTGGTGCGGCTCGACACTGCCCGCGAAGACGGGCTGCTCGCCGGACACGACCTGATGAGTCCCTACGTATGGGAGAAGGAGGGCATCAGGCAGCTGCTGGTCCGCGTGCTCAAGAACCCGCTCGGGCCGACCGACCCGACCGGCGTCATCTATGCCGGCAGCTCGCAGGACGGGCTGTTCTTCACCATGAGCCCGAACCCGGCGATCGCACCCGGACCCGATGACGTCGATGCCGGCGGGGTCGAGGACCCGACGGTGGTGATCTCGGCGGAAGGATACCTGCTGGTCTTCTTCACCGGGGTCGACGGCAAGCGCGCGCAGGGCTCGATGCTCGTCGCCAAGGGCAAGGACCTGCTCGACCTGACCAAACAGAGGGTCCTGCTCAAGGCGCCCGAGGGCGAGGGCAACATCAAGGAAGCGACCGTCGCCAGAGGCGCCGACGGCAAGTACCGACTGTTCTACGAATACGCCCGCGACAACGCCTCGCGCATCGGACTCGCGCTCGCCGAAGGTCCCGAAGGGCCGTGGACCTCGGTCGCCGATCCGTTCACCATTCGCGAGCTCGGCTGGGACAACTGGCATTTGTCGACCGGCCCGATCGTCGAGCGCAAGGGTGACCCGCCGGTGATGTTCTATAACGGCGCAACCGCGGACGCGCGCTGGCGGATCGGCTGGATTGCCTTCGACGAGAACTACACCCGTGTCGTCGATCGCTGCATCGAACCGATGCTCGTCCCGCCGCCGCCGAAGGAGCGCGCCGGCACCGACATCGCCTTTGCCGCGTCATGCCTCGTCGAGGGCGAGTGGATCCGGCTCTACTACTCGCTCGAGGACCGGGTGCTGCGGCGGGCCTCGATCAGGGGCCTGCACTGGTGAGACGGGGCAAGGCCGTGCCCCGCGCCTGTGCAAAATAATCGGTCGTTAACGCTCTTTCGTGGTTAAAAGACTTTCACCAACCCGGCGCTGCGGGCATAGTTCGGGGAGAGCGCGGCGCCAGCTTTCGCGCGCCGGCCAGAGGACACCGCCAGCCCGTGACGGCACCCGTTCGTTTCCCCCGGTTCTTCGTTACGAGCCCGGCGCCGTGCCCGTACTTGCCGGGCCGCAGCGAGCGCAAGGTGTTCACGGAGCTGAAGGGCCCGCACGCGGACGCGCTGAACGACGCGCTCGGGCGGATCGGGTTTCGCCGCAGCCAGACGGTGGCCTATCGCCCGTCCTGCCTCGATTGCTCGGCCTGCGTCTCGGTCCGTGTCGTCGCCGACGAATTCCAACCTTCGACGACGCAGCGCCGCAACTTGCGCCGCAATTCCGACCTGGTCGTCACGCTTTGCCGGCCGTGGTCGACCGCCGAGCAGTTCGACCTGCTGCAGCACTACCTGGGTCGGCGCCACCCCGGCGGCGGGATGGCGACGATGGACGAGATTGATTTTGCAGACATGGTGGAACACACGCCCGTGACCAGCTATGTCGTTGAATATAGGGAGCCTTCGGAAGGGGCGAGGCCTGGCCGACTGATCGGCGCTTGCCTTACCGACCGCCAGGGCGACGGGTTGTCGATGATCTACAGCTTCTACGACCCGGATCATGAGGCGCGCAGCGGGCTTGGCAATTTCATCATCCTCGACCACATCCGCCGGGCCGTCGCCGAAGGGCTGCCGTACGTCTACCTCGGCTATTGGGTCGAAGGATCGGCGCGGATGCAGTACAAGATCCGCTATCGACCGCTCGAGCGGCTCGCCCGCGACGGATGGGAGCGGGTCTCCGCCGTCGAACAGGACCGGCTCATCGCCGCCGCCGCCGCCGCCCCGCGCGATGATCGCGCGCTCGCTCCCGGTTTCGGCAAGGACGGCGTTCCCGGAGTGCAGGAACACTATCGCCAACGCGCCGGCCGCACCGGCGCCTGACCCGCTAACCTGGAGGGCTTGCGCGGCGGCGCTGGCGCTCGCCTGCCAAGCTTTCGTCGCCACGCCCGCTCAAGGGCAAAGCCGCAACACGGATCGCGAGCTCCAGTCGCTTATCCCCAACTCGGCGCTGGATAACCCGGACGCCTGGACCCAGTCGAACCAACCGCCGGCCAATACCCCGCCGACGCTCGACCCGACCTCACCGTTGACGAACAACGCCGGGATCACCCTGCCGTGGCCCGACAAGGCGCTCGAGCTGCCGCAACTGGCCTCGCTCCCGCCCGACCCGGACCTGGCGCAGGCGCGCGCTGCGACGGCCGCCGTGGAGCTGCCGCAAGCCGTGGCCGGCGGCGACGTCGAGCAAGTCGGCTCGCGAATCGTGCTCGCCTTCCCGACCGACCTCGCCCAGTTTCCCGAGCGCACCGAGTTCACCGCACGCTTCCGCGAGCTGTCCCAGCTGGTCAGCCTCGGCGGGAGCAATGCAACG
The DNA here is from genome assembly GCA_019510335.1 of Novosphingobium sp. Lineage (GTDB taxonomy): Bacteria > Pseudomonadota > Alphaproteobacteria > Sphingomonadales > Sphingomonadaceae > Novosphingobium. The sequence continues at coordinate 1,022 of JAEKKO010000106.1, read as the reverse complement.
AACATCGCCCAGCTCGCGGTGCGCGCCAACACCGACCGCGACCTGCTTGAGCGCCTCTTGCGGATCTACGGCTACTACGACGCCACCGTGACCCAGAGCATTGCCGGTCTCGATCCCGGGCAGGACCAGCCGAGCAAGGACACCAAGGTCCGCTTCGATGTCCAGCCCGGCGCGCGCTACCGCTTCGGGGCGATCGACCTCGGCGCGCTTCCGGCGACCGGGCCCGACTACCCGATGCTGCGCAGCGCCTTCGGCATCCAGAGCGGCGATCCGCTCTACAGCGACCACATCGTCACCGCCCGCGGCAAGCTCGATATCGCGCTGGCCGAGAACGGCTATGCGTTCGAGAAGGTCCCGGACGCCGACCTGCTGGTGGACCACCGCCGCGAGCAAGGTGACCTGACGGTGCCGGTGACGCCCGGCGGCAAGTACGACTTCGGCACGATCGTCAGCGAGATGCCGCGCTTTCTTTCGGCGCGCCACCTCCAGGAGATTGCCCGATTCAAGCCCGGCGACCTCTACAAGCGCAGTGACGTCGATGACTTGCGCAAGGCGATGTACGCCACTGGCCTCGTCGCGAGCGTCACCGCCACCCCGATCGAGAGCCGCCCGCCAAGTGACGGCACGCCGGGCGCCGTGACGCTCGATATCGGCATGACGAAGGCCAAGCTGCGGACCATCGCCGGGCTGGTCGGCTACGATTCGGGTGATGGCTTCCGCCTCGAGGGCAGCTGGGAGCACCGGAACTTCTTCCCGCCCGAGGGCATGCTGCGGCTGCGTGCGGTCGCCGGGACCAAGGAACAGCTCGTCGGCGTCACCGTGCGCAAGAACAACTTCCACGGGCGCGACCGGGTGCTGACCTTCGACCTTTATGCCGATACGGTCCAGCGCACCGCCTACACCGCCCGCACGCTCTCGTTCACCGCCACGTTCGAGAAGCTGACGACGCTGATCTTCCAGAAGCCGTGGACCTGGGGCGTCGGGGTCGAGTTGGTCGCCACCGACGAGGCCGAGGGCGTGCT
>JAEKKO010000227.1 GCA_019510335.1 Novosphingobium sp. | reverse complement strand
CCGCGGCGATCCGGTGGGTGATCGCAAGCCCGAGGCCCGCACCGCCCGACTGCCGGCGGTCGGCCCGCCAGAAGCGCTGGAACAGGAGTGCGCGCTGGGCCTCCGGAACGCCGGGCCCGCGATCCGATACCGTGACGGCGCCGCCGGGATCGACCTCGATCTCCACCTCGGTGCCGGGCGGCGTGAATTTTAGTGCGTTCTCGACCAGGTTGCGCAGGGCCTGATAGAGCGCATCGCGGTTGCCGCGCACCGGCACCGGATGCTCGCCATTGAGGACCGCGACGCTTCGAGCTGCGCCACCAGCAGCAGCTGCCCGACCAGGCGCGTCATCCGTTCGACATCGGCGCGCAAACCGGCGGTGCGCGCGGGATCCTGCATGCTGTCGAGATGCGCGGCCAGGATCGCGAGCGGCGTCCGGAGCTCATGCGCGGCATCGGCCAGGAAATCGCGCTGCGCCTGGAAGCCGCGGTCCAGGCGGTCGAGCGCGCCGTTGATCGCCTCGACCGGCCCCAGCAGCTCCTTCGGCAGATCGTCCGTGGGCAGCCGCACGCCGCTCTGGGCCGGGGTGATCGAGCGGGCATAGCGCATCAGCCGATCGAGCGGCTTCATGGCACCGCGCAAAGTGAAGACCAGGGCCGTGATCAACGCCAGCAGCATCGGCGCCGTCACCGGCAGATACTCGCCGAGCCATTCGTAGAACAGCGCGTCCAAGGCCATGGAGTTGGGCGAGATGCGGCGCGTCACCTGCATGACCAAGGTCTCGCCGTTGAGATCGACCAGCTCCGAGAGGCTGCACTGGCGGTTGCGCGGCCGCACATGCTGGGGCCGCTCCTTGCCGGTCAGCCGGCAGCTTTGCGTCACCTCATCCGGCGCCGGCGTCTCCGTCACCTGCAGCTGGTCGGCGTGATGCCCGCCGGTGAGCCGAACCGTTCCGTCCAACGTGCGCACCATATAGCCGGCGGCCGGCGAGAGCTTGCGCTCGTCCACGCTGAGGCTGCCGTCGGGCTTCACCAGCAGGGCCGCCTTGAGGTCACCCAGGTCATCCGCCAGCACGTCGAAGGGAATCTCGGCCGAATCGGTATGGTAGATCAGGAACACCACCAAGCCCGCGGCCAGGAAGAAGGCCACGAACACGGCGCACAGCCGCACGATGAGGCGGGTCTGGAGCGAGGCGCGTTCGGAGCCCATGCCCAGCATTGTAGCCTCCGCCGCGCGGCCCGGCGACGGGCTCATCCGACTGTCGGCGGGCAACGGCTGGACTGCGGTCCGACCGCTGCTGGCGCCGACCTTGAGCCCGATCAACCCCGGTCCATGGCCATATAGCCGACGCCCCTGACGGTGTGCAGCTGGATATCGGCGCCGACCGAGATCAGCTTCTTGCGCAAGCGGGAAACCAGGACTTCGAGCGCGTTCGAGCCGACATCGTCGTTGAAGCCGTAGAGGCCGTCCTCGATCGCATTACGGCTGACCACCTTGCCGGGGCGGCGCAGCAGGATTTCGAGCAGGGTCACCTCGCGCCGGGTCAGGGAGACCGGACGCCCGGCGACGGTGAGATTGGGTCCGGTCGTGTCGAGACAGATATTGCCGAGCGTCAGCTCGACGCCGAGCGCCGCACCCGGACGGCGCAGCAGCGCCTTCACCCGCGCGATCAGCTCCTCCATGGCGAAGGGCTTCACCATGTAGTCATCGGCGCCGCCATTGAGGCCACCGACCCGGTCGTTCAATGCGTCGCGCGCGGTCAGGATCAGCACCGGCGTCTGATCACCGCGGCCGCGCATGGTCTTCACCAGCCCCAGCCCGTCACCGTCGGGCAGGCCGAGATCCATGATGGTGGCGTCGAACTTGACACCGGCCAGGGCCGCATCGGCATCCACGACACTGGCACACCGGTCGACGGTGAACCCGCTGTCGTGCAGCGCTTTTTCCAGGAATTCCGAGAGACGATCGTTGTCTTCGACCAGCAGGAGCCGCATGTTGATCTCGCTTCCGATATAACTGCCCCGCCGGCGCGCCCCGCACCGTCATCTCCGGCTGCCATTCCCCTCCAGGTCCGGCGGCCGGTCGTTCGCAATGAACTGACTGTAAGCTAAGCAACGTGCCTGACAGACTCCTTACGACTTGTTCCCGAGCGACACGGCGCCGCAGCCGCGGCCCAGGCCGACCTGTCCGCACCAAATGCTAACCGATTGACGATGCAGACATTTCCCATCGATTCCGTGATCCCAGCCATCCTGGATGCGCTGGCCTCGCGAACCAACCTAGTGCTCTCCGCCCCGCCCGGCGCCGGCAAGACCACGCGAGTCCCGCCCGCTCTGCTGTCAGGTTTACCGGCCACCGTCCCGGGTGGGACCGGCGGCCGAATCATCCTGCTGCAGCCCCGCCGCCTCGCCGCTCGGGCGGCCGCCCAGCGCATGGCCGATCAGATGGGCGAGGCGGTCGGCGAGACGGTCGGCTATCGGGTGCGGCTCGACCGCCGCATCGGACCGAAGACCCGGATCGAAAGCGTCACCACCGGACTCTTCCTGCGGCAGATTCAGGGCGATCCGGAACTGAACGGCGTCGCCGCGGTGCTGTTCGATGAATTTCACGAGCGTTCGCTCGACGGCGATCTCGCGTTGGCCCTCGCGCTCGAGACCCAGGCGAGCCTGCGGCCCGATCTGCGCCTCGTCGTCATGTCGGCGACGTTGGACACGGGCGCGATCGCGGCGCTGCTGCCGGATGCAGCGACCGTCGAGAGCGAAGGCCGCACCTTTCCGGTCGAGACCCGCCATCTCGGCGACGCTTCCGGCCGCGCCACCGAACGCATCGAAGACCGCATGACCAAGGCGGTGCTGCAGGCGGTCGCGGAGGAGCCGGGCGATGCGCTGGTCTTCCTGCCCGGCCTCGCGGAAATCCGGCGCGTGCAGTCGGGCCTTGCGGATCGTCTGCCCGCTGACGCGTTCGCAATCCTGCCGCTGCATGGCGATCTACCGCTCGCCGATCAGGATCTGGCGCTGAAACCCGATGCGCGCGGGCGGCGCAAGATCGTGCTCGCGACCGCGATCGCCGAGACCTCGCTCACCATCGACGGCATCCGGCTGGTGATCGACAGCGGGCAGAAGCGCCTGCCGCAATTCGATCCGACGACCGGGATGACGCGCCTGCAAACCGTGCGGGTCTCGCTCGCCGCGGCGCATCAGCGGCGCGGTCGCGCCGGCCGCACCGCGCCCGGCATCTGCTATCGGCTGTGGAGCGAAGCGGCAGAGCGCGCGCTGGCGCCTTACGATCCGCCGGAGATTCTCTCGGCGGACCTGGCGCCCTTCGCGCTTGAGCTCGGCAGCTGGGGTACGACGGACCCTGGGCGGCTGGCGCTGCTCGATCCGCCGCCGGAGGCGCCGCTCGCCCAGGCGCGCGATCTACTGCGCCGCCTGGGCGCGCTCGACGCCCATGACCGCGCCACCAAGCACGGAAAGGCGATGTCCGAGTTCGGCACCCATCCGCGCCTGGCGCATATGATGCTGCGGGCGAAGGCGCAGGGCCGCGGCTCGCTCGCCTGTGATCTCGCGGCGCTGCTTTCGGAGCGCGATCTGGTGAAGGGCCGATCCGAGGATGCCGATCTCCGGCATCGCCTCGATCTGCTGCACGGTGAGAGCGGCGCGGAACGGGGTGCCCGCGAGCGGATCCGCCGCTCCGCCGAAGCCTGGCGCAAGCAGCTCGGCGTTGCGCTCGACCGCGCGCCCCAGCGGCATGCGATCGGCGCGCTCATCGCCCTCGCCTATCCCGATCGCCTGGGGCAAAGGCGCGGAGGCCCCGGCCAGTATCGACTCTCCAACGGCAAGGGGGCGCGGCTCGCGGAAACCGATCCGCTGGGGCGCGAAGAGTTCCTCGCCGTGGCCGCGCTCGACGGCGACCGGCGCGAGGCTCGGATCTTCCTGGCCGCCCCTTTGACTCTGGGCGAGATCGAAAACGATTTCTCCGAGGAGATCGAGACGGTGGAGGTCATCGCCTGGAATGCCCGCCTCGAAGCCGTCGAGGCGAAATCCGAGCGGCGGCTCTGGTCCCTGGTGCTGGAGGAACGCGCGCTGGCGACGCCGTCGGGTGATGCCGTGGTGGCGGCGATGATGGACGGCATTCGCGCGATGGGTCTCGCTTCCTTGCCTTGGACGCCGGAGATCGCGGCCTGGCGCCAGCGCATCGCCTTCCTGCGGGCGGCGGAGGGCGAGGGCGCCGAATGGCCGGATCTCAGCGATGCCGCGCTCAGCGCCGGTCTGGAGGCCTGGCTGGCGCCGTTCCTCACCGGCATCACGCGCCGCGCCCATCTGGCGCGCGTCGATCTCAAGGCGGCACTCGAGGCGCAGCTGGGTTGGCAGCTGAAGAAGCGCCTGGACGAGGCGGCGCCGACGCATGTCACCGTGCCGTCGGGCTCGCGCATCGCGATCGACTACAGCGACCCGGCAGCACCCGTGCTCGCGGTGCGTCTGCAGGAGATGTTCGGCGCGGTGGATACGCCGCGCCTCGCCGGCGGCCGTGTGCCCTTGCTGCTGCATCTGCTCTCGCCGGCGCGGCGGCCGGTGCAGGTGACGCGCGATCTCGCCAGCTTCTGGAGGAACGGCTATGCCGCGGTGCGCGCCGATTTGCGCGGCCAGTATCCGAAGCACTTCTGGCCGGACAATCC